>JBEIGA010000033.1:0-20427 GCA_040382135.1 Acidimicrobiales bacterium
GGCTCGAACGTGGACGTCGAGGAATTGGCGCTGCGTGCGGAAATCGCCGACTTCCAGAAGATGAACGAGATTCGCGCGCGCGTCGACGCAACAGTAGGCCAACGCGACGCCGCCGAGGCGCTGAAGCCCTGGTACCGGCAGTTCTGCAAGCGGCCCTGCTTCCACGACGAGTACCTGCAGACGTTCAACCTCCCGAACGTCACCCTCGTCGACACGGCGGGCAAGGGCGTCGACCACATCACCGAACGGGGGGTGGTGGTGGCCGGGGTGGAGTACGAGCTCGACTGCCTGATCTTCGCCACCGGGTTCGAGGTCAACACCGACTACCGCCGCCGGGCCGGGTTCGAGCTGCACGGGCGGGGCGGTCGCACGCTCAGCGAGGCCTGGGCCGACGGGGTCCGGAGCCTCCACGGGCTCCACGTCCACGGCTTCCCGAACGCCTTCGTGCTGAGCATCGCCCAGTCCGGGTTCACCGTGAACTTCCCCTACCTCCTCGAGGTGCAGGCCTCCCATGTGGCGTGGGTGATCGCCCGGGCCCTCGCCGACGGGGTGGACGAGCTCGAGGCGACCGCCGAGGCCGAGGCGGCGTGGGTGGCGGAGATCCTCGCCCGGAACCAGGGGACCTCGGACTCCGCCCGCACCTGCACCCCCGGCTACTACAACAGCGAGGGCACGGCTGGGCCCCGCGAGCAGCAGGGGAGCTTCTTCTTCGGCGGTCCCACCGAGTACGCCGACCGGTTGCGGGCCTGGCGGGACGCAGCCACCTTCGACGGGCTGGCGCTCCGACGGCGGGGAGGCTGAGCCCGTGCCCGACCAGATCGACCCCCTGGCCGCGCACGAGGTCCTCGAGGTCCTGGCGCGGCAGCGGGCCTGCCGTTCCTTCACCGATGCGCCGGTCGACGACGACACGGTGCTCACCCTGCTGCGCGCCGCGAGCCGTGCGCCGAGCGCGGAGAACACGCAACCCTGGCGGTTCGTCGTCGTCCGTGACCCCGACACGCGGGCCGCGATCGGCGAGCTGATGCGGGAGCTCTGGGAGGCGGGCGGCCGCCGCCACACCGAGCGCCGCGTGGCCCCCGGTCTGTTCCGGGACGTCGACCGCGGCCTCGGGGAGGGCACCATCGCCGCTGCGCCCGTGCTGGTCGTGGTGTGCGGCGACAGCACGGTCACGGACCGGTCCACGCTCCCCTCGTCGGTCCTCCCCGCCGTGCAGAACCTGATGGTCGCCGCCACCGCGCTCGGGCTCGGCTCCTGCCTCACCACGATCGCCACCATCCGCGCCGAGGCCCTCGGGGCGCTCGTCGGCCTCCCCGCGGAGATCGTGCCGATCGCCGTGGTGCCCGTGGGCCACCCCGCCCGGCCCCTCGGTCCGTCCCGTCGGGACCCGGTGGAGGGCAAGACCCACCGTGACCGCTACGGCAACCCGTGGAGCCCGTGATGGACGTGCGAGCCCTGCCCAAGATCTCGTCGGACGCCCACGTCGACGAGCCGCACGACCTGTGGTTCGAGCGCATGGATCGGTCGCTGCGGGACCGCGCGCCCAGGCGGATCGAGGCCGACGCCGACGGCGCCTGGACCCTCGTGGTCGACGGCACCGAGATCGGCTGGTCCGGGATGAGCGCCGAGGAGGCGCGCGCCAAGGAGGAGGAACGGGTCGCGGCCGCGTCGATCGATGTCCGTCTCGAGATGCTGCGGACCGACAACGTGCGGGCCGAGGTGATCTACCCCACGATCGGTCTCTACGCCTGGAACATCAGCGATCCCGTCGTGGGTCAGGCGTCGTGCGTCGTCTACAACGACTGGATCCTGGAGCGCCTCGGCGGCGACCGGCGGATCAAGGTGGCGGCCATGATCCCGACCTGGGACGTCGCCATGGCCATCGCCGAGGTGGAGCGGATGGCGGCGCACCCCTCCGTCGCCGCGCTGCTGCTGCCCCTGGTGGGGACGCCGAGCTGGAACCTGCCCCAGTGGGAGCCGCTCTGGTCGGCCATCGCCGCCACCGGGAAGCCTGCGGCCATGCATCAGGGGACGGGCCACGACATGCTCTGGTACCGGGGGTGGGGGAGCCCCACGGCGAACCTGCTCGCCACCCAGTCGATGGCACCCCGGGCCGCGGCGCTGCTCGCGTGCGGCGGCATCCTCGAGCGGCACCCGTCGCTGCACGTGGTCCTCGTCGAGGTGAACGCCGGCTGGATCGCGTGGGCGAACAGCACGCTCGACGAGTACTACGAGGCCCACCGCCACTGGTCCAAGCCGGTGCTGGCGGAGCGACCGAGCCACTACGTCCGCACCCAGGTCCACGCCACCTTCCAGGACGACGCGGTCGCGCTGCACAACATCCCCCTCACGGGCACCGACTGCCTGCTCTGGGGCAACGACTACCCGCACCCCGAGAGCACGTACCCGTGCTCGGACGAGGTGCTCGAGCGGCTGCTCGTCGGGGTCGCACCCGACCACGCGGCCGCGGTGCTGAGCGGCAACGCAATCGGGCTGTTCGGCTTCGATCCCGGGGTCCTCGACCCGCTGCCCTGACCGGTCGCTGCGCGCCGCTCGACAGGAGCAGCGGGGTCAGCGGATCCGCGGGGTGATGCGGGGCTGGTTCGAGAAGGCCTCGTTGCCGGCCCGCATGACGTCCTTGTCGGTGGCCGTCGAGAGGATCGACGTCACCATCGACAGGGCGTCGAGCCGGCCCATGTCGTTGCCCGCCCAGATGGCGCGCAGCGTGCCCGACGAGACGTTCGCCGGCAGGCTGGCGACGGCGTTGGCGAGCCACTCGGCCGTGGCCTGGAGCTCGTCCGGCGGGCAGATCTGGGTGATCAGCCCGATCTGCAGGGCGGTCTCGGCGCTGACCCGCTCGTGGGCCCCGAGCAGCATGATCCGCAGCACCTGGCCGAGCCCGATGTGCTGGAGCAGCTTGATCGGCTCGTAGACCGCCGCCTGGCCGTAGGTGACGTGGGGGTCGAAGAAGGTGGCGTGCTCCGCCGCGATGATGATGTCGGACTCGGCGATCATGTAGAACGCGCCGCCGCAGGCCATGCCGTTGACCGCGCAGATGACCGGCTTCCAGAGGTCGTTCGCCTTGGGGCCGACGTCCTCGCCCGGGTCGTCGTACATGTAGTTGTTCGAGGTGCCGTAGAAGGTGTCCCGCTCGAACACGACGTAGGTGTCCTCGGCGTTGCGGTCGACGCCCACGCAGAAGGCCCGCTCGCCGGCGCCGGTCAGGACGACGCAGCGCACGTCGTCGTTGGCCCGCAGGGAGCGCCACAGGCCCTTGATCTCGGCGCGCATCGTGTTGTTGAAGGAGTTGAGCGCCTGGGGGCGGTTCAGGGTGATGTAGGCCACCCCGCCGCGCTCGTCGTACAGGAGGGTCTCGAACTCGGGCATCGCGGTCACCACCGAGGTGTCGTCGGGTCGGTGCCGCATCCTCGCACGCCGTCCTCGGGGGCGTGGAAGCGTGGGGCGCTTGACACCGGCGCGGGAGATGTCTAGAGATCTCGCCATGTCGATCCGCATCACGTCGCCCCACCCCAAGATCCGCGTCGAGACGGAGGGGTTCGTGGCGACGGTGACGATCGACAACCCGCCGTCGAAGAACGCCTGCACCGGCGACATGTGGGTCTCCCTCGGCGAGATCTTCCGACGGGCCGGTTCGTCCGGTGCCCGGTGCGTGGTGCTCACCGGCGCGGGCGGCGACTTCTGCACCGGTGCCGACCTCGGCGGCAGGCCCGAGATCGAGAACGACGCGCCACCCGGGCACATCGTCGACGCCATGCGGGTGCTGGGCGACGCCGTCCTCGCCATCCACGGCTGCCCCGTGCCGGTGATCGCCAAGGTCGACGGGCTGTGCGTCGGCGCGGGCCTCGGCCTCGCCCTAGCGGCCGACCTGACCTGGTGCTCGGACCGGGCCCGGTTCTCGGCGATCTTCGCGAAGCGCGGGCTGAGCCTCGACTTCGGCACCTCGTGGCTGCTCCGCCAGCGCGTCGGGGTCCACGTGGCCAAGGAGATCGCCTTCACCGCCAGGATGATCGGCGCCGCCGAGGCCCTGAGCCTCGGGTTCGTCAACGCCGTCGTCGCCGCCGACGAGTTGGACGCGGCGGTCGACGCGGTCGCCGACACGATCGCGTCGGGGCCGCCCGTCGCCCTGTCGATGACCAAGCGGGCGCTCGACCACGCGGCGACCTCGTCGCTCGCCCACGCCCTCGAGCTCGAGGCGCTGGCCCAGAGCGTCAACACCGGCACCGAGGACATGCGCGAGGCGATGACCGCGTACATGGAGCGTCGCCCGCCCACCTTCCAGGGCCGCTGACCCTTCCGGCCGCCGGGGGCGGCTGGGGCTGCTCGGCCGCCGGGGGCGGCTGGGGCTGCTCGGCCGCCGGGGGCGGCTGGGGCTGCTCGGCCGCCGGGGGCGGCGTAGATTCCCGCGCCGTGGAACCCACCGGACTGATCTTCGCCGCCCTCGACTGCGACATGGACGCGCTCGAGGAGTGGAACCGCTGGTACGACCTCGAGCACGTGCCCCCGAACGTGTCGATGCCCGGCGTGATGCTCGGCCGCCGCTACGTCTCGCCGCCGGCGCTGCTCGCCGCCCGTCGGGTCGACCCGACGTCGGGCTTCGCCGGCGACCGCGCCCTGTTCATCACCACCTACGCGCTGTGCGGGGACCCGGCTGCGGCGTTCGACGACATGTCCACGCTCCTCACGCAGATGTACGCCGGCGGTCGGATGGTCTTCCCCGCCGAGAAGAAGGCGGTCCGCGAGGGTGACGTGCTGCGCCTGTCGTGGTGCGCCGCCGACCCTGCGGGCACGTTGCAGCCGATCGACGTGCCGTTCGTCGGCCACACCGGCGTGATCGTGGTGCAGCGCCGCAACGACGACGCCCTCGACGCCTGGTACCGGGACGAGTGGGCGGCGAGCGCGCTCGGGATCGTCGGGGTGCACGGGGTGGCGTCGTACGCGTCGCTGAACCGCGAAGGGCTGCGCCAGGAGCTGGTGTTCGTCGAGGGTGATGGCGCGGCGCTGACCGCGGCGCTTCGGGAGCGGGCACCGCACCACCCCGATGCCACGATCGTCCTCGAGGCCCCCTTCGACCTCATCACGCCGCTGCGGTACCCGTTCATCGAGGAGATCCGGTCGGCGGACCTGCCCCGCACCGTCGCCTGAGCCGATCGGCCGAGGTCTGCCACCCCCCCGATTCGGCGTTGTTCCTGCACCGCCCAGGTTCAGGAACAACGCCAGAACGGAGGGGGGGGGTCAGATGCGGCGGTCGCGGCCTTCCCAGAAGCGGTCGCGGATGAGCCGGCGGGCGAGCTTGCCGGTCTCGGTGCGGGGGAGCTCGTCGACGAGCTCGGCGCTGCGGGGCACCTGGTACCCGCCGAGGTGGTCCCGGCAGTGGGCGATGATCCCGGCCGGGTCGATCGAGGCGCCGGGGACCGGTTGGACCACGGCGTGGACGCGCTCGCCCCACTCCTCGTCGGGGATGCCCACCACGCAGCAGTCCGCGACCGCCTCGTGCTGCAGCAGGACGCTCTCGATCTGCGCCGGGTAGATGTTCACGCCGCCGCTGATGATCACGTCGCTGCGCCGGTCGCGCAGGTAGAGGAACCCGTCCTCGTCGAGCTCGCCGATGTCGCCGAGGGTGAAGGCGCCGTCGCGCCACGCCGACGCCGTCTTCTCGGGATCGTCCTTGTAGGCGAAGGGCGCCTGGGTGGTGTCCCGGAAGTAGACGGTGCCCTCCACGCCCGGGCCGAGCCGGTTGCCGTCGTCGTCGAGGACCAGCACCTCGACGCCGGGGTTGAAGGACTTCCCGACGGAGCCGGGGCGCTCGAGCCAGGTGCGGGAGTCGATGCCGAGCCCGCCGCCCTCGGTGCCGCCGTAGAACTCGTAGAGCACGGGGCCGAACCAGTCGATCATCCGGCGCTTCACGTCGATCGAGACCGGCGCCGATCCGTGGCAGACCAGGCGCAGCGACGACAGGTCGTACCGGTTGCGCACCTCCTCGGGCAGGCGGAGGAGCCGGACGAACAGCGACGGCACGAGGAACGTGGACGACACCCGGTGCTCCTCGACCAGCGCCAGGAAGCCCTCCGGGTCGAAGCGGTCCATGATCACGACGTCGGCGCCGAGCACGAGGGCGCCGTCGCAGTAGGCGAGCGGGCCGGAGTGGTAGAGCGGGCAGGTGACCAGGTGCGGCGCCTCGCTCGCGAGGGCGGGGTCGTCGAGGAACGTCGTGAGCATCCTCGCCCCACCTGCACCCATGACGTTCGTCGGAGGGGTGACGGGAAGGGGTCGCTTCACGACCTTCGGCCGTCCGGTGGGACCCGACGTGTAGAGCATAGAGGCGCCGGCGAGGGGCGGGGTGAGCGGCTCGTCCGGCGTGGCCTCCACGTCGGACCACGGGCGGAAGCCGGGCAGGTCTCCGCCGATCGAGAAGCGGGCGTGCTCGGGCACGTGGGGTGCGGCCGCGGCGGCGAGGTCGGGGAAGGCGGCGTCGACGAACAGGGCCTGCGCCTCGCAGTTGCCGGTCACGTAGTCGACGTCGTCCGGTGTCCAGCGCCACGACATGGCCGTGCAGTACCGGCCGGACCAGGCCGCGCCGCGGTACGCGCCCAGGAACTCCCGGGAGTTCCGCGCCAGCACCGCGATCCCGCCGCCCACCGGCACGCCGAGCTCGTCGAGGACGCGGTGGACGCGGCGTCCCGTCCGCTCGACCTCCGCCGCCGTCACACGCGCTGCGGTCACGTCGTCCTCCTCTCCGCTCCCGCCCGGAACGCGGCGAGCTGCGCCTGGAACTCCGGGCTGGCGCTGCAGGCCGCCTGCGAGACCGCCTCCGCCTCGAGCGCCTCGGCCATCGTCCGACCGAACGCGGCGTCGAGGTTCCGCTTCACGTGCGCCATCGCGGTGGGGGACTGCACCGACAGGCGATGCGCAAGGGCCAGCGCCCGGGCGAGTGCCTCCCCGTCGGGGACGACCTCGGCCACGAGCCCGAGCCCGGCGGCGCGCTCGGCGTCGACCCAGTCGCCGGTGAGGGCGAGCAGCTTCGCCCGTTGCAGACCGACGAGGCGGGGGAGGAGCCAGCTGCCGCCGAAGTCGAGCGAGAGGCCCCGGCGGACGAACACCTCGGCGAACCGGGCCGTGGCCGCAGCGACGACCAGGTCGCAGCCGAAAGCGAGGTTCGCGCCGGCGCCGACGGCGACGCCCTCCACGGCGGCGATGGTGGGCTGGGGCAGGTCGTGCAGGGCCTGGGCGGCAGCGCCGATCGGGTCGCGGAGCAGGTCCGTGGTGCGGCCGGGGTCGGTGGCGTCGTCCGCCTGCGCCGCCGGGGTGGACGGGTTCAGGTCGCCGCCGGCCGAGAAGGCGCCGCCGGCGCCGGTGATCACCACCACCCGGTCCTCCGCCGAGGCGGCGATCCGCCGCAGCTCGTCACGCAGCGCGGTGAACAGCGGCGTGTCGATCGCGTTCCGTCGCTCCGGCCGGTCGAGCCTGAGCAGGACCACGCCTGCGTCCCGCGTCACGTCCAGACCGTTGGTGCCCCCCACGGTGCCTCCCCTTGCCGGCGCACGGCGCACCGACCGACGCCGAGCGTAGGCCGCTGGCTTCCGGCCCCACTACCGTCCGGCCATGCGCGGCATCGTCTTCGACGGCACGGACCTGGTCTTCACCGATGCCCTCGAGGTCCGCGACCCGGGTCCCGGCGAGGTGCTCGTGCGGATGCTGGCGTCGGGGATCTGCCACAGCGACCTGAACGTGGTCGACGGGGCGAGCCCGCGGCCCACCCCGATCGTGCTCGGGCACGAAGGGGCGTGCGAGGTGGTCGCCCTCGGCCCGTCGGTCGCCGGGGTCGCATCGGGCGAGCGTGCGGTCATCGCCACCATCACCCCGTGCCGGGCGTGTCGGGCCTGTGCCGCCGGCCGCCTCTCGGACTGCCGCGAGGCGTTCGGGCACGGCGAGCGGGCCTTCACCTACCGGGGCCTGCCCACCACCCGGTACGCGAACGCGTCCACCTGGGCCGAGCACGTCGTGGTGCGGGCGGAGCAGCTCTTCCCGATCGGTGAACTGTCACCGCTCGGTGCGTCCCTCCTCGGCTGTGCGGTCTCGACCGGCTGGGGCAACGTCGTCAACGTGGCACGGGTGCAGCCGGGCGACACGGTGGCGGTGCTCGGGATCGGTGGTATCGGGGTGAACGCGCTGCAGGCGGCGCGGCTCGCCGGCGCGGCCCGGATCGTGGCCGTCGACGTGCACGAGTCGCGCCGGGACGTGTCGCAGCGGTTCGGGGCCACCGACGTGGTGATCCTGTCGCCCGACGACGACGCGGTCGCCGCCGTCCGGGACCTGGTGCCGGGCGGCGTGGACCACGTGATCGAGTGCGCCGGCACCGTCCGCACGATCGAGGCGGCCATGGCGATGACGGGGCCGGGCGGGACGGCGGCGCTCGTGGGCATGCCGCCGGCCGGCGCACGGGTGTCGTTCGACCTGGACCCGATCTTCCGCGGCCGCCGCATCGTCGGGAGCCTGAACGGCGCCTGCGACCCGGCCCGCGACTTCCCGGAAATGATCCGCCTGGCACAGGAGGGCGCGATCGACCTCGACGGTCAGGTCACCGAGGTGTACCCGCTGGAGCGCTTCGCCGACGCGGTGGCCGCCACCCGGTCCGGCCGGGTGATCCGGACCGTGCTGGACTTCACCGCATGAGCGTTTGTGCAGTTCGGCGCGAAAGCCGCGCACAACTGCACAAACGGAGAAGGGGGGCGTGATGCTCGAGCGGTTCCTGGTGACGGATCGGGTGGCGATCGTGACGGGGGCGGGGAAGGGGATCGGCGCGGCGATCGCCGCCACCCTCGCCGAGGCGGGCGCCGACGTCGCGCTGGTGGCCCGCACCCGCAGCGACCTCGACGCCGTGGCGAAGCAGGTGGAGGCGCACGGCCGACGGGCGTTGGTGCTCCCCGCCGACCTGCGCGACCCGGCGGTGCTGCCCGAGCTGGTGGAGGCCACGGTCGCCGTGCTCGGCGGCCTCGACATCGTGGTCAACAACGCCGGCGGCTCCCGCTCCCACGCCTTCCTCGCCACCTCGGTCGAGCACCTCGAGGCGTCGTTCCGGTTCAACGTGTCGGTGCCGTTCGAGCTGAGCCGCCTGGCGGTGCCGCACCTGCTCGCCCGGGGCGGCGGGGCCATCCTCAACATCGGCTCGGTGGCCGGCTCCCGCACCACCCGCGGCGGGCTCGTCCACGGCACCACCAAGGCGGCGCTCGCCCACATGACCCGCATGATGTCGGCCGACCTCGCGCCCCGCATCCGGGTCAACGCCGTGCTGCCCGGCGCCGTCGAGACCGACGCGCTGCGGCAGTACCTGGACCACCTCGGCGGCGAGCTGCGGGCCACGATGCTCGAACGCACCCCGATGCGCCGCAACGGCGAGCCCGACGACATCGCCGCCGCCGTGCTCTACCTGGTGTCGCCCGCGGCGGCGTGGGTGACGGGCAAGCTGCTCGAGGTCGACGGCGACGCGTCCGGCGACCTCATCCCCAAGACCCTGCCGGATCTCTGAGACCGGAGGCCTCGTGCGCATCGACATCTGGTCCGACGTCATCTGCCCCTGGTGCTTCCTGGGGAAGCGACGCTTCGAAGCCGCGGTGGCCCGCCTCCCCTGGGGCGAGGAGCTCGAGGTGCGCTGGCGCGCCTTCCAGCTCGACCCCACCGCCGGCCCCGAGCCCGGCGACCTGCGTGACGCCATCGAGCGCAAGTACGGCACCGGGGCCTTCGACGGGATGACCGCCCGGCTCACCGCGCTGGGCGCAGCTGAGGGCATCGACTACCGCTTCGACCGGGCGCTGCGCGTCGGGACCCTCGACGCCCACCGGCTCCTCGCCTGGGCGTGGGAGACGGGCGGACCGGCCGGTCAGGGCGCGCTGGCCGAGGGCCTGTTCCGCGCCTACTTCGAGCAGGGCGCGAACGTGGCCGACCACGGGACCCTGGCCGGGCTGGCGGCAGCAGCGGGGCTCGACGCCACGGCCGCTGCCGAGGTGCTGGCCTCCGGGGCCTACCGGTCCGAGGTCGCCGAGGACCTCCGCGGCGCGATCGAACGGCAGGTCACCGGCGTCCCCGCCTTCGTGATCGAGGACCGCTACGCCATCCCGGGTGCCCAGGAGGTCGACACGATCGTCGCCGTCCTGGAACGCGCCCGGACCCTGCTCGGAGATCCCGGCTCGGGCTGACGGGCGGGCCTCCGGTTCGTCGCAGCTACACGGAATCAGACCGACGGTCCATCGATGTCATCCATGATCAGCGCACCAGGCAGAACTCGTTGCCCTCGGGATCGAGCATGACCTGGAACGGGCCGAGCTCGTCCTCGACCTCCTCGCCGACCGCCACGGCGCCGAGACCGAGCAGGCGGTCCCGTTCGGCGGGGATGTCATCGACCTCCACGTCGAGGTGCACCCGGTTCTTGACCACCTTCGCTTCGGGGACGCGCTGGAACGCGATCCGCGTCCGGGTCGCCGGCGACTCGATCCACGCCCAGGACGGATCCCGGACCTGGGCGGGGGTACCGAACACGGCGCCCCAGAACCCGGCGAGCGTCGCCGGGTCCCTGCAGTCCACGACGATCTCGAGCAGCGAGCGCACGGCCATGCGTCGAGCCTTGCAGGTCACTCCAGGCGGTGCACCCGCTCGCCGTCGAAGCGGTGGGCGACGCCCGGGTTGCGCAGGCCCTCGTGCTCGCCGAGGCGGACGATCTCGGCTCTGAGCCCCGAGGCGTCGACCTCGACGATCCCGACGGTGCCGAGACGGGCCGAGTACAGGTGGGGGTGGGTGGCGCTGCCGGTGTTGATCTGGAGCACGCCGTCGCGGAAGTCCATGCGCTCGCGGTGGGTGTGCCCGGTGATCATCACGTCGGCATGGCGCCCGCCGAGGTAGCGGTCGCGCAGCTCGGCGATCGGCCGGTCCTCCGGTTCCATGTCGTGGACCATCGCCAGCTTCAGGCTCTCGACCTCGAGCCATTGGGAGCGGGCGATGCGAGGGTCCTTCAGGCCCTCGTCGTTGTTGCCACGAGCGGCGAAGGTGGGGGCGATCGCCTCGAGTTGGTCGAGCACGACCGACCGGACGATGTCGCCGCCGTGCCAGATCAGGTCGACGCCGGCGAAGACCTCGTGCACCTCCGGCCACAGCTCCTTGACCGTGGACGGCATGTGGGTGTCGGTGATGAGCCCGATGCGCACAGGATCACCATGGCACAGGCGCGCTGGGGCTCACCCGACCCGGACGGGGATCTCCCGGACGTCCCGGCCGAGCGGTTCGTCGACCTGGGCGAACTGGGTCATCGTGAACACGACCTGCGCGACGTGGGCGGTCATCGACAGGTCGACCGAGGCGATGCCGTCCTCGATCGTGATGCCGAGCAGGCGCGTGCCCTCGGGGATCGCGGTGGTGAGCCCACCTTCGACGGTGCGTTCTCGGGCTTCGCCCACGGCGAGCGCCTCGTCACCCCCGTCGTCGGCCCGTGCGCATCACGGGTTCAGCCGGACGATCGCGGCGTTGAGGACTGCGGCGAAGGCCACCCAGGCGAGGTAGGGGACGAGCAGGAGGCCGGCCGTCCGGTCCGCCCGCCATGCGACCACGAGCGTCCAGACGATGGCGGCGAGCAGCACGAGGATCTCGACCAGCGCCCACCCGGGCCGGCGCAGCCCGAAGAACACGTAGGCCCACCCTGCGTTCAGCACGAGCTGCACCGCCCACGGGACGACCGTCGGGAGGCCGTCCGCCCGCCAGGCGAGCCACCCGGCGACGGCGATCATCACGTAGAGCGCGGTCCAGACGATCCCGAACGTGGCGTCGGGTGGGTTCCACGACGGCTTCTCCAGCGTGCGGTACCAGCCTTCGACGGCGTTCGCGGTGGCCAGCCCCCCGAGGCTCGCGGCGGCGAGGGTGGCGAGGCCGAATCCGACGGCGGCGATCAGGTCGGTGGCGGGGGCGCGGCTGCTCACAGGGTGAAGCGCATGGCCTCGACCAACGCGCCCGGCAGCCGGGCACTGGCGGTGGACCGGTGCCCGTAGGTGGATGGGTCGAGCAGCAGCTCGGCCTCGTCGGTGAGCCCGACGAGGTGGTCGCCGAGGAGGTGGAAGGCGGTGTCGTCGAAGCGCAGCACGTTGACGGGCGCCACCACCTCGCCGCCGTCCACCCAGAACGTGGCGAAGCGGGTCATGCCGGTGGTGCGGCAGGCGGCCCGGTCGGAGAAGTTGAGGTACCAGAGGTTGCCGACGTGGAGCCCGGTGCCGAGCGCGTCGAGGACCCCGTCGGCGGGGATGTGCCCAGGGGCCATGGCCACGGACTCGGGCGCCTCGTGCTCGGCGGCGCCGTTGGTGGGCACGCCGTACTCCTGTGCCGAGCGTGGGGACACCAGCAGGTCCACGGGCCGGCCGCCGTCGATCAGCACCACCTCGGGCGGCTTCACGAAGCCCTGCTCCTGGAAGTCCGGCGCCGCCCCGCCGGCGGTGTCCTCCACGATCCGGACGCCGGGGGCGAAGGCTGCGCCCTCCGCGTGCATCCGCAGGAGCGGTGTCTGGCGGGTGCGCTGGTCGCGGATGCCGAACCCGCCCCAGGCGAGCATCTCGACGAGCTCGCGCACCGCTGCGGGTGCGAGGTAGGTGCGGTAGTCGTCGGGGCGCAGCTCCAGCGGCGGCCGGGCCAGCACCTCGAGCTGGCGGAGCGACCAGTCGACCTTGCGGGCGAACGACGCTGGGTCCCAGACGGTGCCGGCGTAGAGGTTCTTGACCGCCTTGTCTGCGTGCAGGTGGAACGACCAGTCGAGGTTGAACGTGGCACTCTCGAACCAGTTCCGCTGGCCTGTGGAGCTCGCGAACCCTGCGGTGGTGGTGCCGGCGGCGTAGACCCCGGCGAGGTCCCGGCCCGCAGCCGCGGCGAGGACCGCATGGATCGCGTCGTCGGGCGCGGGGAGGGCACCCCGGCCGATGCGTTCCGTTGAAGGCTGGCCCTCGGCGAGGAGCAGGTACGGGTCCTCGGGGACCACCGCCACCTGCGCGCGGAGATCGGCGAGCACGCGGTCGAGCCGGGGGTGGTCGATGGACGCGTCACCGGCGACCGTGACCGCGGCGGACGCGTGGCGCCGCCCGTCGACGAGCTCCACGGTGAGCTCCCCCTGGCGGACCGAACCGGCCTGACGGATCCTCGCCCCGTTGAACCGGACGAACTGGGAGGCCTCGCCGCGGTACGAGGTGGTCAGGACCTCGGCGCCGCGCAGCGCACCGGTGAGCCGGCCGACCAGCGCATCGAGGTGCTCGCGCTCGGCCTGCATCACTCGCCGCCGAACACGGCGACGTCGGCGAACAGGCACGCGGGGGAGGCGTGTCCGACGAGGATCGCCTGGTTCGGCTCCCCCTTGCCGCAGTTCGGCGTGCCCATCACCGTGACCGTCTCCGGCCCGCCCACACCCTTCAGGCTCCGCCAGAACGTGGCGGACACGCCCCGGTAGCCGGGGTTGCGGACCACCCGGCCGAGCTCGCCGTCGGTGATCAGCCGCGCCCGCTCGCACCCGAACTGGAACTTGTTGCGGCTGTCGTCGATGGACCAGGAGTTGTTGGTCTCCATGAGGACGCCACGCTCCACCGACGCGACCAACTCGTCGAACGTGGCGGTCCCCGGCTCCACGTTCAGGTTCGCCATGCGGTCGATCGGGGGCCGGTTCCACGCACAGGCGCGGGCGTTCGCCACGCCGGGGACGCCGCTGCGGGCCTGGCTGACCGTGCCGCCGAGGGGTCGCTCGAGGATGCCGTCGCGGATCAGGACCTCGCGGGTGGCGGGCGTGCCGTCGTCGTCGAAGGCGTAGGAGGCGAGCTGGCCGGGGACGGTGGGGTCGAAGGTGACGTTCAGGAGCTCGGAGCCGTAGCGGTAGGTCCCGAACATGTCCGGGGTGACGAAGCTCGTGCCCGCGTAGTTCCGCTCGTCGCCGAGGATGCGGTCGAGCTCGAGCGGGTGGCCGATCGACTCGTGGATCTGCAGCACCATCTGGTCGGGGGCGAGGAGGAGGTCCATCGTGCCGGTGGGGCAGTTGGGCGAGAGCAGCAGCTCGACCGCCTCCGCGCCGATCCGGGCGGCGGCGTCGGCGAAGCCGAACCGGTCGAGGACCTCCACGCCGCCCTGTCCGCAGAACGCCCCGCCGCCGAAGGTCCGGGTCTGGGTGTTGGCGCCCTCGTTCGCCGTGGCGCGCAGGCCCGGGAGCACGTGCCGGAACCGTTGCACCACGCGACCGCCGCCGTTGGTGACGGTGACCGAGTCGACGTCGACGAGGGAGAGCCACGCCGACCAGTCGACGATGCGGCCGTCCACGGCGAGCGCCTCGGCCTGCTGCCGCAACAGGTCGAGGCGGTCGGCGAGCGGGATGGACGCCCAGTCCTGCTCGATCGGTGACGCGTAGGAGCCGGTGGGATGGCCGAGCGGGGGCGTGGCGAGCACCGCGATCCCTGCCGTGTGCCGGGCCCACCGGCGTGCCTCCTCGATCGCGGCGAGCACCCCCGCATCGGACAGGTCGCTGGTGGCCGCGTACCCCGAGCCGCCGCCGTCCCAGACGGTCACCATGACCCCGGCGTCGAGCGCGGTCCGCACCGGCTCGACCACGCCCTGGCGCACGGACAGATGCTCCGAGCGTTCCTCGACGGCGCGTGCCGAGCAGTACGGGAGGTCGCTGGGCAACAGCTGCGCCAGTCGGTCCGCCAGGTCGTCGATCATCCGCAGGGCCTCCTCCCGCCGGCGGCAGCGTACCCACCGACGAGGCTCGCGACCGGCGGACTTGCTAGACAGAGCAGCCATGGCGGAGCTGCGCTTCTCGTTCGGGACCATGGGGTCCGGCAAGAGCACGACGGCGCTCCAGATCCACCACAACCTCCAGCGGCGCGGGTTCGTCGGCGTGCTCTGCTCCCAGCTCGATCGCAAGGGCGCCCGCGTCTCGAGCGCGCTCGGTGTCTCCGCCGAGGCGATGGAGGTCCACCCGCACGTCGACCTGTTCCAGCTCGCCCGGTCGATCCTCGACCGCTACGAGCGGCTCCACTACCTCGTGTGCGACGAGGCGCAGTTCTACACGCCCGAGCAGGTGGAGCAGCTCGCCCGCGTCGTCGACGAGCTCGACGCCGACGTCTACGCGTTCGGCCTGCTCACCAGCTTCCAGGGGCGGCTGTTCCCGGGCACGAAGCGGCTGCTCGAGCTCGCCGACCACAGCGAGGAGCTGGGGGTGCAGGCCCGCTGCTGGTGCGGCCGACGCGCCACCCACAACGCCCGGCTCGTCGACGGGCAGCAGGTCTACGAGGGCGAGCTGCAGGTGGTCGACGACGCCACCCGCGCCCCCGAGGTGACCTACGAGCTGCGCTGCCGGCGGCACTGGCTGTCCGGCGAGAACCACCCGGACGCCTCGCCGGCGGAGACCCCGGCGAAGCTGTTCAGCCTCGGGTAGCCGCGCGCCATGACGGGGACGAGGCCGTGGTGGACCGGTGCGGTCGGGTACGAGGTGTACATCCGGTCGGTCGCCGACGGCGACGGTGACGGCATCGGTGACTTCCACGGCCTGACGGACCGGCTCGACCACCTGGCCTGGCTCGGCGTCGACATCGTGTGGGTCACGCCGTTCTACCCGTCGCCCCAGGCCGACTTCGGCTACGACGTCGCCGACTACTGCGACGTGGATCCGACCTTCGGCGATCTCGACGCCTTCGACCGCTTCGTCGTCCGGGCCCACGAGCTCGGCCTGCGGGTGGTGATCGACCTCGTCCCGAACCACTCCTCGGACCGGCACCCCTGGTTCGAGGCGTCGCGGCGTTCCCCGAACGACCCGAAGCGCGACTGGTACGTCTGGCGCGACCCCGCCCCCGACGGCGGCCCGCCGAACAACTGGGTCAGCCACTTCGGCGGTCCGGCCTGGACCCTCGACCCGTCGACCGGGCAGTACTACCTGCACCTGTTCCTGCCCGAGCAACCCGACCTCAACTGGCGCAACCCCGAGGTCCGCGAGGCGTTCGACGACGTGCTGCGGTTCTGGCTGCGCCGCGGCGTCGACGGGTTCCGGATCGACGTCGCCCACGGTCTGCTCAAGACGCCCGGCTTCCCGGACAACCCGGTGCGCACCCCGGTCACGCCGGGCATGTCGCCCCGCACCGCCTTCCGGGCCTTCGAGCACCGCTACGACCTCGACCAGCCCGAGGTGCTCGACGTCTACCGGCGCTGGCGGCGCATCACCGACGACTACGACGCCTTCCTGATCGGCGAGGTGTACCTGCGTGACGCCGACCCGAGCCGGGTGGCCCGCTACGTGCTGACGGGCGACGGCCTGCACACCACGTTCTGGTTCCCGACGCTCCACGTCGGCTGGGACCCCGACGCGATCTGGGGCGCGATCGAGCGGATGGCCGGGATCGCCGGCGACAAGGTGTGCTGGCCGATCTCGAGCCACGACGACCCCCGCGCGCCCACGCGCTTCGGCGGCGGCGACCTCGGACGGGAGCGGGCGCTCGCCTACCTGGTCCTGCTGTGCGGCCTGCCCGGGAACGCCTTCCTGTACCAGGGCGCCGAGCTCGGGCTCGAGAACGTGGCCGTCCCACCGGAACGCCGCCGCGACCCGGTCGCCACCCGCAACAGCGACCCGAGCGACGGGCGCGACGGTTGCCGCACCCCCATGCCCTGGGAGCCCGGGCGCCACCTCGGGTTCTCCGCCGCCGAGCCGTGGCTGCCGATGGACGGGCACGGCCCGGCCGACACGGTGGCCGTCCAGCGGGAGGACCCGTCGAGCGTCCTGGCGCGCACCCGGGAGCTGCTGCGGGTCCATGCCGAGCTCCCCGACCTGCACGGCGCTCCGCTCGTCTGGCTCACCCGACCGCCCGATGCGGTGCTGGCGGTGCTGCGCGGCGAGACCCTCGTGGCGGTCCACGTCGGCGACCGCCGCGTCGGGATGCGCCTGCCTGCCGGCGACTGGGAGATCGTCTACGACCGGGCCGGACGACCGCCGCCTCCACCGGTCACCTCGGTGCTGCCGCTCGAGCCGGTGGACGCCCTGATCCTGCGGCGGGTGTGACCCCCGCCGAGTAGGCATTCCGGCTCAAATCGGGCGTCCGTCATGCCGATGAACAGGTGTGGACCGTCCCGCCGCCGCGACCGCTCGCGCGCACCGCCGACTCCTGCTCGTCGCAGGGCTGCTGGTGTCGCTGGCCTGCGCGGCCCTGTTCGGCTCCGGCGAACCCACCAGCGCCCCCTTCACCGACCGGGAGTCGGTGGGCGTGTCGTTGCAGGCCGGAGGCGGTCCGCTGTTCGTGCCGGACCTCGTGCTGTGGCTCGACGGTGCCGACGCCGGGACCCTGTTCGCCGACCCCGCCGGGACGGTGCCGGCCGTCGTCGGTGACGCCGTCGCCCGGTGGGAGGACAAGTCCCCGTCGGGGAACGACGCCAGTCAGGCGGCTCCCTCCACCCGTCCGGTGCTGCAGGCCGGGAGCCCGGCGGCGGTGCCGGTCTTCGACGGCGCCGACGGGTTGTCGCTCGACCCGACGCTGCTCCCGACGGGGACGACGGCGTCGATGACGTTCGTGGTGGCCCGGCTCGACGGGGGCAGCCATCGGGCTGCGTTCGCCCATGGCACCGGCGGCGCCTTCGAGCAGCGGTGGTTCGGCACCTACCAGGCGACGCGGGGTCGCTACATCACCGCTTCCGGTGGTGGGAACCCGACGACGACCGCCTGGCCGGTCGGCGCCCCGGGGTTGCTGACCGGTGTCTTTGCGGACGCTGCCGGCACGGTGCGGGCCGACGGCGGGAACGCGGTCACGGTCGCCGGTGCGTTCGACACCGGTTCGTCCTTCGCCGTGGTCGGTGGTCCCGGTAGTCAGAAGTGGATCGGCGCCGTCCACGAGGTCCTCGTCTACGAGCGCGACCTGAGCGCCTCCGAGCGCCGCACCGTCGAGACGTACCTCGCCGGAAAGTGGGGGCTGACGCTCACGCCGGCTCCGCCGACTGCGGTGACCGCCACGGCGTCGGACGCCGGCGCGCTCACCGTCTCCTGGACACCCCCCACCGACACCGGCGGCGCTGCGGTGACCGGCTACTCGGTCCAGTACCGGGCACAGGGTGCGAGCACCTGGACCACCCACGGCACGGCGGTCGGGACCACGGCGACCATCACCGGGCTCACCGTGGGCACCACCTACGAGCTCCGGGTGGCGGCCACGAACGCCGCCGGCACCGGCGACTGGTCGGCCGTGGCGAGCGCCGCGGCGCAGGCCCTCTGGACCCCGGCGGACCTGCCGGGCGGACTCGCTGCGTGGTTCGACGCCTCGGACGCCTCGACCCTCACGACGTCGGGCGGCGCCGTCACCGAGTGGCGGGACCGAAGCGGCTTCTCCCGGCACGTCACCCAGACGACCGCGGCGAACCGGCCGGTGCTCAGCGCGACGGGGTGGGCCGGGTCGCAGCCGGCGGTCGTCTTCGACGGGACGAACGACGGGCTGGGGCTGGCTGCGCCGATCGACCTGTCGAGGAACGTGGGCGGCCAGACGATCGTGGCCGCAGCGCACCGGACGGGTGGAGATCCCGACTACGGGACGATCTTCGGCACGCGCACCGTCTCCTCCGGCACCAACCGGGCAACGCTGTTCGCTGCGGCGGACGGAGCGACCGCCGGAGGGCGTCGGCTCGACGCCGACGGCTTCCAGGGCGTCAGCATCCCGGGTCCCGCCGGTCCTGCCGTCTCCGGTGCCGTGTTCGACTGGGCGAACGCCCAGCTGTCCGTCGGGTTGCAAGGGGCGTGGACCCAACGGCCGGGTGGCTTCCAGACCCCCGGTGCGACGTCGAACACCTCGTCCGTCGGCGGAGGCGTCGGGAGCGTCGGCGGGAGCGTCGGCGGGGACCAGCCGTTCGGGGGAGCGATCGGCGAGATCGTCGTCGCTCCGAGCGCGCTCACCACGGCGGACCTGCAACGGCTCGAGGGGTACCTCGCCCACCGCTGGGGGACGGCCTCGTCGCTCCCCGCCGGGCACCCGTACCGGGACGCGCCGCCGTTGACCGCCACGCCGGTGACGGCGCCGGCTGCGCCCGGCGCCGTGACCGCGACCCCGGGCGACGGCGACCTGCAGGTGTCCTGGACGGCGCCCGCCTCGGGCGGCACCCCGATCCGGGACTACGTGGTCGAGTACCGGATCCAGGGCTCGGGTGGCTGGCTCGCCGCCGCGGACGGGGTGTCCACAACCACCTCGGCCACGATCGGCGGGCTGACGAACGGCACGGCCTACGAGGTGCGGGTGCGCGCCGTGAACGCGGCCGGCACCGGGGCCGGCGCCACCGCGACCGCGACGCCGCTCGCCTACCGTGCCGCGGTGCTGGCGGACGCGCCGGTGGCCTACTGGCGCCTCGGCGAGTCGTCGGGGACGACGTTCCGCAGCGAGACCGGCTCGGACCTGTCGTTGACGACCGCCGGCACGGTGACGAGCACGACGGCTGACGCGCTGTCGGCCGACTCAGACCGTGCCGTGGAGCTCGCCGGTGCCGGTGACCTGCGGGGTCCGAACGCGGCGGCGGTGCAGCTCACCGAGGGGACGGTCGAGGCGTGGGTCAGGGCGACCGCTCCGGGCGGCAGCCATCGCGGGATCGTGGTGAAGCCGGGCGCGTACGGGCTGTTCCTGCACGACGGCGTGGTCTCGGCCTACGACTGGGGGACGGCGACGAACCGGTCGACGGGGATCAACGTGGCCGACGGCCAGTGGCACCACGTGGCGATGACGTTCCGGTCCGGGGTGCCGAACGGGACCGTCCTCTACGTGGACGGCCAGCCGGCCCTGACCACGACGATCACCGTGGCGAACCAGAACGTCCCCGCGGTGGTCGGGGCCGGTGACGCGTCCGGTATCCAGCGTCTGACCGGTTCGGTGGACGAGGCGGCGATCTACGGCACGGTGCTGAGCCCGGCACGGATCGCCGCGCACCACCGGGCCGGGATCACCGGAGTGAACGACGGGGTTGCGCCCGCCGCGCCCACCGGCCTGACGGCGACGCCGTCGACCGGGCAGATCGCGCTCTCGTGGACGGCGGTCGCCGACAGCGATCTCGTCGGCTACCGGGTGTTCCGGGACGGCACGCTCGTGGCCCAGCAGACCGGCACGACGTTCGCCGACACCGGCCGCACCGACGGCGTCACCCACACGTACACGGTCGAGGCGTACGACCTGCGCGGGAACCGCTCGGCGACGGCGTCGACCTCGGCGATGGCGGGCACGGCCCCGGCCGCGCCGGGCTCGGTCACGGCGACGCCGACGGGTGACCGTGCGGTCACGGTCACGTGGTCGGCGCCGGCGAACGGCGGTCCGGCGATCTCCGACTACGTCGTGCAGTACCGGACGAACCCGTCCGGCTCATGGGTGACGCTGGCCGACGGCGTGGGCGCCGGCACCTCGGCGGCGA
>JBEIGA010000034.1:0-20369 GCA_040382135.1 Acidimicrobiales bacterium
CGGCCGCCCAGACCTCGACCGCGGCGAGGCCGTGCGGCACGGCCGGCCAGCCGCGCAGGCCGGCCGGGAACCACCCCACCGACCTCCGACGAGCGGTCGCGACCCGGCTCCCCACGAGGCGCGCCCGCTCACGCAGCGCGTGGTCCTCGCTCCAGGGGGTCGCCCGACGTGCCACGGGTGCGTCGACGACCGCGGTGCGGACGCCCCGCTCACCGAGGGCGATGGCCGTGGCGAGCGCCGGTCTCCCCGTCGCCGCCGTGAAGCCGCCGAGCGCGTGCACGAAGGTCGTTCGGAAGAAGGTCGGGCCGTGGAGCGGCAGGGCGACGCCGCGCGCTTCGAGCCCTCGGGCGAGCCGGGCGCTGTCGTCGACGGCGAGCGGGTAGCCGCCGCTGCCCACCAGCCCGGCCACCGACGACGCCGGCGCTGCGACGGTGGCCACCCCGACACCCGGCGCGGAGAGGGCCGGGACGACGCGGGCGAGGATCCCGGGGAGGACGAGGTTCGAGGCGGGGACCAACCCGATCACCTGCGACTCGCACTCCAGCAGGATCCGGTCGAACGCTGCTGCGGAGGACGCCGCGTCGACGGCGGCGAGACGCTCCACGCCGAGCCGGGCGCAAGCCTCGGCCACGTCGTCCCGCCCGAACACGTCCACCAGGCGGAGACGGGCGACGCCGGGCACCGCCCGACAGCTCCGGATGCACATGCGGACCAGCGCGAGCGGCTCGTCCCCGACCACCACGACCAGTTCCGTCGGGACGGCCACACCGACGCCGACGCCACCGTGGGTCCGGGAGCCGAGCAGCACGACCGCCTCGAGCACGGTACGTGCCAGCACCACGGCCTCGATCGAGAGGAGTACCGCCCAGACGTGGAGATCGGAACCCCGGTGGCTCCAGCCGAGCCGCCACGTGAGGTAGAGGGGCGCGACGAGCACCGCGAGGCCGGCGGCCGGTCGGGTCACCCGTTCGGTGATCCGCCGCCGCGACGTGGAGAGGGGCTCGGTCGGCATCGGTCGTGCTGCTCCCCCCGCGCATCGGCCTCCCCCGGTGCGAGTTGAGCGCCACGACCGTTCGCCGAACCCGTCGAACGTCCTCCTCCAGGGCGGCCCCGACCTGCCGATGGACCACGGACCCCGCGCGTCCGCAGGGGGACACGGGAGAGTCGGATGAGCTGGTTGCGTGCCCAGCGGAGAGAACGCCAGAAGCGCCAGGCGAGCGGCATCCTGCTCGCGCTGGGTCTCGTGCTCGGCGTCGTCGCCGTCGTCCCCGCCTTCGCGAGCGACGGCTCCACCACGTGCACGGCGACGGTCGACACCGCCGCCGGATCGGTCCGCGTCGCGTGGGACGGCGTCCCCTCGGGCGAACCCGTCCAGGTCCTCTACCAGGCCGACCACGGCGGGACCACCGAATGGATCACCGTCGACACCGACCTGCCCGACGACGCCGCCGGCTACGGCCCGAGCGGCGAGTGGGGTCCGCTGAGCCCGATCCCCGACGGTGCCGCGGGGTACGCCGTGCGCACGCTCGCCGGGGAGACCACCTGCACCACGACCGAGACCGACCCCGGGGCGACCCCGCTCACCGCCGCCGTCGAGCTGGACTGCTCCTCCGGGCTCGTGGTCGTCACCGTCACCAACGACGGCGGCGAGGCGGCCGACGCCGTCGTCCGTGTGAACGGACAGGACACCGGGGTCACGGTCGCACCGGGCGTGACCGAGGTGCGCACCACCCCCGTCGTGAGCGGGCAGACCTACGACGTGCGGGTGACCTCCGGCGACGGCACCGTCCTGCTCACCGATCGCTTCGAGCACGCGTGCAGCGACCCTGCACCCGCCCTGACGGCGACGCTCACGGTGGACTGCACCTCCGAGGAGCTGGTGGCCACCATCGTGAACTCGGGCGACGCCCCCGGCGACGCGACGGTCACGGTGAACGGCCAGGCCACCGTCGTGACGGTGGCCGCCGGGGCGTCCACCGCGTGGCGCTCGCCGGTCGACGCCGGATCCACCGTCACCGCCCGGGTGTCGGCCGGTGACGTCGTGCTGGCCGAGGCCTCGTTCCAGGACGTGTGCACGGACCCCTCACCCGAGCTCGCCGCCGAGGTCGACCTCGACTACGACGACGACCAGGTCGTGGTCACCGTGACGAACACCGGCGACGGTGCCGGCACCGCCACCGTGAGCATCGACGGCGAGTCCCAGGACGTGGAGGTCGCCGCCGGCGCCTCGGTCGTCGTCGACGCACCCGTCGAGCCCGGCAGCACCGTCGACGTCGAGGTCACCGTCGATGACGTGGTGCTGGTGCGCGAGTTCCTCGAGGACGTCTGCGTCGAGCCCGTGCCCGACCTCGCCGCCACCATCGCGCTCGACTGCACGAACGGTCGCATCGTCGTGGTGGTGACGAACGACGGCGACGCCACCGGCACCGCCGCGATCATCGTCAACGGCGCGCGGACCGATCTGGGCGTCGCTCCGGGCGAGGAGAAGACCTTCACCACCCCGGTCACGACCGGCACGACCTACGACGTCGCCGTGAGCTATGGCAACGTCGCGATCGCGAGCACCCGGTTCGTGGACGCCTGCAGCGCGCCGGCCTCGGAGATCGCCGCCGCCGCGTCGATCGACTGCAACGCCGAGGACGTCGTGATCGTCCTCACCAACACCGGCGACGCCGCCGGCACCGCCCGCCTCACCGTGCACGGCGCCTCCAGCGACGTGCTGGTGCCGGCCGGGGGCAGCGTCACCCCGCGGATCCCGGTCGACCCCGGCCAGGACGTGGTGGTCCGGGTGGAGGTGGACGGCGTGGTCGTGCTCGACCGGACCTTCACCGACGTCTGCTCCGACCCGGCTCCGGAGATCACCGCCGAGGTCTCGCTCGACTGCGACGACGGCGCCGTCGTCGTCGTGCTCCGCAACACCGGTGACCTGACCGGCTCGGCCACCATCACGGTCAACGGCACCGCCGTGGTGCAGAGCGTCCTCGCCGGCGGGACCACGACCTGGGAGCGCGCCGTCACACCGGGCGAGACCGTCGACGTGACGGTCGCCGCGGGCGGCGTCACGGTGGCGACCGAACGCTTCGAGGACGCATGCACCACGCCGGACCCGGCGATCACGGCGACGGTCGCGATCGACTGCGCGACGCTGGAGGCCGTGATCACCCTGCGCAACACGGGTGCGGCGGCCGGAACCGCCTCGGTCACGCTCAACGGCGCGACCGACGAGGTCACCGTCGGCGCCGGTGAGCAGCGCGTGGTCCGCTACCCCGTCACCGAGGACCGGCGCTACGACATCTCGGTCCGCGTCGCCGGTCAGGTGGTGGCGAGCGACAGCCTGGTGGCGGACTGCTCGGTGACCACGACCACCACTGCGTCGACGACCACGACCCCCGGTGGCAGCACCACCACCACCACCACGCCCCCGGTCGGTACCGCGACCATCACCGTCGAGTGCAGCACCAACCTGCTGCGCGTGACGCTGACGAACGGGACGACCTCGCCGACCACGTTCGTCGTCGACGTGAGCGGTGACGTGACCACGCACCCGGTCCCACCGGGTGCCACGGTGGTGGTCACCCGGCCGTTGCAGGAGGACCGCGCCTACGACGTGGCCGTCCGCGTCGGGAACGGCGTCCTGGTCAGCAAGTCGTTCACCCACGACTGTGTGAACGTGCTCGACCAGACCGTCACCTCCGGGGGCGGGACGCTGGCCCGCACCGGCACCAACACCTTCGCCCTCGTCGTCGCCGGGCTCAGCATGCTCGGCGCCGGTGGCCTCGCCCTGAGCGCGAGCGCCGATCGTCGCCGACGCCTGGCGGGAGACGCCTAGGGCCGCATGTACCAGCCACCGCTGGCGTTGATGCACTCCCCCGTCACGAACGACGACTCGTCGGAGCAGAGCCACGCGATCACCGCTGCGATGTCCTCGGGTGTCCCGAGGCGTCGCACCGGTGTGCGCGGGATCTCCTCCTTCAGGCGCGGGGCGTGCTGCTCGATGAACCAGGTGGAGATGATCCCGGGCGCCACCGCGTTGCAGCGGATGCCGTCCGGTCCGTACTCGGTGGCGATGGTGCGGGTGAGCTGGTGGAGGGCCGCCTTCGCCCCGGCGTAGGGACCCTCGTTCGTGCCGTGGATGTAGCCGGCCACGGACGTGACGTTCACGATCCAGCCGCGCCCACGCTCCTGCATCGAGGGCAGGACCTTGCGGCAGAGGTACCAGGGACCGCTGAGGTTGATGGCGGTGGCCCAGTCCCACTCCTCGGGGGACATCTCCCCCACCGGCTTCAGCACGTTCACCGCGGCGTTGTTCACGAGGATGTCGACCGGCCCGAGCCGCTCCGTGATCTCCGCCAGGGCGGCGTCGATCTGGCCACGGTCCCCGGCGTCCATGAGGACACCGACCACCCGGTCGCCGTACTCCTCGGCGAGCGCGGCGACGGTCTCGTTCGTGCGTCGCTCGTGCACGTCGGTGACGGCCACCGCCGCCCCCTCCGCGAGGAGGCGGCGGGCGGTGGCCTTCCCGATCCCTGCGCCGGCCGCCCCGGTGACCAGCGCGACGCGTCCCCCCAGGTCGTACATCAGACCGGCCACCCCACCGTCTTGGTCTCGGTGAAGATCTCGAGGCCCTCGATGCCGCACTGGCGTCCGATGCCGGACTGCTTGTAGCCACCGAACGGGGCATCGGCGCCGTACCAGACGCCGCCGTTGAGCGACAGGGTGCCGGTGCGGATGCGTCGGGCGACGGCCTTGGACTCCTCGAGGTCCGGGCCCATGATCGAGCCGGAGAGCCCGTAGGTGCTGTCGTTCGCGATGCGCACGGCGTCGTCGAGGTCGTCGTAGGGGATCACGACCTGCACCGGCCCGAAGATCTCCTCGCGGGCGATGGTCATCGAGTTGTCGACGTCCGCGAAAAGGGTCGGCTCCACGAAGAAGCCGGTCGGGAGGTGCGCCGGGCGTCCGCCGCCGACGACGGCGCGTGCCCCCTCGGCCTTGCCCTGCTCGAGGTAGCCGAGCACCCGCTCCTGCTGCCGGCGCGACACCTGCGGACCCATCAGGTTCGAGAAGTCGGTCGGGTCGCCGTAGGGGACCTGGGCGAACTTGGCCGCCACCGCGTCGACGAACTCGGCGTAGCGCGCCCGCGGGACGAGGAAGCGGGTCGTCATGGCACAGCCCTGGCCGGCGTGCATGCACATGCCGGCGGCGGCCGCCGACGCGGACTCGGCGTCGGCGTCCGGCATGGCGAGCAGCACCGACTTCCCGCCGAGCTCGAGGAAGACCTGCTTGAGGGTCTCCGAGGCCACCTGCATGATCCGTCGGCCGGTGCCGGTGGAGCCCGTGAACGCCACCATGTCCACGAGCGGCGACCCGGTGATGAGCTCGCCGACGGCGTGCTCGCGGGCGTTGAGGATGTTGACGACGCCGGCGGGGATGTCGGTCTTCTCGGCGATGATCCGGCCGATCCAGCTGGCGTTGAACGGCGTGTCGGGCGCGGGCTTGAGCACCATCGTGTTCCCCATGGCGAGGATGGGGCCGATCTTGTTCAGGATGATCTCGACCGGGAAGTTCCACGGCGTGATGACGCCCACCACGCCGACCGGCTCCTTCCAGACCTCGCGCTCGGTCTGCAGGCCCATGCCGAAGGCGTCCTTCGGGCCGATGCTGCGGGACCACGCGAAGGTCTCGATCTGCTCCGCCGGCCAGGTGAGCGCCTCACGCAGGGGGGCGTCGAGCTGGGGGCCGAAGGTGGTGAGCACCGGGCACCCCACCTCGGCGATCAGGATCTGCCGGAGCTCCTCCTTCTCCGCCTCGATCGCGGCGTGGAGCTGCTCGAGGCAGTGCTTGCGGAAGGCGCCGTCCCGCGACCAGTCGGTGTCGTCGAAGGCGCGACGGGCGCCGGCGATGGCCCGGAGCATGTCGTCCGCGGACGCGTCGGGGGCCTGCCCGATGACCTCTTCGGTGGCCGGGTTGACGTTGTCGAACGTGCCGTTCCCGCCGACGAGCAGCTCGCCGTCCACGAGGTTCCGGTAGTCGGTCATCGAGATCCCCTTCGAGTTGACGTTCGCGTCAGATCCGGGCCCAACGCTACCCCCTCTGCGCGTGACCCCTGCCACGCGGGCGCTGCGCCGACTAACATCGGCGTCGGAAACGCTCGCGGGCCAATGGGGGGTAGAGCGATGCGCACCGAGGACATGATCCTGGTCTCCGTCGACGACCACGTCGTCGAGCCACCGGACCTCTTCGAGGGCCGCCTGTCCGCGAAGGCCGCCGAACGGGCGCCGCGCATGGTGAAGCTGCCCAACGGCGTCGACGCCTGGACGTTCGAGGGCGCCTACCTGCCGAGCGTCGGCCTGAACGCCGTGGCCGGCCGGGTGCCCGACGAGTACGGCCTCGAGCCGGTGTCGTTCGACCAGATGCGCGCCGGCTGCTGGGACATCCACGAGCGCATCCGCGACATGAACGTCAACGGGGTGCTCGGGTCGCTGAACTTCCCGAGCCTCACCGGGTTCTGCGGGCAGCTGTTCACCACGTGTCCGGACCCGGACATCTCCCTCGAGCTCCTCCAGGCCTACAACGACTGGCACATCGACGAGTGGTGCGGCACCTACCCGGGTCGCATGATCCCGCTGGCCGTGCCGCCCATCTGGGACCCGCAGCTGATGGCCGCCGAGGTCCGCCGGGTGAAGGAGAAGGGCTGCAGCGCGGTGAGCTTCTCGGAGAACCCCGAGAAGCTCGGCTACCCGAGCTTCCACACCGACCACTGGGACCCGTTCTGGCAGGCGTGCGTGGAGACCGACACCGTCGTGTGCCTCCACATCGGCTCGTCGTCGACCCAGGTCGTCACCTCCTCCGACGCCCCCTTCGACACCCTCATCACCCTCACCCCGCTCAACATCGTGCAGTGCGCCGCGGACCTGCTCTGGTCGCCGGTGCTGCGGAAGTTCGACGGTCTGAAGGTCTCGCTCTCCGAGGGAGGCATCGGGTGGATCCGGTACTTCCTCGAGCGGGTCGACTACACGTACGAGAAGCACCACCGCTGGACCGGGCAGGACTTCGGCGACAAGCTCCCGAGCCAGGTCTTCAACGAGCACGTCATCACCTGCTTCATCGACGACCCGGTCGGCGTGCGGCTGTGGGACCAGCTCGACTGGACCCGCATCACCTGGGAGTGCGACTACCCGCACTCGGACTGCACGTGGCCCACCTCGCCGGAGCTCGCGGCCAAGCAGCTCGAGGGCCTGCCCGACCACGTGATCAACGCCATCACGCACGAGAACGCCATGCGGCTCTACAACTACGACCCGTTCGCACACATCCCCCGGGAGCAGTGCACGGTGGGCGCGTTGCGGGCACAGGCCGCCGACGTCGACACCACCCCGAGGAGCTACGGCAAGGTGGAGCGCTCGGGCATGGTGACCGCCCGCAGCCTCGCCGAGCGGATGACGGCGCGCGACAAGGGCGCCAACGGCTGAGACAGCAACGAGGACGAACCAGAGGGGGCAGCACGTGCCGGTCCTGTTCGATGCGGACAACCACTACTACGAGCCGAAGGACTGCTTCACCCGGCACATGCCGGCGCGCCACATGGACGACGCGATCCGCCTCGTCCCCGACCGCGACGGTGGCGAGCAGCTGTTCGTCGGCGACCGGCCGTTCACGTTCCTGAGGACCCCGTTCCCGGAGCGGCACGCCCGGCCCGGCGCCCTGCGGGAGATGTTGCGCTCCATGAAGTCCGGGGCGCCCCAGGAGACCGAGCAGGTCCAGGAGGACGTCGACCCCGCCTACACCTCACGGGAGGCGCGGCTCCGCCTGATGGACGAGCAGGGGCTGCAGTCGATGGTCCTGTTCCCCACCCTGGCGGTGTGCGTCGAGCACTTCATGAAGGACGATCCCGTCCGCACGTACCACAACGTGCACGCCTTCAACGAGTGGCTCCACGACGACTGGGGCTTCGGCACGGACGGACGCATCTACGGCGTCCCGCTGCTGTCCCTGCTCGACGTCGACGCCGCCGTCGCGGAGCTGGAGTGGGCGCTCGACCGGGGCGCCCGGTTCATCCACCTGCGCCCCGGACCGCAGGGGGGGCACAACCCGGCCGACCCGATGT
Organism: Acidimicrobiales bacterium; assembly: GCA_040382135.1. Lineage (GTDB taxonomy): Bacteria > Actinomycetota > Acidimicrobiia > Acidimicrobiales > JBEIGA01 > JBEIGA01. The sequence continues at coordinate 8,105 of JBEIGA010000034.1, forward strand.
TCGACCCGTTCTGGGCGCGCGTCGACGAGGCGGGCGTGACGGTGGCGTTCCACATCTCGGAGTCGGGCTTCAATGAGCTCTACTCCCAGCACTGGGGAGAGACCGCCAACCCCACCTCGCACGAGCAGTCCGCGTTCCAGTGGGCCTGCTTCTACGGCGATCTGCCGATCATGCAGACCCTCGCCGGGCTGATCTTCATGAACCTCTTCGGCCGTTTCCCGAACATCCGGGTCATGTCGGTGGAGAACGGTTCCCTGTTCGTCCCGTACCTGCTCGCCGTGATGGACAAGATGAAGGGCATGGGCCGCAACGGCCCCTGGCCGGGCGGCTACGTCGCCGGCCGGCCGAGCGAGGTCTTCAAGCAGCACGTCTGGGTCTCCGCGTACCACGAGGAGGACATCGTCGGCCTCACCCGCACGATCGGCGCCGACCACGTCCTGTTCGGGTCGGACTTCCCGCACGTCGAAGGGCTGGCCGACCCGAAGGAGTTCCGCGAAGGGCTCGCCGGTCTCTCCGACACCGAGCAGTCGCTGATCATGGGCGAGAACTGCGCCGCCCTCGCCGCACCCCCGCGCTGATCCGGAGCCACCGGTGCACGGCCTGATCCGACCGACCCCTCCCCGACCCACGGGCGGGCCGCGCACCGTCGACGAGGTCCTCGACGACTGGCTCGCCGCCGCGCCCGACGACGAGGCGCTCGTCGGCCGGCACGCCCGCTACACGGTGGCTGCGCTCGACGACGCCGCCACCCGAGGAGCGAACGCGCTCGCCGCGCTCGGCGTCGGCCCCGGCGACCGCATCGGGGTGTCCCTGCCCAACCAGGCCGACGTGGTCGTGGCCTTCCTGGCCGTCCAGCGGCTCGGGGCCGTCTGGGTCGGCATCAACCGGCCGCTCGCCGGGCCGGAGAAGGCGTACATGCTCGCCGACTCCCAGGCGGCGGCGTTCCTGGGCGATCCCGAGATGGTCGAGCAGGTGCACCAGGCGCAGGCCGGCCTCCCGGACCTCCGGGTGGTCGTCACGGTCGACGCCGCGGCGCCGACCGACGAGTGGCGCACCCTGCTCGCCGCGGCGTCGCCCGACCGCCCGCGCATCGAGCAGGACCCCCTCGCCCCCGCCGCCATCGCGTACACCAGCGGCACCACGGGGTTCCCCAAGGGAGCCGTCCACACCCAGCACAACATGCTGCTGGTCGGCACGGTCAACGCCCGCCGGGGCCTGTACCTCCAGGGGAGCCGGCTCGGCGTGGCGCTCCCCCTCACCATCCTCAACCTCATCGTCCTGGGCCCCCTGCTCGCGTTCCAGCAGCGCATGGCCGTCGTGGCGATGGACCGTGTCGACGGGCTCGGGCTCGCGGAGTGGATCCAGCGGGAACGGGTGAGCTCGTTCTCGGCCGTGCCCGCCATGGTCCACGACCTGCTCACGAACCCTGCGGTCGGTGACGACATGCTCGAGCCCCTGCAGGGCATCGGCGTCGGTGGCGCCGACATGCCCGACGCGTTCCGGCGGCTCTACGAGGACCGCTTCGGCATCCCGGTCGGCACCGGGTACGGGCTCACCGAGGCGCCCACCGCGGTCACCATCGAGGACGTCACCCAGCCGATGGTCCCCGGTTCCTGCGGCAAGGCCCTCCCCCAGGTCGAGATCCTGATCCTCGACGACGCCGACCGGCCGCTGCCGCCGGGAGAGGTCGGCGAGGTGTGCGTCGCTCCCGCCCGCTCGGGCGACTGGGCGGACTGCTACCGGCCCATGCTCGGTTACTGGAACCGACCCGAGGAGACCGCGCAGGCGCTGCGCGGCGGGATCCTCCACACCGGCGATCTCGGGTGCCTCGACGCCGAGGGCAACCTGTTCATCAAGGACCGCCGCAACGACCTGATCCTGCGCGGCGGGGCGAACGTCTACCCCGCCGAGGTGGAACGGGTGCTGCACGACGACCCCCGCGTCGCCGCCTGCGCCGTGCTCGGCAAGCCGGACGAGCGCCTCGGCGAGCGGGTGGTCGCCTTCGTGCAGCTCGCCGACGGCGCAACGGCCACCGCCGAGGAGCTCCGCGCCCACTGCGCCGAGAACCTCGCGAAGTACAAGGTGCCGGAGGAGATCCGGTTCGTCGACGCGTTCGACCGAACCCCGATGGGCAAGATCCGCAAGACGTCGCTGCGGTCGGAGCTCTGAGCCCGGGGCACGTGCGCCCGGGCCCGGGTCACCACACCAGGGGCAGCGGCTCGATCTGGCGCAGGCTCGGCGTGTACTCGAGGCTGAACCCCGGGGCGACGCGGTAGTCCGGGACTGCCCGGGTCCACTCCTCCATGGCGACGCGGAGCTCCATGCGCGCGAGGTGCGAGCCGAGGCACCGGTGCACCCCGCCGCCGAACGCGATGTGCTTGTTCACCGGCCGGTGGAAGTCGACGGTGTCGGCCTCCTCCCACACCGACTCGTCGGTGTTGGCCGAGCCGAGCAGCACGCTGACCGTCGCCCCGGCGCTGATGGGGCAGCCGGCGAGCTCGATGTCGCGGGTGGCGACGCGGACGACGCCCGGCACTGGCGACTCCCAGCGGAGCAGCTCTTCGATGGCGGCCGGGATCAACGACGGGTCGGCGGCCAGCTCGCGCCGCTGCTCCTCGTGCTGGGCGAGGTAGCCCACGATGCAGTCGAGCGATGCGGTCACGGTGTCCAGCCCGGCCATGAAGAACAGGTGCAGGGTCGAGAGGATGTCCTCACGGGTCAGCCGCTCCCCGTCCACCTCGAAGGTGAGGAACTGGCTGATGAGGTCCTCGCGAGGCCGGGCCACGTGGTCGTCCACGGTCTCCTCGAGCACCTCGTAGACCCGCAGTGCGGTGGCGCGCACGGCGGCGCGCCGCTCCTGCTCGGTGTCGGCCTGCGGCCGGATGAGCCCGTCCTTCAGCTCGAGGAACTCGCCGACGCGCTCGACGGGGAGCCCGAGGATCTCGAGGAACACCGTCGACGGCAGGGGCTCGGCGATCGCCTTGTGGAAGTCGCACTCCCGCTGGTCGACGACCTTGGCGATGAGGTCCCGCACCAGCGACCGGGTCCTCGGCTCGAGCATCGCCACCTGCTTCGGCGCGAACAACGGGTCGAGCAGCTTCCGGTACTTGACGTGCTCGGGCGGGTCGATCTGCAGGGGGATCAGCGGGTTGTCGTTGCCCAGGTACACCGCGTCCATGCCGGACGAGAAGATGTCCGGGTTCCGCAGCACGAAGGTGACGTCCTCGTGCCGGGTGACGATCGTGCCGAAGTCGCTCGCGAACACCGGCGTGTGCTCCCGCATCATCCGGTAGATGCCCTGGGGCTCGTTGCGCATCATCCGCTCGTAGTCGAGCTGCGGTGCCTCGTCCTCGGTTCCCGTCTCGCTCACCGTCGCTCCCCCTCGTGTCGTTCCTGTTGCCGTTCGTGTCGCCGGTGCGGCGTCAGTGCGCCGAGCCCAGGATGCCCGCTGCGACGATGTCCGTGGCATCGGCCGCAGCACCCTCCCACGTGATCTCGCCGTGGGACATGAGCACGACGTGGTCGGCGATGCCCAGCGCATGGCCCACGTGCTGCTCGACGATCAGGAGCGCGGTGCCGCTGTCGCGGATGGTCGAGAGGCACTCGTACACCTCGTCGACGATGATCGGTGCGAGCCCGAGCGACAGCTCGTCGGCGATGACCAGCTTGGGTCGCTCCACGAGCGCCCGGGCGAGCGCCAGCATGCGCTGCTCACCGCCCGACAACGTCCCCGCCGTCTGGCCGGCCCGCTCCCCGAGCCGCGGGAACAGCGAGTAGGCCTCGTCGAGCCCGGCCCGCACACCGGCACGCCCCCGGCTCTGACGGAAGGCGAGCTCGAGGTTCTCCGAGACCGTGAGCGTGGCGAAGACCGAGCGGCCCTCGGGCGCGTGGACGACGCTCTTGCGGGCATAGACGAAGGCGTGCTGGCCCGTCAGGTCCTCGCCGTCGACCAGGACAGCGCCCGACGTCGGCGCCACCAGCCCGCTGGCCACCCGGGCGACCGTGGTCTTGCCGGCACCGTTGGCGCCGAGCAGGGCCACGGCCGTGCCGGCGGGCACGGACAGGTTCACCCCGAACAGCGCGCGGAACGGGCCGTAGGACGCGTCGACGTCGCGCAGCTCCAGCATCGGTACGGTCGTGGTCATCCCTGCACCTCCGTCGGAAGGTCGCCGAGGTAGGCACGGCGCACCGCGGGGTCCGCGAGCACCCTTTCGGTCGGACCTTCGGCGATGAGGGTGCCGAAGTCCAGGACGTAGCTCCGCGTCGTGAAGGACGTGACCAGCTCGACGTCGTGCTCGACGAGCAGGATCGCGAAGCCCTTCTCGTCCTGCACCCGCCGGAGCGTCTCGGCGAGGGCTGCCGTCTCCGCCCGGTCGAGACCGGAGGAGGGCTCGTCGAGCAGCAGGAGACGGGGCTGGGTCATGAGCGCCCTCCCCACCTCCACGAGGCGGCCCTTGCCGAGGCTGAGCGTCTCGATCGGCCGGTCGGCGAGGTCGAGCAGACCGAGCAGGTCGAGGACCTCGTCGCAGCGGTCGATCTCCTCCTGCTTCGGCCGGCCCATCCCGATCACGTCCTTCCAGAACCCGCCGCTCCCCCCGCGCACCCGCTCGGCGATGAGCAGGTGCTCGCGCACGCTCGTGTCGGAGAACAGCTCGATGCGTTGGAACGTCCGGCCGATCCCCGCCTTGGCGCGTCGGTGCACGGGCCAGCCGCTGATGTCCTTCCCCCCCAGGTGGACCGAACCCTGCTCCGGGCGCAGCACCCCGAGCAGGCAGTTGAAGAAGGTGGTCTTCCCCGCGCCGTTCGGTCCGATGAGGCCGACGCGCTCGCCGTCGTCGACACGCATCGTGACGTCGTGCAGGGCTTGGATCCCGGCGAAGGACTTGGAGATGTCGTGGGCTTCGAGCAGGGCGGTCACGACGGCACCACCTCGGCGACCTCGGCGTCGGCAGGGGCTGCGGGCCCGGTGCCCGACGCCGCCTTGCGGGCGTCGATCTTCGCCTGGCGTTTGGCCAGGGAACGTCTCTTGCCGTACTCGAGCAGGCCTTCGGGGTGCTTCGAGTACTGGACGGCCGAGAGCCCGAACAGGACGAAGCGCAGGGCCGCTGGCGGGTGCCACTCCGGCACCAGGGGCAGCACGTCGGTGATCCAGGGCACGAAGGTCCGGAGCACGAACTCCTCGAACAGCACGAAGCCGATACCGGCCTGGATGGCCCCCTCCACCGTGCGGGGGCCGATCGTCACGACGATCACCAGCCAGAACAGGCCGACGAACGGGCTGAAGTTGGTGCCGTAGCCGACGTCGTTGCGGTGCGCCGCCAGCAGGGCGCCGCCGATGCCGGCGATGAAGGCCGACAGCGCGAACGCGATGATGCGCCCCTTCGAGGGGTTGATGCCCACGGACTGCGAGGCCACCTCGCTCCCCCGGAGCGCACGCAGCGAACGGCCGACCGTGCCCTCCCGGACGTTGATCACCAGGATCCCGACCACGGCGAGCAGGATCAGGCACAGGATCAACCAGGACCGGGGGGCGGTGAAGTCGATCCCGAGCATCTCGGGACGGGGCACCCGTGTGCCCTGCAGCAGCGAGGTGTCGCCACCCCCGACCCAGCTGAACTTGATCATCACGGCGTCGAAGAAGAAGGCGAAGGCCAGGGTGGCGATGGCGAGCCACACGCCGCCGAGTCGGAGGACCGGCAGCGACAGCAGCGCACCGGCCGCAGCGGCGATGAGCCCGCCCACGACGGCGGCGAGGAGGACGCCGGTGTCCCAGCGGTCGACCATCTGGAACACCGTGAACGCGCCGATCGCCGCGAACGTGGCCTGGCAGAGCGAGATCTGACCGGCCAGACCGGTGAACACCACGATCGAGCAGAAGATGATCGACATGACCACCGCGGTGGTGATGTGGAACACCCAACGGTCGTCGACCACGAAGAAGGCGAGCACCACGAACACCACGCCGCCGACGAGCCCCATGATGCGCGTGGAGCGCGTGAGCTCCGGGCTCCGGACCACGGCGGTCAGCGCGGGTGGCGGCGGATCGACGCCGGACAGGGGGTCGGCGGCGTCTCTGGCCCTCCGGATCGCCGGCCAGAACACCAGGATCGCGAACAGCACCACGAAGGGCATGGACGGCGTGAGGTTGGTCTGGATCGGCTCCAGCCAGGTGTAGTCGTCGCTCCACTTCGGCAGGTACGTGTTGAACAGGGCGATGAGGATCCCGAGCCCGAGGCCGCCGGCCACCGCCCTCGGCAGGCTCACGAGCCGACCGATCGCCGCGGCGGCGATCGCCACCACGGTCAGGTTGAAGAAGTACGAAGGGTCGAGGTTGTTGAACCTCGGGGCGATGAGCACGCCCGCCATGCCGGCGAAGAAGCTCGACAACGCCCAGGCGAACGCCGACACGCGGTCGGCGTTGATGCCGCTGAGCTCGGACATCCGGGGGCTCTCCACCACCGCCCGCATCTGCAGGCCCAGCGGGGTGAACCGGAACAGGGCGCCGAGCACCAGGACCGCCACGAAGCCGACCACCATCTGGGCGATCTCGTTGCGGCTCCAGGGGTACAGCCCGAACGGGTCGTAGTAGACGGCGGCGCCGTCGGGGAGCACACCCTCGGGGGTCTTGCCGGTCAGCTTGTCGAAGCCGATGAGGATCTTGGCGAGCTCCGGCAGGGCGACGGTGAGGCCGATGGAGACTACGAGCTTGGAGACCGAGGACGCGGTGCGCAGGTTGCGGAAGATGAACCGCTCGAGCACCAGACCGAGCAGCGGCGCGAGCAGGAACACCGACAGCGCGACCGATGGCAGGACCGGCCACCCCCACTCCACGTGGAGCTTGAAGTAGACGACGGCCGACACGAAGGCCTGGGCGCCGAAGGCGAGGTTGAACACACCCGAGGTCTTGTACGTAAGGACGAACCCGAGCGCGATGAGGGCATAGACCGCACCCGGCGGCGTCCCCTGGAGGACAGCCCGGAAGAAGTCCTCCGCAACGCTCGCTGCCAGCACCATCGCGTGACCCCCCGTGATCTGACGCGGGCGTCACCTTAGTCCCGGCATCGCAGGCATGCCATCCGTCACATCAACCGCCGCGTCCCCCGAGGTCAGGGCCCCGACGCGTCACTCCTCGACGGCGATCGCCTCCTCCGGGCAGTTGGCCGCACCGGTGCGCGCCCGGTCCTCGAGGCCCAGGGGGACCTCGGCGAACCGGGGGACGCAGTAGCCGTCGTCGTCCGCGTCGAAGACCTCGGGGGCGAGCGCGTAGCAGCGGCCGTGACCGGTGCAGGCCGCCCGGTCGAAGACGATCCTCATGGCAGGGGCCTCCTCATGGTCACGCGGGCCGGCGTCACACGAACTCGGGGAGCTCGATCGGCTCGGTGCCGTCGAGCAGCCCCATCATGTAGGCGCCGAGCCAGATCGACATGGCCGCGTTCGCCACCGACCCCGCCCGGGCGGCGTCGAGATCGCCGTCGAGGACCGCCTGCACCATGGCCCCGGCGGTGACCTGCACCGTCTCCAGGAACGACGAGCTGACGTCGAGCAGCTGGTCGTAGGACGCCTGGGAGAAGCCCTGGACGGAGAGCCCCGAGCTCCAGACGAACCGTCCGCGCGGGATGGCGGCCTCCTCGACCGGGGCGAGTCGGGCGGCGAGCGACGCCGCGGTCGCATCCGCCGGGTCGGCGAGGCGGTCCACCGCGGCGCGGAACCGGTCGACGTCGGCGAGCTTGGGGGAGGCGTACTCGCACCGCAGCAGCTGCCCGCAGGTGACGCCGTAGCGGGCCGGTGTCTCCAACCCCTCGGGCGGCGCCTCCAGGATCTGGAGCATGTACCCCTGGTTGTAGCCGAAGCTGTCGGCGAGCCCCCGCACCGGATCGTCGGAGCCGGGCGGGGGCGGCGAGTCGAACAGGCTCGCGTCGGCGTAGGCGAGCAGCGCCGCCTCGTCGGCGACGGCGGCGTCGAGCGCCGTGCGGGCCCGACCCTCGGTGGCCCGGAACGTCGCCTCCGTCGGATCGACCGAGAAGGACACGAGCAACGCCTGCGGCTGCGCGGCGGCGATCTCGCGGCGGAGCCACCGCCCCCCGAAGTAGCCGGACAGGTGGAGCACCCAGATCAGCCCGGGGACCTCGGCCGACCCCGGATCGGCGAAGATCCGGTCGAACGCCTCCACCGGCGCCGTGCCGAACAGGAACCGCTCCATCTCCGGCGCACCGTCGATCGAGGCCACGTAGGCCGCAGCGAGCTCGTCGAGGAGCACCTGGTCGGGGATGGCGACGGGGCCGTCCCAGAACGGGTGGGCGGGAAGGGAGACCGACACCGCAGGGACCTCCGTGGTCGTGGTCGTGGACGCGGCCGCGGCCGCCGTGGTCGTGGGCGGGGTCGTCGACGCGGTCGACGAGCCCGCGGACGTGCTGGTGGTCGTGGTGCCGGCGGTGTCGTCGTCACCGCACGCCGCAGCGAGGACGGCCGCGCCGGCGCCCAGGAGGAAGGTGCGTCGCCCGATGCTCATGACGCCACCGCCACGGGGACCCGGCTGAAGCCGGCCACGTTCGACATCTGCACGTACTCGAGGCCGTCCTCGTCCACCTCGGGACGGGGCCATCGCCGGTAGATCTCCTCGAGCCCGATGCGGGACTCCATCCGGGCCAGGTGGATGCCGAGGCACAGGTGGATGCCGTGCCCGAACCCGACCTGGGTCTTCTGGTCACGGTCGATGGCGAAGCGCTCCGGCTCCTCGTACACCCGCTCGTCGTGGTTCGCGGCGCCGGTGACCAGGAAGACCGGCTGCCCCGCCGGGATCTCGACGCCGTGGTAGGTCTTCGGCCGGACGGAGAAGCGCCCCTGGTACTGCGAGGGCGCCCGGTACCGCAGGATCTCCTCCACCGCAGCCGGCATCCGTCCGGGATCGTCGAGGACCTTCGCGTGCTCCGACGGGTTCCGGTGGAAGAGGACCACGCCGTTCCCGAGCAGCTTGGTCACGGTCTCCGAGCCCGCTGCGGCGAGCAGGGTGGCGAACCCGATCAGCTCGTTGTCGGTGAGCTTGCGGGTGGATCCGTCCTCGTCCTCGACGTCGGCGTGGGCGAGCACGGCGAGCATGTCCCCCTCCGGCGGGCCCTTGCGCTTCTCCACGGCGAGGGCCTGGACGTAGACGGCGGTGTTGATGGCCGCCTCGATCCCCTTCTGCGTGGTGCCCGGGTTGCCCTCCTCCCGGTAGAGGAGGTCGTCGGTCCAGTGCCGGATCTGCTGGCGGTCCGCGTCGGGGATGCCCAGGATCTCGCAGATCACCTCGACCGGGAACGGGGCGGCGAACTCCTGGAGGAGGTCGAACTCGGTCCGCCCCTCGAGCGGCTCGAGGTACGTCACCGCCAGCCGCCGCACGGCGTCCTCCCAGGCGGCGATCTGCCGAGGCGTGAACACGCGCGAGACGAGCTTGCGCAGCCTCGTGTGGCGGGGCGGGTCCATCATGATGATCGAGTCCGACTGCGACGCGAAGTTCTCGTGGAACGACGGGTCCGTCAGCTGTTCGAGCGTCAGCCCGTGGGTGGAGCTGAAGGTGACGGTGTCCCGGTGGGCGTCGAGCACGTCGTCGTACCGGGACAGCGCCCAGAAGCCGAGCCGCTCGTTGTGGTACACGGGCGCCTCGTCCCGCAGCCACCGGTACATCGGGTACGGGTCCTCGAAGAACTCCGTCGAGAACGGATCGAACTCACGGCCGGCCATGGCGCTCCCCCCGGAACGGGCCGCACCGCGACGGTGCGCCCGCGCACAGCTTGCCAGACCCGGCGGCCGCCGTGCCGGGCTCCCTCCGTCCCCGGGCCGGGACGACCTAGTGTCCGCCCCGGACACGGGGGGTCGTCGTGGATCGCACGATCGGGATCGACATCGGAACCACGTCCGTCAAGGGCGTCGTGGTCGACGGCGACGGACGCGTGCTGGCACGGACACGACGTCCGCACGTCCTCGGCGGCGGCGCGGCGCGCCGGGCGGAGCACGACGCGCCGGCGATCTGGCGCGACGCGGTCCTCGGGCCGGTGGCCGACCTCCGGGCGGCGACCCCCGGACCCGTCGCCGGGATCGCCGTCGCAGCGATGGTCCCCTCGCTCGCCCCCGTGGACGCCGGCGGCATCCCCATCGGCCCCGGGCTGCTCTACGGCGACGAGCGTGGCGCCACCGGCGCCGACGGCAACCCGGCCGCCAGCGGCGAGTTCGAGGCGTTCGTGGCGTGGGCGGCGCAGCACTTCCCGCAGGCCGCCGGCTTCTGGCCCGCGCAGGCGGTCGCGAACGCGGCCCTGTGCGGCACGGGGGCGATCGACACCTCGACGGCGTTCACGACCATGCCCCTCTTCACCGGCACGGGCTGGGACGCGCAGCGGTGCGCCGCGCTGGGCATCCGGCCGGACCAGCTCCCCGCGCTCGTCCCCGGGAACCGGCCCGCAGGGTGGACCGCCGACGGGGCCGCGGTGGCCGGCGGCACGATCGACGCCTTCGGCGAGCAGCTCGTGGCGGGGGCCGACGAGCCCGGGGACGTCCTGGTCGTCTGCGGGACGACCCTCGTCATCTGGGCGGTGGCGGAGGGCCAGGTCTCCGCACCCGGTCTCTGGACCGTGCCCCACACCGTCCCGGGCCGGACCATGACGGGCGGCGCGAGCAACGCCGGGGGCCTGTTCGTCCAGCGGGTCCGGGACCTCACGGGCGACACCGGCGACGGTGGCGGTGACGGCCGCTCCGGGCTCGCCCCCGACCGGGTGCCGGTCTGGGTGCCGTACATCCGGGGGGAACGGACGCCCTGGAACGACCCGGACCGCCGGGCCTCGCTCCACGACCTGGACCTCACCCACGATGCCGCCGCAGTGCGCCGGGGTGCTTACGAGGCGTCCGGGTTCGTGATCCGCCACCACCTCGACCTCGCCGGCCACCCGGCCCGCCGGATCGTGGCGACCGGCGGCGGCACCCACGTCCGACCCTGGCTGCAGGCGATCGCCGATGCCACCGGGCTCCCGGTCGACGTCGTGGCGGAGCCGGAGGGCGCTGCGATCGGCGCGGCCTTCGTCGCCCGGGTCGCCGCCGGCCTCGAGCCCGACACGCGTGGCGCGGCGCGGTGGGCCCGGCACCGGGAGCGGATCGAGCCCGACCCGGCGTGGGTCGGGCCGGCAGCGGAGCGCTACCGCCGCTTCCGCTCGCTGGTCGACACGCCGGCCTGAGCGGCGGGCACGGCTCAGGGGCCGAGCAACGCCCGGAGCCCAACCGGGTCCGGCGGCCGGGGGACCGTGGCGTCCGAGCCCGGCACGGGCCGACCGCACATGCACACCACGCGGGCCGCGGGCGCCACGACGAGCGCGGCCTTCCGGAGCGCGGCGACGTCGGCGGGATCGGCGGCGCCGACGAGCACGATCGACGCGACCCCACCGTCGAGGTCCTCGACCTCGGCGAGCTCGGCGGGACCGTGCACGGATCGGACCTCGACCCCCGAGACCGAAAGGACCGCCGCCGCCATCCCGCGGACCATCGGGTCCTCGTCGATCAGGAAGGCGCGCGTCGGCGCCGTGGATGCGGCCGCCGGGAAGGTGAGCCGCACTTCCGTCCCCTCACCCACCCGGCTGCTGATCGAGATGTCGCCCCCGAGCAACGTCATCAGGCGCCGCGCCAGCGTGAGCCCGATCCCGGTGCCCTCGACGTTCGTGAACTCAGCGCCCAGCCGGTCGAACGGCTCGAAGACCCGTCCGAGGCGATCGGGCCGGATGCCCGGACCGTCGTCGGCGACCCGGATCTCCCACGTGCGCGGGCCCGGCGTCAGGGCCATCCGCACCCCTCCCCCGGCGCGGTTGTACTTCACCGCGTTGGTGAGCACGTTCAGCAGCACCTGCAGGGCGCGGGTCTCGTCGGCCAGGATGACGACCTCCGGCCCCGGCTCGAGCACCACGCGCACCCGTGCGGCGCTCGCCGCTTCGGCGACGAGGTCCATGGCCCGACCGCACAGCGCCCGGGCGTCCACCGGCTCGATGCGCAACGGCAACCGGTCCGCCTCGATGCGGGCGATGTCGAGCACGTCCTCGACCAGCGCGAGCAGGTGCCGGCCCGCGTGGACGATGCGCTCGACGTGCTCCCCGTGCTCGGCCGCTCCCTCCGGTTCGTGGCCGTCGAGGTCGGCGGCGAGCAGCTCGCCGAACCCCAGGATGGCGTTGAGGGGCGTCCGGAGCTCGTGGCTCATGCGGGAGAGGAACTCGTCCTTCGCACGGTTCGCCGCCATGGCCGCGTCGCGGGCCCG
>JBEIGA010000035.1:0-20138 GCA_040382135.1 Acidimicrobiales bacterium
CCTCGAGCTGGGCCAGCTGCTCCTCGGTCACGAGCAGGTCGGCCCGGAGCTCCTTCAGCCGATCGCTGACCTGGATGAGACGACGCTCCACGAGAGGCCGGGGCATGGCCGCAGCATAGGTGCGACCGATGAGGTGCCCTGTCGTCGGTCGGCACCGGTCAGCGCGCCGACGGTCGGCGGTCGCCGTGGCATCCTGCCGGGGTGGTACTCCGACGCCTCGGTCCCGCGGCCACGACGGCGCTGCTCCTCCTGGCACCGGTTGCTGCGTGCAGCGCCGGCGGTGGCGAAGCGGGATGCGCTGCACCGGTCGAGGAGCCGCTCGACCCCGCCGTGCTGCTCCACGTGCTGCCCGGCAGCCCGGTGACCTACCTGACCGATCCACCCACGTCCGGGCCCCACGCGGGTGCGGCGCCGAGCGGCGACGTCGACGAGGCCCTCGCCGGACCGGTCCAGGTCGCGGTACTCGAACGGGGGGACGTGCTCGTCCAGTACTCCCCGGAGCTCGGCGACGAGGAGGTCGCCTTCCTGCGGGACCTCGCCGGCGACCGGGTCGTCACCGCACCGAACGACGCCCTCCCCGCCGCCGTCGTCGCCACGGCCTGGCAGTGGAAGCTCGTCTGCGAACAGATCGACCTCGATGCGATCGACCGGTTCGTCGCCGATCGGGCCGGTGCCGTCGACGGGCACTGAGCGGGAAAACCCGGCGAGCTCCGGGAAAAACGAGCCGCAGGCCTTGACCACTCCCACCGGATCTGCAATAAAGCAGATACAGGAATCCCCCTTCCTGTATTGACGAGACGGAGGAGGAGCACCCGTGTCGGCCAGCCTGACCGATCTGCTCGAGCGCACCCGGAACCACCCCCTGCTCACCGCTCGGGAGGAGGTCGAGCTCAGCCGGCGGATCGCTGCCGGACGCCGGGCGCTCGCCGATCTCGACGACCGACCGGGCGACCCGGAGCTCCAGGCGATCGTGGCCGACGGCGAGGCGGCGAAGCAGCGGTTCCTCATGGCCAACCTCCGCCTCGTGGTCAGCATCGCCCGGCGGATCCCTCCGCCCTCGGGGATGGACATGGACGACCTCGTCCAGGAGGGCATCCTCGGCCTGGAGCACGCGGTCGACAAGTACGACGGCGACCGCGGATACAAGTTCTCGACCTACGCCACCTGGTGGATCCGCCAGGCCATCGGCCGGGCGATCGACGCCGGCGGCCCGCTGATCCGGATCCCCACCCATCGGAGCTCCGACCTGCGTGCGCGGCTGCGGGCGGCCGACGGCGACCCCACCCAACTCGATCCCGAGCGCGCCCGGCTGTACTGGCTCTCGCACACGTCCTCGCTCGACCAGCCCGTGTCGGGCAACCCCGACGCCGACGACCTCGGGTCGTTCCTCGCCGGGACCGAGATCGAGCCGGGCGAGCGGGTGGTCGGCGACGACGAGGCGCGCAGGGTGCGCCTCGCGGTCGACCTGCTCGCCCCACGGGCGCAGGAGGCCGTGGTCCGGCGCTTCGGGCTCGACGGTGAGGATCCGGAGACCTACGTCCAGATCGGCGCCCGGCTGGGGATCTCGCCGGAGGCGGCCCGCCGGCTCGTCGAGCGGAGCATGGAACGCCTCCGCACGACGCTCGAGCGTGGTGAGCGGCGCAGCGATCCCGTCGCCGCCGCCTGACGGTCGGGGCGCGTCAGATCCCGTCGAGCTCGCGGTAGGTGGAGGCCAGGGCCTGCAGCTCGTGCTGGAGCCGGTCGAGGGTGGCGCCGGCGGTCGTCTCGGACACCGCAACGGAGGCGGCGAGCTCCTCGAGGCGGGCCACCACCACCTCCGCGTCCTGCTCGATCGCCTCGACGCGGTCCCAGAGGCGGTGTACCGCTGCGAACCGGGTCTCCGCCGCCTCGACCATCGCATCGAGCCGACGGCGCTCCTCCTCACCCCGTGCGTCGTCGCGCCGACGGCGCGCCGCCTTGAGCTCGTTCGTGACGCGGTCCGGGTCGAGCATGGCCAGGCGCTCGCGGGTCTCGGCCAGGTTCCGGGCCGCGGCGTCGAGCTCCTCGAGCGTGCGGGAGGCCGATGCCGCGGCGTGACCGCCCGGCGCCGAACGCTCGACCAGGCCCGCAGCCGACCGGGCCCGGTTCCGCAACGCCACGAGCTCCCCGACCAGCGGGGCAGCGGGCTGGTGCGCTGATGGACGTGGGGCGGACTCGGCACGCCGACGGCGGAAGATCACGAGCGCAGCCTATGGTCGCCGATCGTGCCCGGGGCGGGACTCGAACCCGCACGCCCTTTCGGACAAGGGATTTTGAGTCCCCCGCGTCTGCCATTCCGCCACCCGGGCCAGGCGCCGCAGCGTAACGCGCGCCGGACGGGTCTCAGCCCTTCGCCGAGAGCACCTCGCCGACGCCCACCGGCTCCGGCTCGTCGAGCTGGTCGAAGGTGCACTGCTCCGGCTGCTTGTCGGGCCGCCAGCGCAACAGGTTGGTGACCTCCCGGAAGCGTCCGTTCAGGGTGCTGCCGTACTTGACCTCGGCCACCAGCGAGGTGCGCAGCGGCACCCAGCTGACGTCCTTCGGGCGCGTGCCCTGCCAGCGGCTCGGGGCGCCCGGCATGCGGCCCGTCGCATGGGCCTCCGCGTCGGCCCACTCCGCCCAGGGGTGCGCCGCCAGGTCGTCGAGCACCAGCGGGGCGAGCTCCCCCACAAGCTCCGCCCGCCGACGGGCGGAGAAGCTCGCCGCGACCCCGACGTGCTGGAGGCGCCCGTCCGGGTCGAACAGGCCGAGCAGGAGCGAGCCGATGCCCTGGCCGTCCTTGTGCCACCGGAACCCGGCCACCACGGCGTCGGCGCTGCGCACGTGCTTCACCTTGAGCTGCACCCGCTTGTCCTCGACGTAGGGGTCGTCCGCCGGCTTGGCGATGAGCCCGTCGAGGCCGGCGCCCTCGAACCGCCGGAACCACTGCGCGGCCACGGCACGGTCGGTGGTGGCCGGCGTCAGGTGGACGGGCGGAGCGGCACCGGCGAGCGATGCGGCGAGGAGGCCACGCCGCTCCCGGAATGGGCGGCGGCGCAGGTCGTCGGCCCCCAGCGCGAGGAGGTCGAAGGCGACGAAGGACGCCGGGGTGGCGGCCGCGAGCTGCCGCACGCGGGAGTCCGCGGGGTGGATGCGCTGCCCGAGGGCGTCGAAGTCGAGCCGATCCCCGACGGCCACCACGAGCTCACCGTCGACCACGCAGCGCGAGGGCAGCACCGACCGCAGGGGATCGAGCAGCTCCGGGAAGTAGCGGGTGAGCGGTCGCTCGTTGCGCGAGCCGAGCACGACCTCGTCGCCGTCGCGGAAGACGATGCAGCGGAACCCGTCCCACTTCGGCTCGAAGACCAGGTCACCGGTCGGTGGGATGCCGTCCACGGCCTTCGCCAGCATCGGCTTGACCGGGGGGTTCACCGGGAGGTCCACGGGATCAGCGTAGATGGACCGCCGCAAGTGACCCGCGGGTAGGTACCGCCCGTGACGACGATGTGAAACAGTTGTCCCGGTAATCGGGTCGTACCTCCCGACCCTGACCCCCTCAGGCGTCGTCGACACCACCACGAGGAGACCGTTCGCCCCATGATCGTGTTCACCTACCCCGGGCAGGGCAGTCAGGCACCGGGCATGGGCGGACCCTGGGTGGAGCATCCGTCCTGGGAGCTCGTCCACGAGGCGTCGGCGGCCACCGGCCGTGACGTCGAGGCCCTCCTGCTGCACGCCGACGCCGAGGAGCTCCGGCAGACCCGCAACGCCCAGCTGTCCACGTTCGTCCTGAGCATGGTGGTGCTCGACGCCGTGGCACGCGTCGGCGTCGACGCCGCGGGCCACGCCGGGCACAGCCTGGGCGAGTACAGCGCCCTCACCGCCTCCGGGGCCATCGACTTCGCCGATGCCGTCCGCCTCGTCTGCGAGCGCGGCGAGGCGATGCAGGTCGCCGCCGAGGAGCGGCCGGGCACGATGGCCGCCATCCTCGGCCTCGACGACGACAAGGTCGACATCGCCTGCGCCCGCGTCGCCGACGACGTCTGGGTGGCCAACTACAACGCCCCCGGGCAGGTCGTGGTCGCCGGCACCGTCGACGCCGTCGCCAGGGCCGGAGAGGTCGCAAAGGAGCTCGGCGCGAAGCGGGCGATGCCCATCCCGGTCGGCGGTGCCTTCCACACACCCCTCATGGCGCCGGCGCGTGACCGGCTGCGCAAGGCCGTCGACCAGACCGACCTCCGCGACCCGGACGGCATCGTCGTCGCCAACGTCGACGCGCTGGCCCACGCAGGCGCCGGCGAGTGGCGGGGCCTGCTCAACGCCCAGCTGTGCAGCCCGGTGCGGTGGCGCCAGACGCTGCACACCCTCGCCGACGCCGGCTTCACCACGTTCGTCGAGCTCGGACCTGGGACGGTGCTCACCGGTCTCGCCAAGCGCACCCTCGGCGAGGCCAGGCGGCTCTCCGTGAGCACGCCCGCCGAGATCGACACCCTGCTGGAGGCCCTCGCCAGCCCCGCAGCCGGTGCGGTCGGCCAACACGAGGGCGAGCACCTCTTCGCCACCGAACGGCTCGTGGTGAGCCCCGGCGCCGGCGTCTTCACCCCGCTCGGCGACGTCGGTCCGGGTGATCTCATCGACGCCGGCCACCTCCTCGGCCACGTGGGCAGCGTCGAGGTCCGATCGGCCTTCCGCGGCGAGATCATGGGCTTCCTCGCCGTCGAGGGCGAGCGGGTGTCCTCGAGCCAGCCCATCGCCTGGCTCCGGAGCCACTGATGCGCGGCGCACGGATCACGGGCTGGGGCAGCGACCTCCCGGAGAAGGTCCTCACCAACGACGACCTCTCCCGCATGATGGACACCAACGACGAGTGGATCCGCGACCGCACGGGCATCAGCAGCCGGCGGGTCGGCGGCTCCACGGTGGGCATGGCGGTGAACTCGGGGCGCCACGCGCTCGAGCGGGCCGGCGTCGACCCTGCCGACATCGACCTCGTCGTCCTGGCCACCACCTCGCCGGACCAGATGATCCCGGCATCGAGCGCAGCGGTGCAGGCCGAGCTCGGGTTGCAGTGCGGGGCCGTCGACATGAACGCCGCCTGCTCGGGGTTCGTCTACGCCCTGGTCACCGGGTACCTCTACGTCGGAGCAGGCCTCGACCGGGTCCTGGTGATCGGCTCCGACGCCATGTCCGCCTGGACCGACTACGAGGACCGCGGCACCGCCATCCTCTTCGGCGACGGCGCCGGCGCGGTGGTCCTCCAAGCCATCGACGACGAGGGCACCGACGACGGGGCCGACACGCTCCTCGGCTGGGACCTCGGCGCCGACGGCACCACCCGCCACATCCTCTACGCCGACCACGGCGACAAGATGAAGATGGACGGCAAGGAGGTCTTCCGGCAGGCCGTGCGCGCCATGGTGGGCTCCTCCGAGCGGGCGATGGCGAAGGCGGGCGTCACCATCGAGGACATCGCCTGGGTCATCCCCCACCAGGCCAACATCCGCATCGTGGAGAGCGCCGCCCACAAGCTCCACTGCCCGCGGGAACGCCTGGTCACCGTGCTCGAGCACACCGGCAACACCTCGTCCGGCTCGATCCCCCTCGCGCTGGTGGCCGCCGTCGACGATGGCCGCATCCAGCCGGGCGACCTCCTCCTGCTCACCGGCTTCGGTGCCGGCATGACCTGGGCCAGCGCGATCGTGCGGTGGCAGCCGTGACGGGCACCGCCGCAGACGGCCGGGTCGCCCTCGTCACCGGCGCGAACCGGGGCATCGGCCTCGCCATCACCCGCGCGCTCCTCGACGCCGGCTACCGCGTCGCCGGCACCTACCGGTCCGATCCCCCCGGCGACGACGCTGCGCCGGGCGTGACCTGGGTGCGGTGCGACGTCACCGACACCGCCTCGGTCGACGCCGCCTTCGCGGAGGTCGAGGAACGGCTCGGCACGGTCGAGATCCTCGTGTCGAACGCCGGCATCACCCGCGACACCCTCGTCCTGCGGATGTCCGAGGACGACTTCACGGCCGTCGTCGACGCCAACCTGACCTCCGCCTTCCGCGTCGCCAAGCGGGCCGTGAAGGGGATGATGAAGGCCCGCTTCGGCCGGATCGTCCTCATCTCGTCCGTCGTCGGCCTCGGCGGCCAGGCCGGACAGGCGAACTACGCGGCCTCCAAGGCCGGACTCGTCGGCCTCGGCCGGTCGCTGGCCAAGGAGTTCGCCAGCCGCAACGTCACGGTGAACGTGGTCGCCCCCGGGCCCATCGCCACCGACATGCTCGCCGCCCTCGGCGACGGGCAGCAGCAGGCCATCGTCGACCGTGTCCCCCTCGGCCGCCTCGGCGCCGCCGAGGAGGTCGCCGCCACGGTCGTCTTCCTCGCCTCCGAGCCCGCCGGCTACATCACGGGCGCCGTGATCCCGGTGGACGGCGGTCTGGCGATGGGCTGAGCGGTGAGTGAGGCCGCCGCCCGCAGGTGGTGGCCGCTCCCCCACCGCGCCCCTAGTGTTCCCCCCCAGTGATCTCCGGGCCGACCGGAGCGAGACAGGAGAAACCGACGTGAGCGACGAGATGTTCGAGCGGTTCCGGAAGTGCGCGGTCGAGGTCCTCTCGGTCGAGCCCGACCAGGTCGTCCCCGAGGCCTCCTTCGCCGACGACCTCGACGCCGACAGCCTCGACCTGGTCGAGCTGGTGATGGCGCTCGAGGAGGAGTTCGGCGTGAAGGTCGAGGAGGAGGAGCTCGAGGGCATCGACACCGTCGCTGCCGCCTTCACCCTCGTCACGTCCAAGCTCTGAGGTCGTCGTGGAGCGCCGTCGCGTCGCCGTCACCGGGCTCGGAGTCGTCGCGTCCTGCGGGACCGGCGTCGACGCCTTCTGGCAGGGTCTCCTGTCCGAGGCATCGGTCGGACCCCGCGCGATCCCGGACTTCGACCCATCGCCCTACTTCGAGAACCCGAAGGAGGCGCGGCGGTCGGACCGCTTCACCCAGTTTGCGCTCGCGGCGGCGGACCAGGCGCTCGCCCAGGCGGGCGAGATCACCGCACCGCCGGCGCGCCGCGGCGGGTTCGTCGGCACGGGCGTCGGCGGGATCAACACGCTCGAGGAGCAGATCATCGTCCGCTTCGAGAAGGGTGAGCGGCGGGTCTCCCCCTTCCTCGTGCCGATGATGATGGCGAACGCGGCGCCGGCGGCGATCTCCATGAAGTACGGGTGGCAGGGGCCCTGCGAGAACACGGTCACCGCGTGCGCTGCAGGCACCCAGTCCATCGGCAACGCCGCACGGCTGATCGCGTACGGCCGCTGCGACGCCGTGATCGCCGGGGGCTCGGAGTCCTCGATCACGCCGACGGCCATGGCGGGCTTCGGCAACATGACCGCGCTCTCGCGCACCGGCGTCTCGCGCCCGTTCGACGCCGAGCGCGACGGCTTCGTGATCGCCGAGGCCGCCGGCATCCTCGTGCTCGAGGAGTGGGAGACGGCGGTCCGGCGAGGCGCCACGATCCTCGCCGAGGTGCTCGGGTCGGCGTCCAACGCCGACGCCCACCACATCACGGCGCCGTCGCCCAACGGGGCAGGGGCGATCGCCTGCATGGAGCTCGCCCTCGAGGACGCAGGGCTCGGCCCGGCCGACATCGTGCACATCAACGCGCACGGCACGTCCACGCCGCTCAACGACATGGCCGAGGCTCAGGCCGTCGCCGCCCTGTTCGGGTCGCCGGGGCCGATCATCACCTCCACCAAGGGCGTGACCGGTAACGCCCTCGGGGCTGCGGGGGCGATCGAGGCGGTCGCCGTGGTCCTCGCCATGCAGCACGGCGTCATCCCCCCGACCGCCGGGCACACCACCCCGGACCCGGAGATGCCGGCGATCAACCTCGCCACGTCGCCGACGCCCTGGGTGCCCGGCCCGAGCCTGTCGAACTCGTTCGGGTTCGGCGGCCACAACGGCACGCTGGTCCTGGGCCCCGCTCGCTGATCCCTCGCAGCTCCCCCTCGGGGAACGGTCGGCTCAGTCGGTCCGGTCGACGAGGACGAACAGGAGCTCGCACTCGCAGGCCGTCGCCCCGCCGACCGACGCGCGGCCGTGCCCCTTGCCGGCACGAGCGGAGAGCTGGTCGAGGGTGACCTCGAGCTCGAGCGGGTCACCCGGCTGGACCTGGCGACGGAACTTCGCCTTGGCGAGCCCCCCGAAGAGCGGGAGCTTGGTGGCGTAGCGCTCGTCGAGCAGGACCGCGTAGGCGCCGAGCTGGGCGATGGCCTCGGTCTGCAGCACGCCGGGGAGGGTGGGCCGCCCGGGGAAGTGGCCGGGGAAGAACCACTCGTCGCCGGTGAGGCGCCAGAAACCGCGGCTGGTGGCGCCGGGCTCGTACGCGGTCACACCGTCGAGGAACAGGAACGGCGGCCGGTGGGGCAGGACGTCGATCGGCAGGGGCAGGTCCGTCAGATGGGTGGGGACGGACGTCTCAGCCATCGGACCCTGCGCCCTCGATGCCCAGCGCCTCCAGCAGCCGGACGGGGGTGTCCTTCGGGCTGATCTTGTACCAGGCGTGCGCGACCGTGCCGTCCTCGTCGATCAGGAACGCGGAGCGCACGATCCCCATGCTCACCTTGCCGTAGAGCTTCTTCTCGGCCCACACGCCGTACGCCTCGGCCATGGTGTGCTCGGTGTCGGCGAGCAGCGGGAAGCCGAGGCCGTACTTCGCATCGAACTTCGCCTGCTTCGCAGGGGTGTCGGGGCTCACCCCGACGATCGCCGTGTCACCGATGGAGCCGGCGATGTCACGCAACAGGCACGACTGCTGGGTGCAGCCCGGTGTGTCGGCACGTGGGTAGAAGTAGACGAGGACCTTCCGTCCCCGGAACTCCTCGAGGGTCCGGGTCTCGCCGGTCTGATCCGGCAGGCTGAACCCCGGGGCGGCCGCACCCGGCACGAGCGTGGTGGTCATGCCCGGACGCTATCCCGGACGCGCCGAGGGGCGGTGCCTCGGGCACCGCCCCTCGAACACGACCGTCGACCCGTGAGGGTCGCGACGCAGTGGGTTACTTGGCGGCCTTCTTGGCAGCGGCCTTCTTGGCCGGAGCGGCCTTCTTGGCCGCAGCCTTGGCGGGCGCGGCCTTGGCCGGCGCCGCCTTCTTCGCCGGAGCGGCGGCCTTGGCGGGCGCAGCCTTCTTCGCCGGAGCGGCCTTGGCCGCAGCCTTCTTCGCCGGGGCGGCGGCCTTGGCGGCAGCCTTCTTGGCGGGGGCCTTGGCGGCCGGGGCAGCCTTGCCGCCGCTCTTCGCAGCCTCCTTCAGCTTGCTGCCGGCGGAGATCTTCACCGCCTTGGTGGCGGGCACCTTGATGATCTCGCCGGTGCGCAGGTTGCGGGCACGACGGGCGGCACGCTTGGTCTGCTCGAAGGAGATCCAGCCCGGGATCGTGAGCTTCTCCTTGCCCTTGCCGACGACCTCGGCGACCGTGGCCCAGAAGGCGTCCAGGACGGCCGCGGCCTGCGCCGGCGACACCCCTGCCTTCTCGGCGACTGCTGCGGTGACCTCAGACTTGTTCATGGATGGTGGATCCTCCTCTGTCCCGACTGGGAGTGTCGGGCCGTCGGGCCAACACGCCAGTGTATGAGCGTTGGAAAGTCAAGCATTTCCATTCGAGCAGTCGGCGCATCCCCACGGCTCATGAGGGAAAAGACCTGGAATCTCAAGGAATTCCGCGGATCCACTGCGAGATCAACGATCCGGAAATTTCCCGCAGAGGCCGCCGGATTCCTCCCCCTGACGAGGACGGACGACGCTCGGGTCGCATCCACCCGGACCGGTAACGTGAGGCTCATGGCACTCCTGCAGCCCACTTCGGACCCCCGGCTCGGACCCCGCGACCCCCGACTCGAAGGCACGGCGATCGCAGGATCCGTGCTCGATCTCATCGGGCGGACGCCCATGGTGGCGCTGGGGCGGACCGGACGGTCCCTCCCGTGCCCGCTCGTGGCGAAGCTCGAGACCACCAACCCGGGGGGCTCTGCGAAGGACCGCCCCGCCCTCGAGATGATCCTCGCCGCCGAGGCCTCGGGCGAGCTCCAGCCCGGCGGCACCATCGTCGAGCCGACCTCCGGCAACACCGGCGTCGGTCTCGCGATCGTCGCCGCCCAGCGCGGCTACCGCTGCGTGTTCGTGACGACGAACAAGGTGGCGCCGGAGAAGGTCGACCTGCTGCGGGCCTACGGGGCCGAGGTCGTCGTCTGCGACGTGGCCGTCGCGCCGGAGCACCCCGACAGCTACTACTCCACCGCGGAGCGGCTCACGCGTGAGCGCGACGCCTATCGCCCCAACCAGTACGCCAACCCGGCCAACCCGCTCGCCCACGAACGGACCACCGGGCCGGAGGTCTGGGAGCAGACGGCCGGTCGCATCACCCACTTCGTCGCCGGGGCGGGCACCGCGGGCACCATCACCGGGGTCGCCCGGTACCTCAAGGCGCAGAACCCGGCGATCCGGATCATCGCCGCCGACCCGGACAACTCCGTGTACTCCGGAGGCTCGGGCCGGCCGTACCTGATCGAGGGCGTCGGCGAGGACTTCTTCCCCGCGGCGTGGGAGCCCGGGCTCTACGACGACGTCATCGCCTGCACCGACGAGGAGGCGTACCTCATGGCCCGGCAGGTCGCCACCGAGGAGGGCATCCTGCTCGGCTCCTCCGGAGGCCTGGCCATCGCCGCGGCGCTGAAGCTGCAGGAGCGGCTCACACCCGAGGACCTCGTCGTGGTCCTGATCCCCGACTCCGGCCGGGGCTACCTGTCCCGTGTCTACAACGACGAGTGGATGGCCACCTACGGGTTCCTCCGCGAACCCGGTCTCAGCGTCGCAGGCGTCCTGGAGTCCCGGGGTGACGGGCTGCCGCCGTTGCTGTACGTGAACCCCGACCAGACGGTCCGCCAAGCGATCGACCTGATGCGGCGCACGGGCGTTTCGCAGCTGCCCGTCTGCAAGAACGAGCCGCCCTTCGCCGCGGCCGAGATCGCCGGTGCCGTGGACGAGCTGGCGCTGATGAACGCCGTCTTCCGGGACGCCGGGGTCATGGAGCTCCCCGTCGCCGCCCTCATGGGACCCCGGATGCCCACCATCGGGATCGGGCAGTCCATCGACCGCATGGTCGCCCTGCTGGACACGGCCCCCGCGCTCGTGGTGCTCTCCGGTGGACGACCGGTCTCGGTGCTGTCCCGCACCGACGTCCTGGCGTTCCTCGAGCAGGGAGCACGGTGATGGGTGAGCAGGACGAGCAGACGGGTTGGGGTTTCGCCACCCGGGCGATCCACGCAGGGCAGGCGCCGGACCCCGTCACCGGGGCGGTGGTCCCGCCGATCAGCCTCGCCACCACGTTCGCCCAGGACGGGGTGGGCGGGCATCGGGGCTTCGAGTACTCCCGCTCGGGCAACCCCACCCGCGCCGCGCTCGAGACGTGCGTCGCGGCGCTCGAGGGCGGGCGGCACGCCTTCGCCTTCGCGTCGGGCCTGGCGGCCGAGGACGACGTGCTCCGCCTCCTGTCCCCCGGTGATCGGATCGTCCTCGGCAACGACGCCTACGGCGGCACCTACCGGCTGATCGCACGCGTGCACGGCCCGGCCGGACTCGCCCACACGGTCGCCGACCTCACCGACGTCGACGCCCTCCGCGCCTCGTGGCCGGCCGACGCCCGGATGCTCTGGCTGGAGACGCCCACCAACCCGCTGCTCACCTGCATCGACATCGAGGCCGTCGCCGCGGTCGCCCACGAGCACGGCGCCGTCGTCGTCGTCGACAACACCTTCGCCACGCCCTTCCTGCAACGGCCCCTGGCGCTCGGCGCCGACATCGTCGTGCACTCGGCCACCAAGTACCTGGGCGGCCACTCCGACGTCGTCGGCGGGCTGGTCGTCACCGACGACGACGAGCTGGCCCAGCGCATCGGGTACGTACAGAACGCCGCCGGGGCGGTGCCGTCGCCGTTCGACTGCTACCTGCTGCTCCGCGGGCTCAAGACGCTCGAGGTCCGGATGCAGCGCCACTGCGAGAACGCCCGCGCCGTCGTCGATCTGCTCGTCGGCCACCCCGCCGTCGAGCGCGTGCTGTACCCGCAGCTCCCCGACCATCCCGGGCACGCCGCCGCCGCACGCCAGATGCGCGACTTCGGCGGCATGGTCAGCTTCACGGTCGCGGGCGGAGAGCAGGCGGCGCTCGACCTGTGCACCCGCACGGAGCTGTTCACCCTCGCCGAGTCCCTCGGCGCCGTGGAGTCGCTCATCGAGCACCCCGGCCGGATGACGCACGCGTCGGTCGCAGGTTCCGCGCTGGAGGTGCCACCGAACCTCGTCCGCCTCAGCATCGGCCTGGAGTCCGCCAGCGATCTGGTGGCCGACCTCGCCCAGGCCCTCGACGCGGGTCAGGCCGGCGGGTAGGCGGCGTCGAGGGCGGTGCGGAAGCTCCGCACCAGCTCGGCCACACCCTCGGGGCCGGCGCCGTCGAGCATGCGCTGCACGATGGCGGAGCCGACCACCACGCCGTCGCCGTGGGCGGACGCCTCGACCGCCTGTTCGGGGGTCCCCACGCCGACACCCACCAGCACCGGGACGTCGGTGACCTGCTTCAGGCGCGTGGCGATCTCGATCGCGGTGCGGGCCAGCTCGGCCCGGACGCCGGTGACGCCGAGCAGGCCGACGCCGTAGACGAAGCCCCGGGTCCGCGCGCAGATCCGGGGCAGTCGCTCCGGTGGGGCGGTCGGGGCGGCGAGGAGGATGGTCTCGACGCCGGCGGCGTCCGCCGCCGCGGCCCACGGACCGACCTCCTCGAGCGGGCAGTCGGGCAGGATCGCTCCCGAGACCCCGGCACGCGCCAGCTCCTCGGCGAACTTCTCGAGGCCCATGTGGAAGGCGATGTTGTAGTAGGTCATCGCCGCCATCGGGACCCCGACATCGGCGTCGGTGAGGGCGTGCAGGATCGAGATGGGGTTGGCCCCCTGCGCCAGCGCGGCGTCGTTCGCCTTCTGGATCGTGGGACCGTCCATCACCGGATCGGAGAACGGGATCCCGATCTCGACGACGTCGGCGCCGGCCGCCGCCACCGCCCGCACGGTCTCCACCCAGTCGTCGCCGAGGCCGCCGGTCACGTAGGCGGCGAGGCACTTGCCGCCGGTGGCACGCCGGGCGCGCAGGGCGGTCTCGATGGGACCGGTCATCCGAGGATCTCCATCATCTGGCCGACGTCCTTGTCGCCGCGGCCCGACAGGTTCAACAGCACGGTCTTGCCGGCCAGCTCCTCCCGAGCGCGGCTCACCCAGGCGAGGGCGTGGGCCGGCTCGAGGGCCGGGATGATGCCCTCGGTGCGGGACAGCAGCTGGAAGGCGTCGATGACCTCGGCGTCGGTGACGGCCTCGTAGCGGGCGCGTCCGATGCTGTGGAGGTGGCTGTGCTCCGGCCCGATGCCCGGGTAGTCGAGGCCTGCGCTCACCGAGTGGGCCTCGACGACCTGTCCGTACTCGTCCTGCAGCAGGAAGCTCTTCGAGCCGTGGACGACGCCGGGGACGCCGCGTCCGATGGCCGCGCCACCGGCGGGCTCCACGCCGACGAGCTCGGCCCGGGAGTCGGCGAAGCCGGAGAAGATGCCGACGGCGTTGGAGCCGCCACCGACGCACGCGGTCACGACGTCGGGGACGTCGCCGCCGAGCAGCGCCGCGCACTGCCGCCGCGCCTCGTCGCCGATCACCCGGTGGAACTCCCGCACCATCCACGGGTACGGGTGGGGCCCCATCACCGAGCCGAGGCAGTAGTGGCTGGACTCGACGGTGGCCACCCAATCGCGCATGGCCTCGTTGATGGCGTCCTTCAGCGTGCGGCTCCCGGACATGGCCGGTCGGACCTCGGCCCCGAGGAGACGCATGCGGAACACGTTGAGGGCCTGTCGGGCGATGTCGACCTCGCCCATGTAGACCACGCACTCCATGCCGAACAGGGCGGCCGCGGTGGCGCTCGCGACACCGTGCTGCCCCGCGCCGGTCTCGGCCACGAGGCGCGTCTTGCCCATGCGCTTGGCCAGCAGGGCCTGGCCGAGCACGTTGTTGATCTTGTGCGACCCGGTGTGGTTGAGGTCCTCGCGCTTGAGCAGCAGCCGCAGCCCGAGCTCGTCGGAGAGCCGGCCGCACTCGGTGACCGGCGACGGCCGACCCGCGTACTCGGTGAGGAGGTGGTCGAGCTCGCCGCGGAAGCCGGGATCGGCCCAGGCCTCCCGGAACGCCGTCTCGAGCTCCAGACAGGCGGGGACGAGGGTCTCGGGGACGAAGCGCCCGCCGAACTCGCCGAACCGCCCCTCGGACGTCGGTTCCGTCATGGCCATAGGGATTCGTCTTCCTCCCAGTCGTAGGGCAGGTCGCCCTCGCCGATGTACTCGCGCTTGGGCGCCGCCTTCTTGGCGGCGCTGATGAAGGCCCGCAGCTTCACGGGGTCCTTGTGTCCCGGCGACCGCTCCACCCCGCTGGCGACGTCGACACCCCACGGACGCACCCGTGCGATGGCGTCGGCGACGTTGTCGGGGTTGAGCCCGCCGGCGAGCAGCACCCGCCGGTTCGACGGTGCCCCTTCGGCCAGCGCCCAGTCGAACATCTGCCCGGAGCCCGGTGCCGGGGAGTCGATGAGGGCGACGTCGGCGCCGAAGTCGTCGAAGCGGTCGAGCGAGCGGTCGCCGGCGACGAACGCCTTGAACACGAGCGGCACGTGCGCCCGGACGAAGCGGGTGTCGGTGGGGGTCTCGTGGCCGTGGAGTTGGGCCACCTTCAGGCCGACCTCCTGCACGATCGACACGACCCGGGCCGGGGCCTCGTCCCGGAACACGCCCACGGTGAGGACGTCGGGCGGGAGCCGCTTCACGATGTCGGCCACCCGGCCGGGCCGGACCTGGCGTGGCGACGGGGCGAACACGAAGCCGACGGCGTCGGCACCCAACGCCACGGCGAGGAGGGCGTCCTCCTCGGTGGTGACGCCGCAGATCTTCACGAACACCGGGCACCACCGGCGGCGATCAACGCGGCCACCGCGGCTGCGGGATCGCCGGATCGGACGAGCGACTCCCCCACCAGCACGGCGTGGAAGCCGGCTGCGGCGAGCTCCGCGGCGTCGTCGGGGCCACGGACGCCCGACTCGGCCACCCGCACCACGTGGGCGGGCATGGCGGCCGCGACGCGGACGGCGCGGGCCTGATCGACCTCGAAGGTGACGAGGTCGCGCTGGTTGACGCCCACGAGATCGGCGCCGACGGCGAGCGCCCGCTCGAGCTCCGCCTCGTCGTGTACCTCCACGAGGACGTCGAGGCCGATCTCCCCGGCGAGGGCGTGCAGGTCGGCGAGCTCGGCGTCGTCGAGGGCGGCGACGATCAGGAGCACGGCGTCGGCACCCATGAGGCGGGCGTCGACGACGTCGTGGGCGCGGACCGTGAAGTCCTTGCGGATCACGGGCAGTCCCACCGCCGCGCGGGCGGCCCGCAGGTCGTCCGGGGATCCGCCGAAGAACTCGACGTCGGTCAGCACCGAGAGGCAGCTGGCCCCGCCGGCGGCGTAGGCGCCGGCGAGCACCGCGGGATCGAGACCGGGGGCGAGATCGCCCTTGGACGGCGACCGGCGTTTGACCTCGGCGATCACCGCCAGGCTTGGGGCGGCGGCGAGCGCCGCCCGGAACCCGCGGGCGGGCGGCAGCGAACGGGCGTCGTCGAGGAGCGGGGCCAGGTCGCGGGGGTCGGCCGCCGCCGCGGCACGATGCGCGGCGAGAATGCGGTCGAGGTAGGTGGCCACGGGCGCCACGCTACCGGTGCCCCTGCAGGAGGGACGAGCCGATTCGGCGCCTGCGGAACCGGCGTTCAGTGCCCTCGGCGGCGTTCGGCGGCCTCGTCGGCCGCACGACTCGCGGAGAGCGCCCGCAGCGGGGCGACCATGAACAGGACGCCGCCGACGGCGGCGACCAGCACGGCGAAGGCGAAGAGCTGCCGGATGCCCATCATCAGCCCGACGAACCCGAGCACGACCGCGGCGACGACGAAGAGCGCAGGGGTGAGCGTGATCCAGAGCGACGGCTGCCAGGCGCCGATGGGCCGGTCGTCGAGCTCGGCGGGGTCGGGGTCGTCGTCACCGTCGTCGAAGGGCACCCAGCCCGGTGTCGGGCCGCCCTCCCACATCGGCCCCGACGGCCGCGGCCCCGGTCCGGTCGACCGGCCCGGGTCGGCGAGCCGGAGGTCGTAGAACTCCCGCCGCCGGGCGTCGCCGAGGACGTGCCACGCCGCGGTGATGTCGCGCATCCGGTCCTCGGCCTCACGCTGGCGACGGGGATCGCCGGCGTGTCGGTCCGGATGGTGCTCACGAGCCAGACGCAGGTACGCGCGCCGGACCGACGCCGCGTCGGCGGTGCGGGGGACGCCCAGCGTCTCGTAGTGGCTCGGCCGGTCACGGCTCACTGCCCCATCATGCTCCGCGCCACGGTCCCCGACTCCCATCGACCACCGCCCGGGGCGATGCGGACCTCCGTCCCTGTGCACGACGACGCCGATCCGGCAGGCTGGTGCCGTGCGGTTCTACGACGTCCTGGTCCCCCTCGCCGCCGGCGTGACCGTCCTCGCCCTCGCGCTGGTGGTCGCGCCCGGCCGCGGGCCGCACCCCCGACCCGCAGGCGCGGGCGGGTGGCTGGCCTGGGGCGTGGGGATCGCGCTCCTCGCCACCGGGACGTGGGTGTTCGGCACTGCGGGCCACCTGCAGGAGGAGGCGGACCTGGGCGCCGTCGCCCCGTGGGCCGCGCTCGCGGTCGGTGCCTGCACCCTGCTCGGGGCACTGCGCCCCGTGTCGGCCGCGTTCCTGCTGCTGCGCATCGCCGGCGGCCTCGTGGCGATCGTCGCCGTGCTGAGCGCGCTCACGTGGGTGTTCGACCAGGACGAGTGGGAGGTCACCGGCTTCGGTCCGTTGCTCGGCTCCGTGTTCCTGGTGGCTGCGCCGGTCACGATCGCGGCGTACCTGTTGCGCTGGTGCGTCGTCCCGGCCCGGCCGCGACGTGCCGCGCCGCCGTCAGTCGACGACGAGGGGCAGGGCGGCCACGTGGACGGGGAGATCGCCGGCCGTCGTGCGGACCCGGAGCTCGGCGGGCGGCTCGACCTCCCGCCGCACGTAGGCCAGAGCGACGGCACCCTCGGGTGAGGGCTCCACGCTGGTGAGCGCGCCCACCACCCGGTCGTCGAGGACGAGCTCGGCGCCCGGCGACGGGACCGCTCCCTCCACCACCACGCCGCGCAGCCTGCGTGGCGTGTTGCTCCCCCGGCTGTCGACGCGGGCCACCAGCTCCTGCCCCGTGTAGCAGCCCTTGGTGAAGCTGACCGAGCGCTCCACGACACCCGCCTCGGCGGGGATGGTGTGCTCGTCCAGCTCGGTGCCCATGGCGGGCATGCCCGCCTCGATCCGCAGCAGCTCGTACACCGCCCGCTCGACGACGGGGACGCCGGCCGGCACCGCAACGTCCGGTCCGAGGAGGTCGACCCCGTGCAGACCCGGCCAGTCGACCCGGGCGGTGACCGGCGCGTCCGGGAGGGTGACGTCCTCCCACCCTGCGCCCCGCACGGCGACACAGCGCCAGGGCAGCACCTCGATCTCCGCCTTCACCCGCAGCTTGAAGCGATGGAGCCGGGCGACGGCCACCTCGCCCCAGCCGGCGTCGAGGTCGAGGACCACGGCGTCGTCCGCGACGCGGGTCACCCGGCCCCAGACGTCGACCTTGCCCTGGGGTTGCAGCACGAAGGCGTAGGCGGAGTCGCCGACGGCGAGGCCTGCGACGTCCTGGCTGCACTGGCCCTGGAGGAACGAGACGGCGTCGGGACCGCTGATGCGGACGACGTCCCGGGGCAGCAGCACCGCCCCCACCGAGGTGCGCAGGTCGCTCATGTGTCCCCCTCCGTCGCGGCGGCGCGCCGTGCCGCGGTCATGCGCCGTGCCGCCGGGATCGCCGCCCGCAGGGCGCGTGCCTTGTTCTCGCACTCGAGGTGCTCGTGCTCGGGGATGCTGTCGGCGACCACCCCGGCGCCGGCCTGGACCGAGGCGAGACCGTCGTGGACGAGCATCGTGCGGATGGCGATCGCGGTGTCGACGTTGCCGGAGAAGTCGAGGTAGCCGACCACCCCGGCGTAGGGGCCGCGCTTCACCGGCTCGAGCTCGTCGATGATCTCCATCGCCCGCACCTTGGGGGCGCCCGACACGGTGCCCGCCGGGAGCGTGGCCCGCAGGACATCGACCGGGGTGCGTCCCTCGGCCAGCTCGCCCGACACCTGCGAGGTCAGGTGCATGACGTGGCTGTAGCGCTCGAGGGTCATGAGCTCGTCCACTCGCAGCGAGCCGTACCGCACCACGCGCCCGACGTCGTTGCGGGCGAGGTCGACGAGCATGACGTGCTCGGCGCGCTCCTTCGGGTCCTCGGACAGCTCGGCGGCGAGGCGACGGTCGTCGAGGTCGGTGGCGCCACGCCGGCGGGTGCCGGCGATGGGCCGGGAGATCACCCGGCCGCCGAGGAGCTGGACCATCGGCTCGGGCGAACAGCCCACGATGGTGAGCTCCGGGTGCCGGTGGAAGTACATGTACGGGCTGGGGTTGACCTGCCGCAGGGCGCGGTACAGGTCGAAGGGCTCCGCGTCGAGCTGGACGTCGAAACGCTGCGACAGCACCACCTGGAAGATGTCGCCGGCGAGGATGTACTCCTTCGCGGCCTCGACCGCGGCGCAGTAGACGTCGCGGCCCATGGTGGAGCGCACCACCGGGAGCGGGTCGTCCTTGCGGGGCGGCTCCAGCATCGGCTCGGCGGTGGGCCGGGCGCCGTCGGCGGCGAGCCGTTCGAGCCGGGCGACCGCGTCGTCGTAGGCGGCGTCGATCGTGGCGTCGTCGGCGTCGGCCGGCAGCAGGGCGTTGGCGATGAGCGTGACCCGCTGGCGCCAGTGGTCGAACGCGGCGAGCTCGCCGATGATCGACATGATGCCGTCCGGGTACCCGGTGTCGTCCCGGGGCACGTCCGGGAGGCGCTCGACCTCGCGGACGACGTCGTAGCCGAGGTAGCCGACGAGCCCGCTGTGCAGCGGCGGCAGCGCGCCGCTCCCGTCCACGGGCGCCCGGTAGACCTCGAGGAGTGCCTCGATGGCGGCGAGGATCCCCTGGTCGGTGGGGACCTCGGCGGGCAGTTCGCCGTCGACGGTGAGCACGCCGCTCCGTAACACCATGGTGACGAGGGGGTTGCGGCCCACGAAGGACCACCGGCTCCAGCGCTCCCGCTCCACCGACTCCAGCAGGAACCCGTCGCCCTCGCCGCAGAGCCGCACGAACGCGGCGACGGGGGTGATCTGGTCGCCGAGCAGCTCGCGCCACACCGGCACGACACGGTGCTCCCGGGCGAGCTCCCGGAAGGCGTCGCGGTCTGGCGTGATCATCGACGGACCTCCCGCCCGCTCACAGGTACAGGCCGGTGCTGCTCTCCTGCAGCCGCTCGGCGGCGACGGCGTGGATGTCACGCTCCCGCAGGATGATGAAGTCCTCGCCCCGGACCTCGACCTCGTAGCGGTCCTCCGGGTTGAACAGGACCTTGTCGCCCACCTCCATGGTGCGGACGTTCGGACCGACGGCCACGACCTCCGCCCAGGCCAGGCGCTTGCTCATCTGGGCCGTGGCCGGGATGAGGATGCCGCCCGTGGACCGGCGCTCGCCGTCCCCCGTCTCGACCCGGACGAGGATCCGGTCGTTGAGCATCTTGACCGGGAGCTTGGAACCGTCGGGGCCGCTGGGTGAGGTGGTCACCGCGTGAACGGTAGCTTCTCGCCCCATGGGAGACGACGCCCAGGCCCTCACGCTCACCACCACCGACGACGTCCGCCTGCGCGCCGTGCTGGAGCTCCCCGACGGAGCGGTGCAGGCCACGGCGGTCGTGGCCCACCCGCACCCGCTGTACGGCGGCGACCAGGACAACCCGGTGGTGACCACCGTCGCCCGGACCCTGCGGTCGCTCGGTGTGGCCACGATCCGCTTCGGGTTCCGCGGGTCGGGCGGCTCGGGCGGGTCCCACGGCGGCGGGCCGGGGGAGCGGCTCGACCTGCTCGGGGGCGCCCCCGCGCTCACCGCCCCGGTCCCGGGCG
>JBEIGA010000036.1:0-19561 GCA_040382135.1 Acidimicrobiales bacterium
GCACCTCGAGCGGCTCCTGCACCACGCCGCCCGGAACGTGCCCTGGTACCGCGAGCACTGGGCGGCGCGCCGACGCCGCGGCGACCGGGCTGCGGTGGGCGAGCTCAACAACTGGCCGGTGCTCACCCGCGCTGAGCTGCGCGCCGATCCGGACGCGTTCCTCGCCGACCCGGGCACCCGGGAGCGGCGCCTCAGCGCCAAGCGGTCCTCCGGCACCACCGGCTCGCCGGTCACCGTGCGTGTCGGCCGGACCGGGCTCGTGCGCTGGTACGCCCTGCACGAGGCCCGCACCCGCGCCTGGTACGGGGTGTCCCGGCGCGACCGCTGGGCGATCATCGGCGGACGACCCGTCGTCCCGCCCGGCCGGACCCGCCCGCCCTACTGGGTGCACAACCGTGCCGGACGGCAGCTGTACCTCTCGAGCGCCCACGTCGGACCCGACACCGCCGAGGCCTACCTCGATGTGCTCGAGACGTTCCGACCCACCCACCTGGTCGCCTACCCGGCCCAGCTCGCGCGACTCGCCCGGATCTGGGAGGAGCGGGGACTGCGGCCACCGCCCGTCGCCGTCATCATCAGCAACGCCGAGCTGCTCTCACGCGCCGACCGCGCCGCCATGGAGCGGGTGTTCGCCAGCCCGGTGCAGAACACCCTCGGTTGCGCCGAGATGGTCGTGGGCGCGAGCGACTGGCTCGACGGCACCCTGCGCGTCTGGCCCGACGCCGGCGTCCACGAGGCTCTCGATCCCGACCGCAGCCGGGTGGGTCCGGGAGGTACCGGCCGGCTCGTCTGCACGTCGCTGCTGAACCCGGACCAGCCGATGATCCGGTACGAGATCGGCGACCTGCTCACGGTCCCGGAGGACCCGACGCCGCCCGACGGCCCGTGTCGACTGCCCCTGCTCGGAGAGATCGACGGGCGGGTGCAGGACTTCCTCCTCACCCGGACCGGCGCCGCTCCGTGCGCGTTCAACGCCGTGACGTACGGACTGCCCGTCGAAGGCCTCCAGATCCACCAGCGGGTGGACCTGTCGCTCGACGTGTCGGTCGTCCCGGGCACTGGGTTCGGGCCGACCGCCGATGCGGCCATCCGCGCCCGGTTACGGGACCGTGTCGGTGACCTGCCGATGCGGATCCACCTCGTCGATGCGCTCCACCACGAGCCGGGGAAGAAGTTCCGCTTCCTCCGCTCCGACCTGCCCAGCGCCTGGCCCCACCCGGACATCCCATGAGCGGCGTCGTGCCGTCCGTGCTGGTGGTCGGACCCGAACCTCCCTCGGAGACCTTCGTGCGGCAACTCCTCGATGGGCTCGCAGCGCGTGGGGTGCGGGTCGAGGTCACCGCCTCCCGACACCTGATCGGATCGGTCCCGGCCTCCTGTCGCCCCGTCTCGTTCGTGAGCCCGGTGCACGGGTACGTCCGGCAGGCACGGAATGCGACCGCGGTGGCGGTGGAGGACCCCCAGGCGGTCGCCGACGCGCTCCGAGCCCTCCCCTCGGGGACGGAGGCGCGCACGGCGCTCAACCGTCACGTCCTCGGCGTGCGGAGCGCGGGACGGGTCGTCTACTTCCCCTGGGTGTCCGCCGCCGTGACGTTCGCGCCGCTGCTTCCACCTGGGACGCCGACGGTGGTGTCATGCCGTGGGTCGCAGGTGCTGCTGAGCTCGGAGTTGGCGCGGGGTGACGGCTACGGCGTCGCGCTCGGGGCAGCACTGCGGTCCGCGACCCTCGTCCACTGCGTGTCCGATCACCTTGCCGGGTTCGTCTCCGACCGCTTCGGCGTCGACGAGGCGAGGATCCGTGTGATCCGACCGGCGGTCGACACGAGCCGCTTCCAGACGGTCGAGCGCGGTCCGGTCGAGCCGTTGATCGTCGGCATCGGTCGCCTCACGTGGGTCAAGGGCTGGCCGTGGGCGATCGAGGCGCTCGCGAACGTCCGTCGTGCGGTGCCGGATGCGCGGCTCGTCGTGCTGGGTGAGGGCGAGGACCGCCAGCAACTCGAGTTCGCCATCCGGGACCTCGGGTTGGAGGGTGCGGTCGAGCTGCGGGGTCAGGTGGGGCATGACGAGGTCGCATCGGTGCTCGGGAGCGCGTCGCTCCTGCTCTCCACCAGCCTCTCCGAGGGGATCTCGAACGCGGTGCTGGAGGCCATGGCCCGCGGGTTGCCCGTGGTCTCCACCGATGTCGGGGGAATGTCCGAGGTCGTGGAGGACGGCGTCAACGGATTTCTCGTGCCGCCGCGATCGCCCGCGGTCACGGCCGACCGGGTCGTCCGGCTCATGCACGACCCGGCGATGCGAGGCACGATGGGGGCCGAGGCAAGGCAGAGGGTCCTCGCTCGGCACGACCTCCTCGGACAGATCGAGGCGTTCGAGCAACTGTTCGTCGAGGCCCTCGAGGGAGCGCACTGATGGAAGGTCGGGTAGGAGTCGGCGACACGCTGGGCGTGTTGCGCCGGCGCTGGTGGGTCATCGTGCTCAGCCTGGTCGTCGGCATCTGCGCGGCATGGGCGTGGACGAACTCGATCACCCCGGTCTATCGAGCGGAGACACGGATCCTCATCCGACAGAGCCCGGCGCAGGAGGAGTTCTCCTCCGGTTCCGATCTGCGGACACGCGAGCGTGACCTGAAGAACGAGGTGGAGTTCGCGCTCGGTGACACGGTCCGCAACCGCGTCGCCGAACTGGTCCCTGCCGATGCGTCGATCGATGCCCGAGCGCTCGCCGACAGCGACACCATCGTGCTGACCGCGGAGGACGCGGATCCCGAGCTCTCGACCGAATACGTGAGCACCTATGCGCAGGTGTACGTCGAGGAGCGGGCGCGCGCCACGATCGCGAGTTTCGCCCAGACGACCGAGGTGTTGCGGTCGCAGCTCGACACGGTGGAGGCGGAGCGCGATGACGTGCTCGCCGGTCTGGCCGTGACCCCCGGTGACGCAACGCTCGAACGCCGTCTCGCCGACCTCGACGCCGAGGTCACGGCGCTCACCGCCTCCCTCCGACGGCTGGAGCTGCAGGGCAGTCTCGCCGATGCCGGAGTCGCCCAGATCGTCCGGGCCGCGACGGTGCCGGCGGATCCCGTGCACCCCGATGTCCAGAGCAACCTCCTGCTCGGGGCGGTCGGCGGTCTTCTGATCGCCGCGCTGGGGGTCTACCTCCTCGAAGCGATGGATGACCGCATCCGCACGAAGTCCGACCTCGCCCGTGTCGCCGAAGGGGTGTCCGTCGTGGGCATCCTCCCGCGGCCGGCGGTTGGTCGCGCAGGCGGTGGTGACAAGGGCCGTGCGCTGGTGCTCGGCTCCACCGGGGCCTACGTGGAGGCGATGCGTTCGCTCCGGTCATCGGTCATGTTCCTCGACGGACGTGACGCCGGGCTCCGGTCCATCACCGTCACGAGCGCGAACCCCGGAGAGGGGAAGTCGACAACGGCGGCCAACCTGTGCATCGCCCTCGCGCGGGCCGGCGCATCCTGCGTCCTGGTGGATGCCGACCTCCGGAGCCCCCGGGTGCACGAGATCTGCGGCCTCTCGATCCGCGAGGGTTGGGGTCTTGCCGACTACTTCGCAGAGGGAAAGGACCTGACCATCCAGGAGGAGGCGGTGTCCGGCCGGCAGCTCTTCTCGGTCGTGCATGCCGGCGCGATGCTCAGCGAGCCGGCCGAGGTGCTCTCCTCCCGCGCCTTCCGCAGTCTCATCGACGAGCTCGGCTCCCTGTTCGACTTCACGATCATCGACACGCCGCCGGTGCTCGCCGTCTCCGATGGACTCGTCGCAGCCGGAGCAACGAGCGGCACCCTGCTCGTGGCGAGGAGCGGCAAGACCGACGCCCGCGACGTCGTGACCGCGCTCGAGCTCCTGGAGCGTGCGCAGGCGACGCTCGTCGGTACGGTGCTCACCGGTACCAGCCGGGGAGACGGCCACGGCTACGGGTACGGCTACGGGTATGGCAACCGCTCCTCGCGCCGGAACCGCTCGGCCGCCTGAACCCTGGCACCAGCGGGTCTGACCTCACTCCGCTGCGTCGAGGACCCGGTGCCGTACGGGGAACCAGCGGCGCTCGGCGTCGAGCAGAGGACGCTCCACGAACCGGTAGCTGACCTCTGCTGCCAGCAGGGTCAGGGCGATCTGGGCGAGCAACTGGGGGCGGCCGTCGAGCGGCAGGACGCCTCTGCCGACGCTGGTGAGGATGAACCAGTGCCAGAGGTAGATCCCGTAGCTCCGGCGGCCCGCCCAGAGCACCGGGGGGACCCGGAGCGGGCGGAGCAGCGGATGCCCGCTCAGCAGGACGCAGGCCCCGACGACGCAGACCACTGCGACGTCGGTGATGAGCGCCCACCGAGTCCCGTAGTCCAACGACCAGGTGAGGAGCACGAACGCGACGAGGAGGTACGCAGCTGCTGCGATCCCGGCCACGAGAACGGTTCCCCGACGCCGCTCGAGCGCTCTGCGCACACCCGGGTGCGCCAACGCAGCGGCGAGAACCGCACCGGCGACGAGGGTGGTGCCTGAGGCTCGACCGGTCCGTCGGCCGAGTCGGACGACTCCGAGGAGCACCAGGGGCCAGAAGAGGTAGAACTGCTCCTCGATGGCGAGCGACCAGGTGTGCTGGAGCGGATAGATGGAGAACCACCCGAACGCCACCACCCAGTTCGAGATGTAGAGCGCGGCGGCCGCCGCGGACTGCGGGATCAGCCCGTCAGGGTCGACGGAGGGGAAGAGCCACCCGGTCAGCAGGGCCACGGACAGGAGCAGGAACAGCGCAGGCAGCAACCGGAAGGCGCGCCGGCGGTAGAAGGCACCGAGGCGGATGGAGCCCGAGCGCTCGATCTCGCCGAGAAGGATCCCCGTGATGAGGAAGCCCGACAGCCCGAGGAACAGGTCGACGCCGAGGAAACCGCCGTGCTCGAAGGGGAACAGGTCGAAGTGGTGGAACAGGACCACCCCGGCTGCGACCGCGCGGAGGCCGTCGAGCTCCAGCCAGTAGGGCCTGCCCGTGGGGCCGTGTCCGCCGGGGCCGTGTGACGTGGCCATCGATGCCGCCTTCCTTCGCCGTAGGCGCTCAGGCGAGCGACGGCGTCTCCCGTAACCGACCCACGAGGTACCCGAGGAACGCCTCGTGGTTGGCCCACTCGAGCCACCAGGACCGTGACCGCTGCTGGAGCGCAGCGAAATCGTCCGCGCTGAGCGCACGGTGGAACTCGAGGAGGCGTCGCCCGATGTCGTCGACGTCATCCGCCGGGACCCAGGCCCCTACGGACCGCCAGTCGGTCCTGTCCTCGTAGGGCAGCCGCATGTCCGAGTCGACGATGATCGGGATCCTGCCCATGCAGAGGACCTCGTAGAGCCGGTTCGAGAAGTTGCCGCCGCCCCGGACACACACGGTGTAGTCGGTGCCGCGCACGTTCTCGAAGAAGCGTCTCTTGGAGTCGTGGAGCGGGTCGGCGAGCGCTGCGGAGTCCGTCACCCCGGCCCGGTAGCGGTCGTGGACGACGAAGTCGGTCCGGATGCCGGGTGTGGCGGCGAGGCGGTCGAGCGCACGATGACGCAGGGCGAGGTGGGAGGTCAGAGGCTCCGGGAGGACGGCGTCCCGCCGCATGACCCGTCGGACCCGTTGCAGCACCTTCCGGGCAGCCAGCCCCGCCTCCGCCCTGGGGGTTCTGCCGCCCTGGCCGCAGAACCCGACCGAGGGTTCCGGGGTCCACGGTCGGAGCGTCAGCTCGCCGCCGAAGTGGGTGGCGAGCTCGTCGCCGAGGAAGGTGGGGAACACCAGGTAGTCACGCACACGATGGTCGACCGAGCGCCGGCCGCACGCCTGGACCTGGACGATGGTGTCGCCCCGCAGGTCGAGCTCGCGGTCACCGTTGACCCAGACGACGCACGGTCGGGGACGAAGCGCGTCGATCGTGACCTCGATGTCCGTTCGCTCCGCGGCGGTGAGCGCCGTCCAGTCGTGCACGACGGCGAGGACGTCCGCCTCGGAGGGGTCGTCGATCTCGACGAGCCCTGCAGCGAGCGCCTGCGGTCGGAGCCTGCGACACCCGTCGGTGAACGTGTACAGGTTGTTGATCCTGCGCGCCCGCGTGGCATCCGTCGGCCCGAGGGCGGCGATGCGGAGAAGTGGGCCTTCCGGCGGTGGTGCCACGAGCTGCCTCCCTGCACACTGTCAGGGTGGGATTTGACGGTTGTTCAGTCAAGTCGGATGTCTTCCGGGGAGTTTCGCGCAGCTCGCCGCGGATCGTCCTACTGGTCCCCGTCTTCCCGAAGATCTCGGAGACCTTCATCGTGGCCAAGTTCACGGGTCTGCTCGCCCGAGGAGTCGACGTGCGGGTGCTGGCCGGGCGGATCGACGAGGAGGCGATGGCGGCCTTCCCGCACCTCTCGGATCCGGAGGTGCGGAGCCGCGTCCACCGGCACCGCGACCGGCCGGCGTCGGGTGCCCTGGTCCGGGCGCTGGTGACGGGAGCGGCGGCCTCGGTGCGTGACCGTTCCCGCATGGCGGGGATGCTCGGTCGGGCCCGGGTCGCAGCCGCCGTGGCATCGCTCGACGCCGACCTGGTGCACATCGAGTTCGGATCCATCGCTCCGCCGTTGATGGAGCACCTCACTGCTACAGGGGTCCGCGTCACCGTCAGTTTCCGGGGCTCCGACCTCAACACGATCGGTGTCACCGATCCACACTTCTACGAGCCCGTCTGGCAGGGGGCCAGCGGCATCCACGTCCTGGGTCCCGATCTGCGGGCGCGCGCCCTCGAGCGAGGCTGCCCCGAAGGGATGCCCGTCGTCGTCATCCCACCAGCCGTCGACACCCACAGGTTCACACCCGGTGCGCGAGGTGGGGGCACTGGCGCACCGCTCCGGCTGCTCTCCGTGGCCCGGCTCACCTGGCAGAAGGGTCACGAGCACCTGCTCCTCGCCGTCCGCGACCTGCTCGACCGAGGCGTCCCGGTGGAACTGCTCCTCGCCGGCGACGGCCCCGCCCGCAGCGCGGTCGTCCACGCAGTGGAGCAACTCGACCTCACGCGCCACGTGACGTTCCTCGGTGCCACACCTCCCGAGCGGGTGCCCGACCTCCTGCGGTCCGCTGACGTCTTCGTGCACGCAGCGGTCACGGAGGGGTTCTGCAACGCCGTGCTCGAGGCGCAGGCGTGTGGCCTGCCGGTCGTGGCCACCGATGCCGGCGGGCTGCCCGAGAACGTCGTCCACGAGGTGACCGGCATCCTGGTCCCTCGGCGGGATCCCCGGGCCTTCGCCGGCGCGGTCGAGCGTCTCGCGGCCGATCCGGCCTTCCGAGCCCGGCTCGGCGCCGCCGGAGCAGCGAGAGCGCGCGGAGAATCCGGTCTCGAGGCCCAGGCGGCGCAGTGGGAGTGCTGGTATCAATCCGTGGTGGGTCACCCGGGTCACTGACCGGTCATCCGTGGGTTCAGGTGGGAATGTCTGGTTTCGTCGAGAACGGATCGCGCATGGTGCGGAGGGCTCGCAGGTACGGCTGGCGTACGCTCGCGATCCGACGCGCCACGCGCTCGGCCGGCCGCCTGGTGGTCCTCACCTTTCACGGGATCCGCGAGCCGGGCGGCGCCTCGGACGTCGAGCGCAACCTCACGCCGTTGCCCGTGTTCCGCGACCAGGTCGCCTTCCTCCGTCGGCTCCCCGTCGTCGACCCCGATGAGGCGGCGCTCGATCCGGACTGCTGCGGTGTGCTGCTCACCTTCGACGACGGGTACCGCAACACCCTCATCGCTGCGGAGGTGCTGGCTGAGGCCGGGCTGCCCTGGATGCTCGCCGTCCCCACCGGCGTGATCGGGACGACGCGGTCGATCTGGACGGTCGAGTTGTCCCTACTCCTGTTGCGCGGTCGCGCCGAGAGCATCGACCTGTTCGGCCGCTCGTGGGACCTACGGTCCGACGGTGCCCGGCGCTCCGCCTTCGACGCGATCCGGCATCGGATGAAGGAGGTCCCGGCGTCGGAGCGTCGCGCCCTGAGCGCCGCCGTGGAGGCCCAGTTCGCCGACGACCACGTCACGGAGTTGCTCGATGCGCAGCCCGGCCTCCGGATGCTCGACTGGGGGCAGCTCGACGATCTCGCACGCCTCGGGGTCCGGATCGGGAGTCACGGCCACCTCCACGAGATCCTCCATGATCACCAGGCGGCCGACGTCGTTGCCGAGGAGGTGTTCGGTTCGCGGGAGCAGATCGCTCGTCACATCGGCCGGACACCGAGCCTGTTCGTGTATCCCAACGGGCGGACTGCGCCCGCCAGCGTGGCTGCGGTGCAGGCTGCGGGGTATCGACTGGCGTTCACCACGCAGCCGGGCACCGCGCTCCCGGGCAGCTCCAGCGCGACCGTGCCCCGGTGGGAGCTTCCGTCCAGTGGCGCACGCGCCGGAAGACTCCTCGCACGGGAGTTCCGGTGAGCGGCACGCTCACCCGCTGCGGTGACCTCGTCCTGCATCTCGATGCCACGACCCGGCGCCTCGAGTGCTCGGCCACCGCGCCGAGCGGGCTCTGGGCGGGCTTCCCCCTGTGGGTGGGGAGCGGTCGCGCCTGGGATCTCCGGATCGTCGGCCCCACGGTCGCCACCGGGCCGGATCGGCTCGACCTCGACACCGCCGGCATCCACACGCTGACCCCGGCACTGTCCGCCATGCCGGGTCGCTGGGCCGCCATCGCCAAGGAGCGGGCGAGCGGGAAGTGGTTCGTGCTCACCGACCGCTTCGGCTCCCTGCACCTGTTCTGCAGCAGGCCGGACGACGGTTCGTCCATCCACACCTGGATCGGCACCCTGCCCGACCGGCGGTCCACGCCCGCGATCGACCGCGCCGCTCTCGGGTCGATGGCCCTCCTCGGGTTCCCGATCGGGGACCGCACGCTCGATGCGCGCACCCGGATCCTGCCGCCGGCCACCTGCCTGACGCTCGACGCCACCGGGCGTGAGCTGGACCGACGCCGCTACTGGCGCTGGTCCCGCCGGGCCGAGACGCAGCGTTCTCCCGATGCGACCCTCGGCGAGCTGTGGGACCTGCTCCGGCACCTGGTCACCGACGGTGTCCCCGAGGGCGCTGCGGTCGTCCTCCCGGTGTCGGGCGGCCTCGATTCTCGGGCGCTCGCCGCCGCACTCGCCGGTGCGGGGGACGTTCCCGCCATCCGGGCCTTCACCTACGGCTACGCCCCGACGTCCGCCGAGATCCGATCCGCGGCAGCCGTCGCCGATCGTGCCGGCTTCCCCGCCCTCCGCCTCACGATCCCGCCCTACCTCTTCGACCGTGCCGACCGGATCGCGGACGCGCTCGATGGCGCCTGCGACGTCACCCAGTGTCGGCAGGCGGGCGTGCTCGACGAGCTCGCCGCCCTGGCCGGCGCGGATCGACTCCTGCTCGGTGGGCACTACGGCGACCTGTGGCTCGACCACACCGGCGTCGGGGACGGCGACCTCGCGGTCGAGGCGTTGCGGCGCTTCGTGAAGCCGGGAGGCAGCGAGGCGCTCGCCCTGTTCGGCATCGACGAGGGCGAAGTTCGAGCCACAGCCACCGACGTCCTGCGTCGTGTCCTCGACGATCTCGGCGATGTCGACGACCGTGACGTCCGGCTGAAGGCGCTGAAGGTCGACACCTACGGTCACCGGTTCACTGCGCCGGGGCTGCGGATGTACCAGGGCGCGGCGTTCCCGATCGTGCCCTTCGGGGACCCGCGGTTCGTGGACTGGGTCACCACGGTTCCGGGACGGCTCCTGCCCCGGCGCCGGCTCGAGATCGACCTCCTCTGCCGATATGCGCCGGCGCTCGCATCGGTGGAATGGGACGGCCGTGGCGTCACGCCCCGGCAGTACCGGCGATCCTGGGCCGTCCTCCCGCGTCGTGTCCTGCGTCGGGTCTCGCGCTCGCTGCCCGGACACCACGCGTCACCCTCCGCCATCCGCAACTGGGAGGTGCAGTTTCTGGGCGCCGGGCTCGAACGCACCGCTCGATGGATCGATGAGGACGTCTGGCCCGCTTGGGCCGACCAGGACGCCGCCCGCCGGCTCGTGGCCGCGCTCCGGACCGATCCTGGCGACCGCCGCCTCGGCTATGCCCTCTCCCTGCTCTTCAGCGCGGTGGGATGGGAGCGATATCGCCTCAGCGGTCCGAGTGGCCGGGCTGTGGCCCCGCTGCTCACGGAGCTCACCCTCGCCGGTGGAGAGGGGCTGGACGTCGATGCGCGTTGACCGG
This sequence comes from Acidimicrobiales bacterium, assembly GCA_040382135.1. Taxonomy (GTDB): domain Bacteria; phylum Actinomycetota; class Acidimicrobiia; order Acidimicrobiales; family JBEIGA01; genus JBEIGA01. The sequence continues at coordinate 10,202 of JBEIGA010000036.1, forward strand.
CCGCCCAGCCTCGTCATCCACACGGATGAGAGCGTGTTCGACGAGCTCGCCGAGCAATGGCACGCGCTGGCGTCCGCGACGGGTGCAGCATCTCCGTTCGCAGGGCCCGGGTTCGCTCGGGCGTGGTGGTCCGCATGGGGGGGAGGACGCCGCCTGCTCATCGCTCGAGCCGCCGACCCGGAGGGGCGGCTGCTCGCTCTGGTGCCGCTCCGCCACGACCCCCTCCAGGGCGAGGTGCGCTTCCTGGTCGACGGCCGCGCGGACTACGCCTCCGCACTGGCGGTGCCCGGTGCCGAACCGATCCTGCGACGCCTCGTCGACCTCGCCCTTCGCGAGACCGGAGCCCGCCGTGCCGTCCTGCGACGCATGCCCACCGGAGCATCCGCGACGCAGGGTCTGGTCGCCCACGCGGGGCCTGCTCCGACGCCGACCCGACTGCTCCGTGCCGTCGACGCCCGGCGTCTGCCCGGGGTCGCGACCGATGAACCCGGGCACCTGCTGGTGCGCGGGGCGGAGCTCGACGCACTGGCCGCCTCGCTCGAGCGCTACAGCTCGGCCCGACACGTCCGCTGGTACGCCGCACGCGGCGGTCTCGAGCACCGGGTGCTCGTGGAGCCGTCGGAGATCGCCGCGCACATGGACGCGTTCATCGCGTTGCACCGCCGCGACTTCGCAGCCCGGCAGATGGCCAGCCTCTTCGACGATCCGGCGGCGGTCGCCTTCTACCGGTCCCTGCCGCACCAGACGGACCTGGCCGGCGTCCTCCGCCTCGACGTGCTGGAGCACGACGGCCGCCCGGTCGCCGCGCACGTCGGTTTCCAGACGTCCGAGGCCGTCCTGTACTACAAGCCGGCGATGGAGCCGACCGAGGCGTCGCGTCGGCCCGGCAAGCTGCTCCTCGCCCACCTGGCGCTCCAAGCACTCGCCAGCGGCCGCAGCGAGTTGGACCTGTTGTCCGGCGAGGAGCCCTACAAGCACGAAGTGGCGACCACGCGGCGGGGCATCACGACCCTCGTCGTGGCCGGATCCCGCCGGCGCCTGGTACGCGAACGGCTCGCACGAACCGTCGCCGCAGGGCATGCACGGGCACACCGCACCACGGAGTTGACGAGATGAGCACGACCGACGACAACCTCCGCGCCTACGCGGGTGCCGATGCGGCGGCCGCCTGGGGGACCGATCGCGGCATGTACCCCGCCGAGCGGGACCTGGTCGCCCGATGGTTCCCGGCGCCGCCGGCGCAGGTCGCCGACCTCGGTTGCGGCACCGGTCGCACCACGGAGACGCTGGTCGAGCTCGGATACCAGGTGACCGCCCTCGACCTCGCCGACGACCTGCTCGAGGTTGCCGCCGCCCGGGTCGCCGACGCGACCTTCCTGTTGCGCGACGCCGCGGAGGTCGACCGACTGGGCACCACCTTCGACGCGGTCCTGTTCTCGTTCAACGGCATCGACTGCATCCGTCCGGTCGCGGACCGCATCGCCGTCCTCGCCGCGATCCGTCGGTCGCTCCGCCCCGGCGGGATCCTGTACCTCTCCACGCACAACGCCGCCGGGCAGGTGCGGCGGGACCTCTCCCGGCGGGACAGCGCCGGTCGGGTCCCTCGCTGGCTGGCCCAACAGGTCCCGAGTCCGAGCGCCCTGCGAGGGTACTGGCGGGTCGGCAACCCGACCTCACAGGTGCTCTTCTCGCGGAGCCCGGGGGTCACCGTCCGCCAGTTGCGACGTGCCGGATTCGAGGTGCTCGCGGTCGAGGGGACCGCGCGGTTCAAGCAGCCGGGGACCGTGTCGCTTCCGACCTCCGGACCTGCATCGTCGGTCCGCGACGGCGTGCTCGCGTTCGCTCAGGGCCTCGCCCACGTGCACCTCGTCGCCCGACGTCAGGACTGACCATCACCGTGCCTGTCCTCTCGGTGCTCGCGCTCGCATGGGCGGACCGCGCCCTGCCCCCGAGGGTGGTGGACGCCTGGTCCGGGGCGCCCGTCCCTGGTGAGGCGGCGCGCCTGCTCGACGTCGCTCTCGCCGCTGGTGCCGACCACGTCGTCACCGTTGTCGGCGACGCCCCCGTGGATCCGGTCGCTCGGGCGAGGACCGTTGCCGGGGCCCTGGACGTCGTCGGCCGGCCGCTCGGGGCGGCCCACGCCGGTCTGCTGCTGGGAACGGCTGACCGCCCCCACCGCTTCGGCCTGGTTCGGCCGACGTGGATGCACAGCGCGCCGTTGGATCCGGTCCGCACCGTGCGGACCTGGAAGCTCTCGCTCGGCTCCTGCGTCCTCGAAGCCGACGCACTCCGCCGGGCGGGCGGCCTCGATCCTGCCTTCGCGACGCTCTCCGGCGCCGGGCTCGACCTGGGCATGCGCCTCTGGCGCAACGGCGAGCACGTCGCCCACGTCCCCGACCTCGCCGACGGTGCGCTGGCGGACGACGCGCCTGCGGTCGCCGACGAGTACCGATTCCTCGCCCGACACGTGCTGCGTTGGCAGGTCCTGCTGGCGGCGGCGACCGCGGGTCGCCCCGACCGGCTCAGCAGGGACGTCCTGCGGCACGGTGGTCGCGTCCCGGGGGCATCCCCATGGACGCCCACCCCGCGGCGGCATCCCAGGACCGAGCCCGAGGAGGTGACCGGTTCGGTGAGCGTGCTCGTGCCCACGCTCGACCGACGGACCTACCTGCAACGGGTCCTCCGGGACCTCGCCGCACAGACGGTGGCGCCGCACGAGGTGGTGGTCGTCGACCAGTCCACCCCGCCGATCGTCCGCGACGAGCTCGAGTGGGACGACCGTGTCGCCCCACTCGTCCTGCTCCGTCAGGACCGACCCGGGCAGAGCAGTGCCCGCAACCGTGGTCTCGCCGCGATGACGGGCACCTACGTCCTGTTCCTCGACGACGACGACGAGTTCGGCGGCGACCTCATCGAGGCACACCTCCGGCTCCTCGGCACCGGACAGGTCGACGCCTCGTGCGGGATGGTCGAGGAAGCGGGTCATCCGCCGCCGGCCGAGCTCGCAGTGGAGCAGCACGCGAGCGGGTTCCCCACGAACAACACGATGGCGAGGGTCGAGGCCGTGCGCACCGTCGGCGGCTTCGACCTGGCATATGACCGCGGTGCCCGTGCCGATCACGATCTCGGCATGCGGCTCGTGCGGTCCGGAGCGGTGCTGTGGCAGAACCCCGACGCGTCGCTCGTCCACCTCCGCGTGCCGGCGGGCGGGTTGCGGACCCACGGTGCCCGCAAGGTGACGCGGTCGTCCTCGCGGGGCACCGTCACCGGACGGAACCTCCTCACCCCGACGGAGGCCTACCTGCACCGGCGGTACTTCGACCCGGATGCACGCCGAGCTGCGTTCCGGATCCAGCTGTTGAGCGTCCTCCGGGGCGAGGGGAGCCCTGGTCGGCGGTTGGCGCGGGCCGTGATCCAGCTCGTCCTCCTGCCGGACACGATCCGTCGGATCCGTGCTGCCGAGCACGGCGGCGACCTCCTGCTCGAGCGGCACCCGACCCTCGGCCGGTTCGACGGCGAGGAGGGCGAGACGTGCGCATCCTGATCGTCGCGTCCGAGTTCCCGCCAGGACCCGGTGGCATCGGCCGTCATGCCGAGGCGCTGGCGTCCCACCTCGCCCGGCTCGGGCACCAGGTGACCGTCGCGGCGCCGCAACCGTACGTCGACGACCGAGCCCGGCAGGCCTTCCTCGAGGACGCGCCCTACCGGTTCCTCGAACTCGGTCGTCTGCCCCGTCTGCTCGACGCGCCCGCACGCGTCTGGCGCGTCCTGCTCGCCGCGGGCAACGCGGACGTCGTCGTCGGATCCGGCATGTCCGGCCTCCTGGCGGCCTCGATCGCGGCCGCGGTGCGTCGGCGACCTCTGGTGGCGGTGGCGCACGGCTCGGAGGTGGCGCCGACGGCATCCCGGGTCGGGCGGGTCCGCCATGCGATCACGGCTCGCGGGTTCGCCGCCGGGCGGGCCGTGGTGTGCGTCAGCAGGTACACGGCGGACCTGGTGGCGGCGGCAGCGCCGAGCGCGCGGATCGTCGTCGTCCCGAACGGAGCGGAACCGTGGGACGGCACGCCGGTGAGGCCCGACGGCGTCCCGGACGCCCCCTTCGTGCTCACCGTGGGCCATGTCGGGGACCGGAAGGGGCAGGACCTGGTGGTGCAGGCGTTGCCGCAGGTGCTCGATCGTTGCCCGGACGTGCACTACGTGGTCGCGGGCCTCGCCACCAAGGGCGAGGCGCTCGTCGCTTCGGCGGAGCACCTCGGGATCGGGGACCGGGTCCACCTGCTCGGGCCGGTGGAGGAGTCGGAGAAGGCGTGGTTGTACGACCACGCCGCCCTGTTCGTCCTGCCTGCCCGACGAACGCGATCAGGCGATGTCGAGGGCTATGGGATCGTGATCGTGGAGGCGGCACTCCGTGGCCTGCCCTCGGTCGTCGCTGCGGGTTCCGGCGCTGCCGAAGCGGTCGTGGACGGGGTCACCGGCGTCGTGGTTCCGGCGGAGGACCCGGAGGCGCTGGGCGGCGCGCTCGCCGAACTCCTGGGCGACCGTGCCCGACGGGACCGGCTTGCCGCTGCGGCGCAACGAGGTGCTGCTGAAGAGGGCACCTGGGCCCACCGGATCGAGCGGTACGCAGCGGTGCTGGACGACGTCGCGCACGGCGCACCGTCGAGGCGACCGGATCAGGATGCGGCGGAGCGGCTGCGTTCGAGCGCCCGCTGATAGAAGCCCTCTCGTCGAGCCAGGTCGGCGGCCGGTTCGAAGGCTGCGATCCGGCCGTCCTCGATGACCATGATCCGGTCACACAGCGACAGCGTCGAAAGTCGGTGGGCCACGATCACCAGCGTCCGGGTGCCGCGGAGGCCTTCGAGGGTCTCCTGGATGACCGCCTCCGACTCCACGTCGAGGGCGCTCGTCGGCTCGTCCAGGATCAGGACCGCCGGGTCCGATGCGAGGGCCCGGGCGATGCAGATCCGCTGCCGCTGGCCCCCCGACACGGCGCCGCCGCGCTCGCCGACGTGCGTGTCGTACCCCTCCGGCCACGAGGCGACCGTGTCGTGCAGGTTGGCGAGGCGGGCGGCCTCCTCGATCCGCTCACGGGGGATGTCCCGGAAGAAGGCGATGTTCTCGGCGACGGTGCCTGCGTAGAGGTTGGCGTCCTGTGCCACGAAGGCGATCCGGCGGTACCAGGAGTCGAGCGAGATCTCCGCGACCGGTCGGCCGTCGGCGGTCACCGTGCCCTCGGTGGGGTGGCGGAGACGCAGCAGGAGTTGGATGAGCGTCGACTTACCCCCTCCGGACGGGCCGACGATGCCGATCGCCTCACCATGCTCGATCGTGAAGTCGAGGCGGTGCAGGATCGGCTGCCCGGGGGTGTAGGCGAACGAGAGCTCGGTCACCCCGAGCGTGCCGATGTGGTCGAGCGGTTCGCCCGAGCGGTCGGCCTCCGCCGCCTCGTACTCGTGGAGCCGCTTGCGCAACTGGGAGACGAAGGGTGTGCAGCCATGGAAGTTCTGGTGCTGGGACTGCAGGGTCTGGGCGTTGGACATCGACCGGAGCAGGATGAGCACGATCGCACCGAGCTCCGCGAGGTTCTCGGCACCGGCGAGGTGGACGACCGTGAGACCGACCAGGGCCAGCCCGAGCGCCGCGCCCTGGAAGAGCGGCGAGAGGATCAGCGACAGCAGGTTCGCCTTCCGGTACGAGTCCGACGCTCGATCGATCCGCGCACCGCTGAGCTCGAGCACCTCGTCCTCGGCCGACGAGGTGCGGATGTCCCGTGCGAGCACGATCATCTGCGTGACCAGCTCCCACAGGTCGAGGTTGTCGGTCCGCTGTCGTCGGCCCATCGCCCGCGCCCGCTTGGACAGCGGCCGGAACAGGAGGAAGAGCGCTGCGGCCGCGACCATGACGCTCAGCGCCGGGATCGGGTCCACCAGGAAGGCGCCGAGGAGCATCGCACCGAGGTTGAAGCCGGCACTGAGCGCGAACGTCACCGCCGAGAGCGACAGCACGACGCGGCTGATGTGCGAGGACATCAGATCCTGCAGGTGGCCGTTCTGCTCGGTGGACTGCAACGACCACTCGGCCCGGAGGAAGGACCGCATCGTGCGGGTCCGCAGGTTGGCGAAGGTGTCCGCCGACAGCTTGCTGGTGATCAGCGAGGTGAAGACCTGTGAGCCGATGCGGACCGTCAGCAGGGCTGCAGCGATCCAGAGCGATGCTCCGACCGTCAGGTTGGTGCTGACGCCGATACCGAGGGTGATGGCGTCGGTGTCGGCCTGACCGGCCAGGGCGAGCGAGATGCTCGCGAGCAGGAAGAGGAAGCCCGTCTCGGCGAAGCCGCCGACGATGGACAGCACGACGACGAGCAACAGCCATCGTCGCGTGCCCGGCGGTGAGAGCTCCACGGTCTGTGCCCATGCGGCCCGGAGCGTCGTCGGCTCGTCGGCGTCCTGGAGCGCGGCCCGCTTGAGCGTCGTTGCGCCTGACCCGGCCGCGTGTTCGGGAACGCCGCCGACCGCCCCGCCTGCAGACCGTCGCTTCACCATCGCCTTCTCTTCCTACCGTCCCTGAAGCCCGGCCGTGCACATGGGAGGCACCGGTCCCATCGGCCGGGATCCAGACCGATGAAGGGCGCAACGATCAGCGGTGGCGCTCCGCCCACCACTGCAACGCCAACACGGTCCAGAGCGCCCACTTCTCGTCGCGTTCCCCTGACACGTGCCGGGCCCACATCGCGCGGATGGCCCGCTCGTCGAAGACCCCGGCCGGCCACAAATCGCCGGCGAGGGTCGTCTCCGCCCGCTCCCGCAGGCCGCCCGACAGCCAGCGGCCGAGCGGCACCCCGAAGCCGAGCTTGCGCTGCTGCTGCGGCACGCCGGGGAAGCGCCGGGTGAGCAGGTCCCGCAGGACCGCCTTGCGACGCCCACCCTCGAGGTGTGCGGTCGGGGCGATGGAGCAGGCGGCCTCGATGACGCCACGGTCGAGGAACGGCACGCGGACCTCGAGGCTCTCGTGCATCGAGGCGAGGTCCACCTTCTTCAGGGTGCGCTGGAGCTGCCCGCCGAACTCGGCGGCCCGTGCGGCGTCGAGGACCTCGTCACGGCGCCAGGCCCGCTGGTCGTAGAGGCCGTACCGCGGCGGGGCGGGAGGGAGCCCGGGGGCGAGCGCGGCCCGCTCGGCCGGGCGGAGCCTCGAGTTGACGGTGGCGTAGTAGTCGCCGAGGTCGGGGTGGACGATCACGTCGGAGAGGCTGGGCCACGGGCCCGCCTTGGCGAGGGCGTAGGCGCCGAGCCGGAGGGGCCGGGGGAGCGCCCACCACCCGGTACCCCGCAGGGCAGCAGGGGAGCGCGGGTACCCGTGGAACAGCTCGTCGCCGCCGTCGCCGCTCACGACCACCACGAGCGAGCGGCGGGCGGCTCGGGAGATGGCGAGGGTGGGGATGATCGAGAAGTCGGCGAACGGCTCGGCGGCCGCCTCGATCACATCGTCGAGGAGCGAGAGGGCGTCGTCGTCGGTCATCGGCACGACGTGGTGGTCGACGCCGAGCGCCTGAGCGAAGGCGGCGGCCTCGTCGGCCTCGTCCTGGTCCCAGCCGGGCACGGCGAGCGAGTACGCCTCCACCGATCCGAGGTGCTCGGTCGCGAGCGACGCGGTCAACGGGGAGTCGACGCCGCCGGACAGGAACACGCCGAGGGGACGGTCTGCGACGACCTGACGACGGACGGCGGCGTCGAGGCGCTCGGCGACGAGGTCGACGGCATCGTCGCCTCGGAGATCGCCGGTGGTGGTGGGCAGTTGCCACCAGCGACGACGGGCGGCGACCCGCCCGTCCACGGCGTGCACGAGGCTGCCGGGCTCCACCTGGCGGATCGCCTCGAAGGGTGTGGCCGGAGCGGGCAGGTGGTGGATGCCGAGGTAGGTGGCGAGGCCGGGACCGTCGATGGCGCCGGGATCGTCCCGCCAGGGCACGCGGACGAGGACGTCGAGTTGCGAGCCGAACGCGACGCCGTGGTCGTCGGCCCGGAACAGGAGGGGCTTGATGCCCGCGTGGTCCCGGGCGAGGACGAGCTCCCGGGAGCCGGGGCGGTACCAGGCGAACGCGAACATGCCGTCGAGGCGTCGGAGGGTCTCCTCGACGCCCCAGGTCTCGAGGCAACCGAGCAGGACCTCCGTGTCACCGGTGCCGTGCAGCTCGTACCCGGCCCGGGTGAGGGCGGGGCGATGGATCTCGGTGCCGTAGAGCTCCCCGTTGAACACGAGCACCGAGCGGCCCGTCGAGGACACCATGGGCTGCCGGCCGGCGTCGGAGAGGTCCATGATGGCGAGCCGCCGGAAGCCGAGCGCGGCCTCGTTGGTCGTCCACACGTGGGCGTCGTCGGGGCCGCGGCGGGCGAGCCGGGAGAGGCCGGCAGCCAACCACGGGTCGCGGTCGGCCGGGTCGATCGACGACCGGGCGGCGTAGCCGAGGAATCCGCACACTGGGGCCGTCGCACCTGCACCGGGAGAGGGGAAGAAGGGGCCGAAGGTCACTCTCGGTGATTTGGACCCCACTGGTACGGTACCGGCATGGGTGCGGAAGTGTTGGCATCGTTCACCGTCCCGGTGTTCCGTCGGGTCGTGCCCGGCGCCGAGGACCTGAACGCCGAGCTGGTCGGTCTGGTGCTGGAGCTCGAGCGCACCACGCCCGGTCGGTCGATCTCGAACCGTGGCGGCTGGCAGTCCGAAGGCGACCTGTTCGCCATCGACCACCCGTCCCTCCGGAAGCTGCACGCGGAGGTCCTCTCCGCAGCAGCGGAGGTCCGTGCGCTGGCCACCGGCGTCGACACGCCGCTGACCGATGGCTGGGTGGTGGAGGCCTGGGCGAACGTGAACCGGCGGGGCGCGTGGAACGCCGCCCACCAGCACAACCGGGATGGCAACCAGTGGGCCGGCGTGTACTACGTCCGTGCCGGTTCCTCGTCGGAGCAGACGGGTGGCCGAACGGTCTTCCAGGACCCCACGGCGGTGGCTGCACCGCTCGATCCGCAGCGTGGCGCGTTCGTGCGGGAGCTCGCGATCGTCCCGGTCGAGGGCGAGATGGTGCTGTTCCCCGGAAGCCTCTTCCACCGCGTCGAGCCGTACGAGTCCGACGAGCCCCGGGTGACCATCGCCTTCAACCTGAAGCATCCCGCCGACGGGGTGCCGTACTACGAGCCGACGTCGTTCTGGTGGGTGAACCTGCGTGGCCCGATGCTGGCGGCGCAGCGGATGAAGGGCCGGGTGCTGCGCATCGCACGCCGCGAATCGGCCCCGGTTGCAGGATCCCCGGTACGGGTCAGGATCGGACGAGCTCCTCGTAGAGCCGGGCGTGGGCGCTGACCTCCA
>JBEIGA010000037.1:0-19343 GCA_040382135.1 Acidimicrobiales bacterium
GGCCCGTGGACCTCGCCGCCGCGGGAGCGGGTTCGGACGTCGCCGTGCTCATCGGCACCAACGCCGACGAGACGACGCTCTTCGGGATGGGCCAGGCCCGCGACCTCGACCACGTCGCCGCGGTGCTCCGCCGCCGCGAGCCGGACGCCGACGTCGTGCTCGCCGCCTACCGGGAGGCCCGGCCCGACGCCGACCCGTCGGAGCTGCTGGTGGCGGCCACGAGCGACTGGACGTTCCGCATCCCGGCGATCCGGCTCGCCGAGGCCCGCCTCGCCGCCGGCGCCGCCCCCACGTGGATGTACGGCTTCTCGTGGCGGTCCCGCGCCTTCGACGGTGCGCTCGGCGCCACCCACGCGCTCGAGATCCCCTTCGTGTTCGACACGCTCGACGCCCCCGGCGTCGGCATGTTCCTCGGCGAGGGTCCCGCCCCGGCGGCGCTCGCCGCCACGATGCACGGAGCGTGGGCCGCCTTCGTCCGCGGCGACGACCCGACCCCTGCTCCCGGTCTCGACTGGCCCGCCTACACCTCGGAGGGCCGTGCGGTGCACGACTTCGGCGAGCCGTGCCGGCTCCTGGCCGACCCGGCGCGCGCCGAGCGCCTCGTGTGGCAGGGCCGGCGATGAGCCCGTTCCCCGACCCGTCCGGCACCCCGGTCGCCGCGCTCCTCGACCTCACCGGCCGGGTCGTCGCGGTGACGGGTGGCGCGCGCGGCATGGGCGCGGCCGTCGTGCGCAGGCTCGAGGAGGCCGGGGCCACGGTGGCGTCGCTGGACCTCGTCGGCGACCCCCCCGTCGACGTCACCGACAGCGCACAGGTGGAGGAGGCGCTGGGAGCCCTGGTGCGGCGCACCGGTCGTCTCGACGCGCTGGTCAACAACGTGGGCGTCTTCCCGTCCGCGCCGATCGACGAGATGACCGACGAGCTCTGGGACCACGTCGTCGCCACCACGCTCACGAGCGCCTTCCGGTGCAGCCGTGCGGCCGTCCGCCTCTCGCCGGCGCTCGGGGCCATCGTCTCGGTGGGGTCCGTCGAGAGCCAGCGAGGTCTCCCGAGGCTCGCCCACTACGTCGCGGCGAAGCACGGGCTCGTCGGCCTCACGCGGGCGCTCGCCGTCGAGCTCGGCCCACGCGGCGTCCGGGTGCTGGGCGTCGAGCCGGGGCTCGTCGACACCGAGAGCACCCGGTCGTTCCCGCGGGTCGCCGACCCCGCCGCCCGATCGTCGTTCGAGGCGTCCCTGCCCGCAGGCCGCATGGCGACCGCCGACGACGTCGCCCGGGTCGTGCTGTTCGCGCTCAGCGACCTCGCGGCGTTCGTGACCGGCGTCGTGATCCCCGTCGACGGCGGTGAGCTGGCGGGCGAGGTGCGCCTGCCCGGCGCCGCCCTCGCCTGAGGGCGTCGTGGCCACCGGCCGGTTCGCGCCGAGCCCCACCGGCGTCCTGCACCTCGGGAACCTCCGCACCGCGCTGGTCGCCTGGCTGTTCGCCCGTGCCGCCGGATCCCGGTTCCTGCTCCGGGTCGAGGACCTCGACCGGACGGCGTCGCGCCCGGAGCTCGAGCGGGGTCAGCTCGACGACCTCGCCGCGCTCGGCATCGACTGGGACGGCCCGGCCGTCCGCCAGTCGGAGCGCTCCGCGCTCTACGACGCCGCCATCGACCACCTCGCCGCCGCCGGGCTCGTCTACCCCTGCTTCTGCACGCGACGCGAGATCCGGGAGGCCGCGACCGCACCCCACGAGCACCTGCCGGAGGGCGCCTACCCGGGGACCTGCCGGGGGCTCACGGCCGCCGAGCGCGTCGCCCGGGAGGCGGCGGGACGGCCGGCGGCGTTGCGGTTGCAGGCCGCCGGCGCCGAGGTGGCCTTCTCGGACCGCATCGCGGGCCGGTTCGCCGGCGTCGTCGACGACTTCGTGATCCGGCGGAACGACGGCGCCCCGGCCTACAACCTCGCGGTCGTGGTGGACGATGCCGCACAGGGGGTCGAGGAGGTGGTGCGTGGCGACGACCTGCTCGCCACCACGCCCCGGCAGATCCACCTCGCCCGCCTGCTCGGACTGCCCGTGCCCGCCCACGCCCACGTGCCGCTCGTGCTGAACGCGCGGGGTGAGCGCCTCGCCAAGCGGGACGGCGCGGTGACGCTCGCGGACCAGGCCGCGCTCGGTCGCGACGCCTCGGCGGTCCGCTCGCTGCTCGCGTGGTCGCTCGGGTTGTGCGAGCGCGACGAGGCCGTCACGCCGGCGACGTTGGTCGCCCGCTTCGACCCCGACCGGGTCCCACGCGCTCCGTGGACGTTCCCTGCGTGAGGGTCAGGCGTCCCGGGCGCCCCCGTCGACCTTCAGGTCGGCGCCGTTGACGTGCCAGGCGGCGTCGCTCGCCACGAATGCGACGACTCGGCCGATGTCCTCGGGCAGGGCGACGCGGCCGGTGAGGTTCGCGAGCATGTGCGCCGCAGCCCACCGCTCCACCGCCTCCCAGGTGTCCTCGGCCCCTGCGTCCAGCGCGCGGCGGCGCATCATCGCCTTGATCTCGTCGGTGGCGATCATGCCCGGGCTCACCACGTTCACCGTGATCCCCGTGCCGCGCACCTCCTTCGCCAGGCTGCGGACGAGCAGCGGCAGGGCGGCCTTCGTCCCGTAGTAGTCGGGGTTGCGGTCGCCGGGCAGCTCGGTGCCGATCGTGCCGATGAACACCACCCGGCCCCACCCCCGCTCGCGCATGCCGGGGAGCACCTGCTGGGTGAGCCGCACGGCGGTGAGGAGGTTGACCTCCCAGCCCTTCACCCAGTCGTCGGCCGGCGTGGTCCACGACGAGTCCACGGGCGCCCCGTAGTTGTTCACGAGCACCTCGACGGGACCGACGGCCTCGGTGGCCGTGGCCACGGCCCGGGCCGCCCCGGCATCGGTGCCGAGGTCGCCGTCCACCGCCACTGCGGCCCCGCCCGCCTCCACGATGCCCGCCACGACGGCATCCGCCTGGCCCGGCTCGTGGCCGTGCACCGCCACCCTGGCCCCCTCCGCCGCGAAGACGCGGGCGGTACCGGCGCCGGTGCCCCGGTGTGCGCCGCTGATGAGCACGACGCGGTCGCGCAGTCCCAGATCCATCGTGACCTCAGGTCGTGTAGTCGGCGTTGATGCGCACGTAGCCGTCGGACAGGTCGCACCCGTAGACGGTGGCCGAGCCGGCCGCGATCGCGAGGTCCACGACGATGTGCACCTCGTCCCCACGCATGTACTCGGCCAGGCGCTCGAGGGACGCCGCGTCGTCGGCGACGCTCGGGAAGACCTCCTGGTCGCCGAAGCGGATCACGACCCGGTCCTGGTCGATGTCGATCTCGTCCTCGCACTTGCCGACGGCCATGGCCACCCGACCCCAGTTCGGGTCGGCGCCGTGCACCGCGGTCTTGACCAGGGGCGAGTTCAGGATCGACTTCGCCACCCGCTTCGCCTGGGGCGGTCGGCGGCGCCGGTCACCGTGACCACCAGGAGCTTGGTGGCGCCTTCGCCGTCACGGCCGATCTGACGGGTCAGGTCGAGGCAGACGGTCTCCAGAGCGTGCTCGAGCTCGTCCGGATCGGCGGGACCTGCGAGACCCGACGCCAGTACGGCCGCCGTGTCCGAGGTGGAGGTGTCGCCGTCGATGCTCAACGCGTTGAAAGTGCGGTCGACCACGGACCGGAACCGCGCGTCGAGCTCCTCGGCGGTGACCTCGACGTCGGTCAGGACGAAGGCGAGCATCGTGGCCATGTTCGGCTCGATCATGCCGACGCCCTTGGCGATGCCCACCACGGTGCCGGGGCCGCAGGGCGCCGAGGCGATCTTCGGGTGGGTGTCGGTGGTCATGATCGCCCGGGCCGCGGCGAGGGCGTCGGTGCCCTCGAACGGCGGACGGAGGGTGGCGAGGTGCGCCCGGATGCGGTCCATCGGGTAGCGGCGGCCGATCACCCCGGTCGAGGCCAGGAGCACGTCCTCGGTCGGACAGCCGAGGGCGGCGGCGACGCCGGCGGCGACCGCGTGCGCATCGGCCGCACCGTCGGGGCCGGTGGCGACGTTCGCGTTCTTCGAGATCACGGCGACGGCCCGGAGGCGACCGTCGCCGACGTGCCAGCGCGAGAGCGTCACGCTCGGCCCGGCGAACCGGGACCGGGTGAAGACGGCGGCGGCGGCACACGGCCGTTCGGCGGCGATCACGAGGAAGTCGTCGGTGTCGTCCTTGATGCCGATGTTGGCGATGTGGGCCCGGAAGCCCAGGGGCAGGTCGGTCACGCACGGATTCTCGCAGCCGAGCGCCCCGCCGTCCCACCCATGCCGTGGAATACACCCCCAGGGGTATGGGTTGCCGGGTGCATGAGCAGCGCCACGGTCTCCATCTCCACCATCGACGAGTTCCAGAGCCTCATCGACGGAAACGACACGGTCCTCTTCGACTTCTGGGCCGCCTGGTGCGGGCCCTGCCGCATGTTCGCCCCGGTCTTCGAGCAGGCGGCGGCCGACCATCCCGACGTCGTGTTCGCCAAGGTCGACACCGAGGTCGCGCAGGAGCTGGCCGGCGCCCTCCGGATCATGTCGATCCCGACGCTGATGGCCTTCCGGGGCGGTGTCCTCGTGTTCGACCAGCCGGGCGCCCTCCCCGCGCACGTGTTCTCGGACCTCGTCGGCAAGGTCGTCGCGCTCGACATCGAGGAGATCCGGGCCGCCGCCCAGGCCGAGTCCGAGGGCGTCGACGGTCGACCCCTCGCCTAGTGCGAGAGGAGCCCGCCCGAGAGGTGGTGCACCTCGTTCAGCGACCGGATCACCCGGAGCTCGGCGTCGAACGCGACCCGGCTCACCGAGCAGTGCGCCGGGCGGAAGAACACGTCCGCCTCGAGACCGAGCTGCCGGCTCAGGAAGGCGTTGATCACGCCACCGTGGCAGGCCACCACGACGTGCTCGCCCTGGTGCGCCGCGAGGATCGACTCGATGGCCTCGCCGACGCGGGCGCGGAACGGCTCGCTCCCCTCCGACAACGGGAAGAGCCCCCAGCGACGCTCCCGCACGAACCGCTCGCCGGCCGTTCGCAAAGCATCACCGGGGATCACCTCGGTGATGTCCGAGCCGGGTGGCACCTCGCCGAACAACCGCACCTCCTCCAGCTCCGGCACCACCGTCACGTCGAGGCCGTGGCGCCCGGCGATGCCCTCCCCCGTGTGCAGGGCGCGCACGAGCGGACTGGCGTAGACCGCGTCGACCCGGTCGTCGGACAGCAGCCCGGCGACCGCCTCGATCTGACGGAGCCCCAGCTCGGTCAGCGGGGGATCGTTCCACTCGCCCGGCGTGGAGCCGTCGGGCGTGATCTGCTGCCCGTGGCGGACGAGCAGCAGGGCGCCGTGGTCCTCGCGGTCGAACAGGAACGCCCGCTCCAACGGTGATCCGAACGAGGGGCGGTCGACGACGGTGGGCACATCCAGGTGGTCCTGCGGGTGGTCCTGCATGCGGTGATCCCTACCAGACCACGTCCCCCCTCGTCGGACGGTGGGCGATCCGGACACCCGGGGTACTCTCCGTGTGATCACCGTCACCCGGTCCCGAGGGGGAGCCATGCGCGCCGAAGACATGATCCTGGTCAGCGTCGACGACCACCTGTGCGAGCCACCGGACATGTTCGACCAGCACCTCGCCGAGAAGTGGCGCAGCGAGGCGCCGAAGGTGGTCCGCACCGAGAGCGGTGACGACGTCTGGACGTTCAACGGCGCCGTCATCCCCAACGTCGGCCTCAACGCCGTGGCCGGGCGTCCCAAGGAGGAGTACGGCATCGAGCCGACCTCCTTCGAGGAGATGCGGCCCGGCTGCTACGACGTGCACGAGCGCGTCAAGGACATGGACGCCGCAGGCGTGCTCGGCTCGATGTGCTTCCCGTCCTTCCCGGGCTTCGCCGGCCGCCTCTTCGCCGCCCACCCGGACAAGGAGTTCGCCAAGGCGCTCATCCGGGCCTACAACGACTGGCACGTCCACGAGTGGTGCGGCGCCTACCCGGGCCGGTTCATCCCGATGGGCCTCCCGATGATCTGGAGCGCGGAGGAGACCGCGGCCGAGGTGCGCCGGCTCGCCGAGCTCGGCTGCCACTCGGTCACCTTCACCGAGAACCCGGCGAAGCTCGGCCAGCCCAGCTTCCACAACGAGTACTGGGACCCGCTGTGGCAGGCGCTGGTCGACTGCGACACGGTCCTCTCGGTCCACCTGGGCTCCTCGGGTGAGCTGGTCGTCACCGCGCCCGACGCGCCGATGGACGTGATGATCCAACTCCAGCCGATGAACATCAGCCAGGCCGCCGCCGACCTCCTGTGGTCACGGATCCCCCGTGCCTACCCGGACATCAAGATCGCGCTGTCCGAGGGCGGCACCGGCTGGATCCCGTACTTCATGGACCGCGCCGACCGCACCTACGACATGCACCACAACTGGACCGGTCAGGACTTCGGCGACCTGCTGCCGAGCCAGGTGTTCAAGCGGAACTTCCTCACCTGCTTCATCTCCGACCCCGTCGGCGTGATCCTCCGCCACGAGATCGGCATCGAGAACATCTGCTGGGAGATGGACTACCCGCACAGCGACTCCACCTGGCCCGACGCCGCCGAGCAGCTCGAGCAGGTCTTCGCCGGCGTCCCCGACGAGGACGTGAACAAGATCACGCACGAGAACGCGATGCGTTGGTACAACTACGACCCCTTCGCCCACATCCCGAAGGAGCAGGCCACCGTGGCCGCGCTGCGGAAGCGGGCCGAGGGCCACGACATCTCGGTGCGCTCGTTCGACCAGGGCCGCCACACCGGCCCGAAGAACGTGAACCTGGCCGAGATGGCCTCGAAGGCCACCGCCTGACCGTGGGCGGCCCCGAACCGGCCATCGTCACCGACCCGGCCGCCGTCACCCCCGAGTGGGTGACGGCGGTGCTCCGGTCGGCGGGCCACGACGTCACCGTCACGGCGGTCGAGACCACCCGGGTCGGTACCGGCCAGATGGCGCACAACGAGCGGTTCACCCTCACCTACGCGGGCGATCCGGGTGGCGCCCCCCGGACGATCGTGGGCAAGTTCCCCTCCACGGACCCCACCAGCAGGGCCTCCGGGGCGAGCGGCGCCTACGCGGCCGAGGTCCGCTTCTACCTGGAGCTCGCCCCCACCGTCGCCATCCGCACGCCGGCGTGCATCTACGGCGCGCACGACGACAGCGGCGACTTCATCCTCGTGCTCGAGGACCTCGCCCCGGCACAGCAGGGCGACCAGATCCGCGGCTGCACCGTCGCCGAGGCCGAGCTCGCCGTGGAGAACCTCGCAGGCCTGCACGGACCCCGCTGGAACGACCCCTCGCTGCGGGAGATCACCTGGGTCGCCGGCGGCGGAGGGAGCGCCGACCGGGCGGCAGGCCTCGCACAGTACATGGACCTCGCCACGGCACCGTTCGTGGACCGCTACCGCGACCGCCTCTCGGCGGAGGACGCGGCGCTGCTGCTGCGGTTCGCGCCGGTCGCCGGCGCGTGGGCCACGGGCCGGCCCGAACCGTTCGCCCCCGTGCACGGCGACTACCGCCTCGACAACCTGCTGTTCGGCACCGCCGAAGGCGGCTACCCGGTCGCAACGGTCGACTGGCAGACCCTGGCGATCGGCCTGCCCCTCAACGACCTCGCCTTCTTCCTCGGCAACAGCCTCCTCACCGAGGACCGGCGCACCCACGAGCAGGCGCTCGTCGAGCGGTACCACGCCGCGCTCGCCGCCCACGGCGTCACCGACCACCCGTTCGCGGCCTGCTGGGACGACTACCGCTACGCCCAGTTCCACGGGCTGATCATCACCGTGCTCGGCTCGATGGCCGTGGTGCAGACCGACCGCGGCGACGACATGTTCATGGCCATGGCGTCCCGCCACTGCGCCGCCATCCGCGACCTCGACGCCGAGGCCCTGCTCCCCTCCTGAGACTCCCGACCGGAGCCGGCGCTCCTGCGCCGGGGGGTCGGGTCGGTAGGCTCGATCGGTGCTCACCGCCTCCGGCCTCTCCATCGCCCACGGCGCGCGCGTCCTCTTCCGCGACGTCACGCTGCAGCTCTCGTCCGGGCGACGCGTCGCGCTGATCGGGGGCAACGGCGCCGGCAAGACCACCCTCGTCGAGTGCCTGATCGGCGACCGCAGCCCCGACGCCGGCGACGTGCACCGTCCCAAGGACATGCGCATCGGGTACCTGCCCCAGGAGCTCCCGGGCGGCGGCGAGGGCTCGGTCCTCGACGAGGTCCTCCGCGGCGCCGCCGACATCCAGGCCCTCTCCGAGGAGCTCGCCCGGCTGCAGCACGCCATGGCCGACGCCTCGCCCGAGGAGCACGCGGGGCTGCTCGACGACTACGGCCACGCCCAGGCGCGCTTCGAGCAGCTCGGCGGCTACGCCATCGAAGCCGAGGCGCACCGCATCCTCGCCGGTCTCGGCTTCGCCGCCGACGACGCCCGGCGCGCGGTCGGTGAGCTCTCCGGCGGCTGGCGCATGCGGGTGTCGCTCGCCCGGCTCCTGCTCTCCAAGCCGGACCTCCTCGTGCTCGACGAGCCCACCAACCACCTCGACGTCGACAGCGTGGCGTGGCTGGAGCAGCACCTCGCCGCGTTCTCCGGCGCGCTGCTGTTCGTGAGCCACGACCGCGACTTCATCGACGCCGTCGCCAACCGGGTCGTCGAGCTCGCCGGCGGGGTCGCCACCGAGTACGTCGGCGGGTTCGCCGAGTTCGTGGCGCAGCGGGAGGAGCGACTCGCAGCGCTGGAGGCGGCGGCCGCGAACCAGGAGAAGCAGCTCGCACAGGCCGAGCGGTTCATCGAGCGCTTCCGGTACAAGGCCACCAAGGCCCGCCAGGTGCAGAGCCGGGTGAAGGCCCTCGAGAAGATCGACCGGATCGTGGTGCCCACCCGCGAGGAGCTGCAGGCGCGCTTCCAGTTCCCGACGCCGCCCCGGTCGTCCCGCGAGGTCGTCACGATCCGCCACGTCACCGCCGGCTACGGCCAGGAGCCCGTGCTCCGCGACGTCGACCTCGTGATCGAGCGCGGCCGCAAGGTCGCGTTCGTCGGGCCCAACGGCGCAGGCAAGACCACGCTCGTGCGGCTGGTCCTCGGCGAGCTGTCGCCCAAGGAGGGCAGCGTCGACCTCGGCGCGAACGTGAGCGTCGCCACCTTCAAGCAGGACCTCGCCGAGTCGCTCGACCCCGGCCGGACCGTCCTCGAGGAGATCCGCCGCAGCGCGCCGGCGGTGGACGGGCGCAACTTCCGGACCATCGCCGCCGCCTTCGGGTTCCGCGGCGACGCCGTCGACCGGCGCATCGCCGTGCTCTCCGGCGGCGAGCGGACCCGTGTCGCCCTGGCGAAGACGATGCTCCTGCCCGTGAACCTCCTCGTGCTCGACGAGCCCACCAACCACCTCGACCTCCCGAGCTGCGACATGCTCGAGGACGCGCTCGGCGCCTACCCCGGCACGGTCATCCTCGTCACCCATGACCGGCACCTCATCCGCGGCGTCGCCGACGCCCTCGTCGAGGTCCGCGACGGCAGGGTGCGCTGGCACGAGGGGGTCGACGAGCGGATCCTGTTCCCCAACGAGGTCCCCGATCCGCCCCCGACGCCACCGACAGCGAGGTCCGGCGGACCGACCTCCCGGAAGGCCGCCCCGAAGGCCGCCCCGACCTCGCCGCCGTCGCCGTCGAACCAGGACCGCCGCGACCGCCAGAAGGCGGCGCGCGCCCTGCAGCAGAAGGTCGCCCGTGTCGAGAAGCAGTGGGAGGAGGCGGAGGCGGCCGTCGCCGAGGTGCAGCGCCGGCTCGCCGACCCGGAGGTCTACGCCGACCAGGAGCGCGTCGCCGCCCTCGTGGCCGAGCACGACGCGGCCAAGGACCGCGCCGCCGACCTCATGGCCCAGTGGGAGAAGCTCACCCTCGAGCTCGAATCCCTCTCCTGACCCCGGGGGTCAGGGGCGGACAGCCGTCCAGGCGGCTCGGGTCTCCTCCTCGGCCTCCAGCGGGAGGACGACGTAGCCGGCCGCCTCGACCGCCGGTTCGAGCCCGTCACCGACGAAGAAGTCCACGAACTCCACCAGCGCCGGACGCTCGCGCGCGGCGGTGACGCTGACGTAGACGTAGAGCGTCCGGGCGATCGGGTAGGAGCCGTCGGCGATCGTCTCCGTCGTGGGCTCGACGCACCCCTCGCCGCCGTCGCCGGCGAGGAGCTTCACGCGGTCGCGGGATGCCTCGGCGTAGGCGAAGCCGATGAAGCCGAGCGTCCCGGGCTGACCCCCGACGGTGGCGATGATCATGTTGTCGTCCGCCGCGCTGGGGTAGTCGGGCCGCAACGTCTCGGCATCCACCTCGGCGACGAAGCCCTCCTCCACGCGTGCGTCGGCGATGTCGGCGATGACGAGCTCCACGAAGCTGTCGTAGGTCCCCGACTCGGTGCCCGGAGCGGAGATCCCGAGCGGGAGGTCGGGGAGCTCCGTCGTGGACCCCAGTTCGGCGGCGAGCTCACCGGCCTCCGTCCACGAGGTGGTGCCCTTCGCCTCCGGGCCGAGCAGCGCGTACAGGTCAGGGAAGGTGAGGCAGTCGATCGGCGTGTCGGGGTGGGCCACGACCGCCAGACCGTCGTACGCCACGGCCAGCTCGACCCACTCGATCCCGGCCGCCGCGCAGTCCTCGATCTCCGGGTCCTTGATCCGGCGGGACGCGTTCGCCACGTCGGCCTCGCCGGCACAGAACTTCTTGAAGCCGTCCCCCGTCCCCGGCCCCTCGACCGAGACGAACACGTCGGAGCTGACGTCCTCGAAGAGCTCGGCGGCCCGGACGCCGATGGGCTCCACCGTCGACGAACCGGTGACGAAGAGGCCGACGGCGTCGCTGGAACCGCAGGCGGCGGCGACGAGCGCCACCGGAGCGAGGAGGGTGATGGCACGGACCCGATGCACGCCCGGGACGCTACCTTTCGTTCACCCGTTGGCTACCTCCGCGCGACCTCGTCCTCCGTCGGCCTCGGGTGTGTGGCCGGACGGGTCGCTAGGGTCCCGCCCGTGGTGCAGCCCCACCGTCCCCCCGCTCCCATGACCCCGGTCCCCGCCATGCCCCCGCGGGTGCCCGGATCGGTTCGCCGGACGAGCCACATCGACATGCGCTGGAGCGAGGACGGACCGGGCACCCTGCGGCTGGTCGGCGGCGCCCGCGACGTCCGCACCGACGCCACGGGACGGGGCGAGGTGCTCGCGAGCGGCTCGCTCGACACGCTCCTCGACCCGGAGATGCAGGTCCGCTCCCTGCAGATCGAGCCGCCCTTCGATCCGGGACCGCTGCTCGGCACGAGCGCCCGGAGCCGGTTCCGCGCCGCCGCACGCGCCGCCCACCCCGAGCTCCAGGGCACCCCGCTCGGGCTGCTCCTCGACGACGTGCCCGTGGCGGCGCTGATCGCCCTGTACGCCATCCAGCGCCGGGTCGCGCCGGGCACCGAGGACGCCCGCCCGGTCCCGCCCGAGGCCGCCGACCGGCAGGCCGACCTGTGCGCCGGGTTCGACGCCACCGGCACGATGATCCTGAGCATGCGGGCCGGGCTCGGCCTGCCCTACGAACAGGGACCCGATGCGCCCCCGGTGGCCACCGACGACCCGTTCGACTGGCACGAGGAGCCGCCACTCCCGCCGGGCGCCATGCGTCGGCGACGGCGGATCGACGTGCTCGACGGACCGGTCCGGCGGATCGACGCGTTCTTCCGCGACACCCTCGTGCGCCGCGACGGCATCGAGGAGGTGCTGCACGAGTACACGGTCGAGGCCCGGCTCACCGACGACGACCGCATCGCCGCGATCTACGCCGCGCCCCGGGTCCTCCCCTTCGGCGAGTGCCCGCGCGCGGCGGCGCACGTGGGGCGGCTCGTCGGCGAGCCCGTGGCGGACCTGCGCACCACGGTCCCCGCCACCCTCACGTCGCTCTCGTCGTGCACCCACCTCAACGACCTGCTGCGGGCGCTCGCCGACGTGCCGGCGCTCGAGGCGCTCCTCACCCGTCCGCGCCGCTGACCGGGGCCCGCCCTCGCCGGCGCGTGGGCCGGACCGCCACCATCGCCGCCGCGACCTCCTCCTGACGGCGCCAACTGCCGTAGGCCGCGCCCTGGGACGCGAGCCGGTCGAGCCGGGCTCGGGTCTCGTCGTCGAGCCGGCCCGGCGGCGCATCCCGGAGCGCGGTCCCCGGCAGGGGCATGAAGGTGTGCCCGTGCACGCGGGCGCCGACGTCGGCCAGACGCTGGGCGAGGGCCAGCGAGGCCTCGACGTCCGCAGGGGTCTCACCGGGCAGGCCGAAGAGCATGTCGACGTTCGGCACGAAGCCCGCCTCGGCCGCGATCCGGCAGGCGTCGACGATCACCTCCACCCCGTGCCCGCGGTTCGTCGCCGCGAGCACCGCCTCGGAGCCGGACTGCCCGCCGATCACGAGGTTGTCGTTGTCGCAGTAGCGACGGATGACCGCCAACGCCTCGGGCGTGACGTGCTCCGGGCGCACCTCCGAGGGGAACGTGCCGAAGAAGATGCGCCCCCGGTCGCCCACCTCGTCGCGGACCCCGGCGAGCAGCGCCTCCACGGCGTCGAGCCGCACGGACTCGTCGTCGGAGCCGTACGACAGGGAGGTCGGGGTGAGGAAGCGCACGTCCTTGCGACCGGTGGCCAGCATCAGCCCGGCGTACCGGCGGACGTCCTCCACGGGGCGGTGCCGGAAGCGCGCCTTGAACATCGAGGGCGTCTGGCAGAAGGAGCATGCGTAGACGCAGCCCCGGGTGATCTCGATCGGGTTGAACCGCCCGTGCACGACGGGGAACGGCGGGAACCGGCCGAGGGGATGGCGGGGGGCAGGAGGGTTCCGCAGCAGGGAGCCGTCCGCGGCGGGACGCACGAGCCCGGGGACGTCGTCGAGGGGGCCGTCGTCGCGCAACGCCTCGAGCAGCCGCACGAAGGGCTCCTCTCCCTCGCCGGCGATCAGCAGGTCGAACCCGAGCGCGAGCGTGGCCGCCGGCTCGGCCGTCGCGTGGACGCCGCCGACGACGTGCAGCGCGCCCGGCCCGAGCTCGGCGCGGCACCGGGCGAGCTCGGCCGCGACGGCCGACACCTCCGGCGAGTAGAAGGACCAGGCGACGAGCACCCGGTGCCCTGCGGCGAGGGCGGCGGCGGCGATCGTCTCCTCGAGCCCACGTGCGAGGCGCAGATCGAGGCCGGGCTCGGGACCGAGCTCCTGCTCGACCGCAGCGAGCAGCACGTTCAGGCCGTAGGTGGCCGTGCGCCGGTAGTGGAGCACGACGGTCGTCTCTGCCACCCGGCCGAGGCTAGCGATCCCGCTGCGGAGGCTCCGGTTTGGCGAACGCCCCGCCTGCGGAGTGGGCTGCAGCCCAGGACCACGAGGGAGGGCGCCATGGGGCTCCGGGGGGAGGCGGCGATCGTCGGGATCGCCGACGACGCGCCGCTGCGGCGGGACGACCGGCCGCGCATCTTCTCGATCGAGCACTGGGCGGACCTCGCCGCCCGGGCCCTCGCCGACGCCGGCCTCGGGTCGCGCGACGTCGACGGCATCGTCTGCGCAGGTGACGTCCGGGAGTCCACCCACTTCACCCCGGCCACCATCGCCGAGTACTGCGGCTGGGAGATCAACCTCGCCGAGAAGGTCGACCTCGGCGGCGCCGGCCCGGTCGGCATGGTCTGGCGGGCCGCCGCGGCCATCGAGCTCGGCATCTGCGACGTGGTGGTGTGCGCCACCGTGTCCCGCGACGTGCCCGAGCCGCCCTTCCCCACCCCGCCCGATCCGCGGGCCGAGTTCGGCGCCTCGAGCAACCTCTGGGGCTCGCCGCAGGCCGAGTTCGACATCCCCTACGGCAACGTGGCCCAGAACTGCGGCTACGCCATGATCGCCCAGCGCTACGGCGCGCTCTACGGCTACGACGAGCGGGCGATGGCCAAGATCGCCGTCGACCAGCGCACCAACGCCCACGCCCACCCGGACGCCGTGTTCCGCGACGTCCCGCTCACGATCGACGACGTCCTCGCCAGCCGCATGATCGCCGACCCCCTCCACATCCTCGAGATCGTGATGCCGTGCTCCGGCGGCGCCGCGATCGTGGTGGCCGGAGGCGACAAGGCCCGGCGCAGCCCGCACCGCCCCGCCCGGGTGATCGGGTTCGGCGAGCACATCACCCACAAGACGCCCACGTACACCAGGGACCTGCTGGTCACCCCGGTCGCTGCCGCCGCCCGGCAGGCCTTCGGGATGGCGGGCGTGACCCCGGCCGATATCGACGTCGTGGAGCTGTACGACTGCTACACGATCACGGCCCTGCTCTCCATCGAGGACAGCGGGTTCTGCGGGAAGGGCGAGGGCATGGCCTTCGTCCGCGACCACGACCTCACCCATCGGGGCGACTTCCCCTGCAACACCCACGGGGGTCAGCTCTCCTACGGGCAGGCCGGCCTGAGCGGCGGCATGTCCCAGGTGGTCGAGGCGGTCCGGCAGTTGCGCGGCGGCTGCGGCGAGCGGCAGGTGCCGGACTGCGACCTCGCCTACGTGACCGGGACCGGCGGCGTGATGAGCGAACAGGCGTCCCTCGTGCTCGCCGGGGGGTGGTGACGGTGACCGGCCCGGCCAAGCCCCGCCCCTTCCCCACCCCCACCACCCGCCCGTTCTGGGAGGCGCTGGCCGAGCGCCACGTGCTGCTCCAGCGCTGCAACGCCTGCGGAGCGTGGAACCACTACCCGCGGCACCGCTGCGTGGCGTGCCTCTCCGACGATCTCGGCTGGGAGGAGGTGTCCGGCGAGGGCACGATCTTCACCTTCACGATCGCCCGCACGCCCGTGACCCCGCACTTCGCCGACGAGGTGCCGCAGCTGCTCGCCATCGTCGAGCTCGACGAGGGCCCACACCTCAGCTCGGTGATCGTGGACGCTTCACCGGAGGACCTGGCGGTCGGACGCCGCGTCGTGCCCGTGTTCGAGCACGGCGACGACGGCATCACCCTGCTCAAGCACCGCCTGGCCTGAGCCTGCTCCGGCTGGGACCCCGGCCGGGGGCGCGCCGTAGCCTGATCGCATGCCGGACTTCGTGTACCAGGACATGCTCCCCCTCGGCGCCGACCCCACGTCGTACCGCCTGCTCACCACCGACTTCGTCTCCACGTTCGAAGCGGCGGGACAGACCTTCCTCAGGGTGGAGCCCGAGGCGCTCACCCTGCTCACCCGCACGGCGATGCACGACATCGCCCACTTCCTGCGGTCGGGCCACCTCGCCCAGCTGGCGAAGATCCTCGAGGACCCCGAGGCCTCGGCGAACGACCGTTTCGTCGCGCTCGACCTGCTCAAGAACGCCGCCATCGCCGCCGGCGAGATCCTGCCCGGCTGCCAGGACACCGGCACCGCCATCGTGAAGGGCAAGAAGGGCCAGCTCGTCTTCACCGGCGGCGGCGACGAGGCGGCCATCGCCAGGGGCGTCTACGAGACCTACCTCCGGGACAACCTCCGGTACTCCCAGACCGCGGCGCTGACCTTCTGGGACGAGACCAACACGGGCACGAACCTCCCCGCCGAGATCAAGATCGGCGCGGTCGACGGCGCCGCCTACAAGTTCCTGTTCATGGCCAAGGGCGGCGGCTCGGCCAACAAGAGCCTGCTGTTCCAGGAGACCAAGGCGCTCCTGAACCCGACCGCCTTCGCGAAGTGGATCGACGAGAAGATCCGCAGCCTCGGCACCGCCGCCTGCCCGCCGTACCACCTCGCCGTCGTCGTCGGGGGCACGTCCGGTGAGATGGCCCTCGAGACCGCGAAGCTCGCGAGCGCCCGCTACCTCGACTCGCTCCCCACCGAGGGCAGCGTCCTCGGCAACGGCTTCCGCGACCTCGAGATGGAGGCGGAGGTCCTGCGCATCTCGCAGCAGACCGGCATCGGCGCCCAGTTCGGCGGCAAGTACTTCTGCCACGACGTGCGGGTGATCCGCCTGCCCCGCCACGGCGCGAGCTGCCCCGTGGCGATCGCGGTCTCCTGCTCGGCGGACCGCCAGGCCCTCGGCAAGATCACCGCCGAGGGCGTGTTCCTCGAGGAGCTCGAGCGCGACCCGGCCCGCTTCCTGCCCGAGGTCGACGCATCCGACCTCAGCGACGACGTCGTGCGCATCGACCTGAACCGGCCCATGGCCGAGATCCGCGCGGAGCTCTCGAAGTACCCGGTCAAGACCCGCCTCTCGCTCACCGGCACCATGGTCGTGGCCCGCGACATCGCCCACGCCAAGCTCAAGGAGCGCCTCGACGCCGGCGACGGCATGCCGGACTACCTCCGGGACCACCCCGTCTACTACGCGGGTCCGGCCAAGACCCCGGAGGGCTACGCCTCCGGATCGTTCGGCCCCACCACCGCAGGCCGGATGGACTCCTACGTCGACCAGTTCCAGGCGGCCGGCGGCAGCTTCGTCATGCTCGCCAAGGGCAACCGCTCGAAGGCCGTCACCGACGCCTGCCACCGCCACGGCGGCTTCTACCTCGGTTCCATCGGCGGCCCTGCCGCCCGGCTCGCCAAGGACTGCATCCGCAAGGTCGAGGTCCTCGAGTACCCGGAGCTCGGCATGGAGGCGGTCTGGCGGATCGAGGTCGAGGACTTCCCGGCGTTCATCGTGGTGGACGACAAGGGCAACGACTTCTTCGCCGACGTCAGCCGCCCGATCGACCTCGGCGCCAAGAAGTAGGCGGCCTCAACGGTCGAGGCGCGACGCCACCCGTGCCCGGGTGGCGTCGTCGCAGAACGCATCGGCCAGGCTGACGCGGCCGATCGCCCGCAGCTCCCCGTCGGTGAACCGGTGGTGCTCGGCGAGGAGGGCGTGCTCCCGACTCGTCGTCGTGGTGGTGATGGCCCGATCGTCGGGGTTGATGCTGATGCGGAACCCGGCGTCGGCGAGGAGCCGGACGGGGTGCTGCTCGATCGGCAGGCCGAGGCACGCGTTGGACGTGGGGCAGAGCTCGAGCGGCGTCCCGGCTTCGAGCACCGCGCGCGCCGTCGGGCCGAGGCGGACGATCACACCCCCGGCCGCCGTGCAGTCCTCGATGATCCGCCAGCCGTGGCCGATGCGGTCGGGACGAACGGCATCGAACGCGTCGCGGATGCTCGCCACCCCGTCCATCTCACCGGCGTGGACCGTGATGCCGAGCCCCGCGGCACGGGCGGTCCGGAACGCATCGGTGCAGCGGGACGCCGGGTTGCCGGGCTCGAGACCCGCGAGGTCGAACCCCACGACCCCTCGGCCGGCCCAGCGCGCCGCGAGCTCGGCGGCGGCGAGCGCACGCTCGGGCGGCTGCTCCCGCAAACCGCAGACGATCACCCGGGCGACCGTCCCGGTCGCGGCCTCGGCCGCGGCGAGTGCGTCGACCACCGCTGCGACCACCTCGTCGGGTCCGAGACCACCGCGGGTGTGTTCGAGCGGGGCGAACCGCAGCTCGGCGTAGACCACGCCGTCGCCCGCGAGGTCCTCCACCGCCTCCCTCGCGACCCGCGCCAACCCGTCCGCCGACTGGAGCACGTCGATCACGAGGGCGAACCGCTGCCAGGCGTCGAGGACCGGCAGACCCGGCACGATCGTGAACCAGTCGGCGAGGTCCTGCGCCGGAACCGGCAGGGTCAGGCCCGACGCCGCAGCGAGCTCGGCGACCGTCCCCGGCCGGACGCCGCCGTCGAGGTGGTCGTGCAGAACGACCTTGGGTCGTCTGGCGTCCGGCTCGACCGCAGGGGGCACCCTGGCATCATCGCACCGGAGTCGGGTCTCAGGCGGCGATCGCCTCGCCCGCCTCCACCTCGGCAAGGGCGTGGATGAGCTCCGCCTTCGACAGCAGCGCGGCATCCGGGACGCCGACCGAGCGTGCACGGTGGTAGAGCTCGGTCCGTGACAGCGGCTCGTGCCGCCGGTAGAAGTCGCCGAACGTCTCCTGGCTTCGCATCGCTCACCTCCGCGGGACCGTGGGGAGCCTTCCCCGTTGCGTGGGCAACGTACCCACGACGCGTGTCCTGTCGATGACGAGCAGATGAACAGGCGAGCAGACGAACAGCCCGTCGAGCGGCGACGTCAGGCGGCGACGGGGCGACCGGCGGCCTTCATGGCCTCGGCGACGAACTCCTCGACGCCCTGGGGGATGCGGTCACGACGGAAGACGGCCTTCGCGACCACGTGCGCGCCCTTGTACTCGAGGTGGCCGGCGAGCTTCTCGACCGCCTTGCCGGTGTGCAGGGCGTAGGTGAGGAAGGCGGCCACCGGCTTGCGCTCCAGCGTCGGCAGCTTCTCGATCTTGCCCGCGCCACCGTGGCGGTGGCCGGCGATGATGATGCCGTCGGTCCACGTGCCCACGAACACGAGGTCCGCCTCGGCCAGGCGCTTCAGGTCGACCGAGTCGACCGGGTACATGACCGCCTCGGCACCGCGTGCCTGCGCTGCGAGGGCGATCTCGCCCGCGGCGCGCTTCGTGTTCCCGGTCCTGCTCTCGTAGACGACCACGACCTTCATGTGGTGACCCTCCGTCCCTCTCCCCACAGGTTCGCGCATCCGGGCGCGGGGAGCAGACCTCGGCGCCCGCTCACCGACGCTCCCGGAGCGCGCGGTACCGGCGCACCGCGGCGTTGGTGGACGCGTCGTGGTCGAGCTCGGGCTCCTCGGCCGCGAGCAGCTCGGCCGCCATCCGTCCGGCCAGCTGCTTGCCGAGCTCGACGCCCCACTGGTCGAAGCTGTTCAGCCCCCACACGAAGCCCTGCACCGCGACCTTGTGCTCGTAGATGGCGACCAGCTGACCGAGCCGGTAGGGGCTCAGGCGGTCGGCGAGCAGCAGGGACGACGGCTGGTTGCCCGGGTAGGTGCGGTGCGGCACCAGCGGGTCGACCACGCCGGCGAACCGGGTCTCGTCCTCGGTCCGGCCGAACGCCAGGGCCTCCGCCTGCGCGAGGCAGTTGGCCATCAACAGGTCGTGGTGCTGCCCCAGCTCCTCCACGGGGTTCACGAACCCGATGAGGTCGACGGGTACCAACCGGGTCCCCTGGTGGAGCAGCTGGAAGTACGCATGCTGGCCGTTGGTCCCCGCGGTGCCCCACACGATGGGCGCCGTGTGGGTGGCGATCGGTCGGCCGTAACGGTCGACCCGCTTGCCGTTCGACTCCATGTCGAGCTGCTGCAGGTACTCGGGGAACCGTCGCAGGAGCTGGCTGTAGGGGACCACGGCGAGGGTCTCCTCGTCGAGGAAGCAGGCGTACCAGATGCCGAGCAGGGCCATCAGCACCGGCACGTTGCGCTCGTAGGGCGCGGCCAGCACGTGCTCGTCGATCGAC
>JBEIGA010000038.1:0-19243 GCA_040382135.1 Acidimicrobiales bacterium
CTCGACGAGGAACGCCCGCTCGGCGTCGACCACGGTGCGCGTGGGCGCGTGCTCGATCGCCCGCAGCAGGGCCAGGGTGGCGAGGTCGTCCTCCCGGCACTCGACCACCAGGGCCCCCTGCGCGACCTGCGGGACCATGAGGTCGACCGGCACCGGATCGACGATCGGCGGTTCGACCTCGAGGCGGTCGAGCGCCGCCTTCGCCATGACGATGGCGTCGAAGCCGGCGGCCCGTTCGAGCCGGGTGGCGATGTTCCCGCGCAGCTCGCCGAAGCGCAGGTCGGGCCGGAGCCAGGCGAGCTGGGCACGGCGGCGCACCGATCCCGTGCCGACGTGCGCGCCGACGGGGAGCTCGGCCAGCCGGGCGCCGACGAGGACGTCGCGCGGATCGGCCCGCTCCGGCACGGCGGCGATCACGAGGCCCGGAGGGGTGAGGGCCGGCAGGTCCTTCCCGGAGTGCACGGCGATGTCGGCCCGGCCGTCGAGCACCGCCTGCTGCACCTCCTTCGCGAACACGCCCTTGCCGCCCATCTCGTGGATGGGGACGTCGAGCCTGCGGTCGCCCACGGTGGAGACGGCGACCTCCTCGACGGTCACGCCGGCGTGGGCCGACCGCAGCAACGCCGCGACGTGGCGGGTCTGCCACAGGGCGAGCGGGCTCCCGCGGGTCGCGGCGCGGACCCGGGTCATGGGGTCAGAGGTCGAACAGGTCGCGGAGAGCCTCGGCGAGCCGCTCGCCACGTGCGCTACCCGCCGCGTCCTTCAGGCGGACCGTGGGCTCCCGGAGGAGCTTGCCGACGATGCCGGCGGCGAGGGCCTCGACCGCACGGCGATCCCGCTCGTCGAGGTGGGCGAGACGGGCGCCGAGCCGCTCGAGCTCGGCTGCACGGATCTGCTCCGCCCGCTGGTGGAGCATGGCCACCACCGGCTCCACCGACCGCGTGGCCAGGGTGTCGAGGTAGCGGTCCAGCTCGTCGTCGATGATCGCCTCGACGGCACCGACCTCACGGCGGCGGCTGGCGAGCCCGGCGTCGGCGAACGTTCGCAGGTCGTCCATGTCGAGCAGGGTGATGCCGGGCACCGAGGCCGCCGCCGGCTCCACGTCACGTGGCACGGCGATGTCGACCACGAGCAGCGGCCGTCCGTCCCGGTCGTGCATGACCCGGGCGAGGTCGTCGGCACCGAGGACCGGGAGCGTCGCGCCCGTGCACGTGAGCAGCACGTCCACCTCGGCGAGCGCAGTGGTGAGCGCGCCGAGGGCGACGGCCGAACCGCCGAGCCGGCCGGCAAGCGCCACCGCGGTGGTCGGGGTGCGGTTGGCCACGAGGAGCGAACCGAGACCTGCGCTCACGAGGGCCCGGGCGACGCCCTCGCCCATCTCGCCGGCACCGAGCACCAACGCGCTCCGGTCGGCGAGCCCGCCGAGGCGTTCGGCGGCGAGCTCGACCGCCGAGTGGGAGACCGACGTGGTGTGGCGGGCGATGGCCGTGTCCGTGCGGACCCGCTTGCCCACCTCGACCGCGTGGCGGAAGAGGGGGTTCAGGAGTGCCCCGGCGGCACGCTCCTCGAGCGCGACCTCCCAGGAGCGACGCACCTGCCCGAGGATCTCGTGCTCACCGAGGACGGCCGAATCGAGGCCCGACACCACACGGAAGAGGTGGTGGGCGGCGTCGGCGTCGTGGAGCGAGTAGAGGTGGTCGGTGAACGCCTCGAACGACAGGCCGGCCGTTTCGGCGAAGAAGCTGCGGACGTCCTCGTAGGCGCCGTGGAACCGCTCCGCCCGGGCGTAGACCTCGGTGCGGTTGCAGGTGGAGACGACGACCGCCTCGCTGACGTTCGCCCGCGTGACGAGGTCGTGGAGGGCCTTCGGCAGGGCGCGCTCGGCCACCGTCACCCGCTCGAGCGTCTCGAGGGGGACCGTCCGGTGGTTCAGGCCGATGACGACGAGAGACACGCGCCGTTGCGCTCCTTGCGACGTGCACGCGACCACGGGGATCGCGCTCCGATCATAGGATCGCCCCCGAGACCCCCCGCTGCCAAGTCCCCCCGGGGGAAACGGGACCAAGGTCCGGTGCCATCGGGCTCAGGAAGCCGGGTCATCGGGCTCACGACGCCGTGCGTTCGGCGCGTTGTCGGACGTCGAGATCGCCCCGCTCGGCATAGAAGCTCAGGATCTGGAGCTCCGTGGCCACGTCGACCTTGCGCAACGGGACGTGGTCCGGCACGGTCACCACCGCAGGGGCGAAGTTCAGGATCGATCGCACGCCGGCCGCGACCAGGGCGTCGGCGACCTGCTGGGCGCCGGCGGCGGGGGTGGCGATGATCCCGACCTCGACACCGTGCTCGGCGACGATCCGGGCGAGCTCGGACGGCGGCTCGACCCGGTGGCCGACCAGCTCGGTGCCGATCTTGGCCGGGTCGGCGTCGACCAGGCCGACGACGGGGAAGCCGCCATCGTCGAACCCGTCGTAGGCCGCCAGCGCACGCCCCAGATTGCCGAGCCCGACGATCACGACCGGGGACAGGTGGGTCCGACCCAGGACCCGCTCGACCTCGACGAGGAGGTACTCGACCTCGTAGCCGACGCCACGCGTGCCATAGGTGCCGAGGTAGGAGAAGTCCTTGCGGACCTTGGCCGCGTTGACCCCGGCGAGCTCGGCGAGCCGCTCGGACGACACCGTCGTGACGCCGGCGTGGCGGAGGTCGGCGAGGCTCCGGTGGTAGAGGGGGAGGCGCGCCACCGTGGCCTCCGGGATGTGATCGCCTCGGACGTCCGGCCGGTCTGCCGCCATGGCGTAGACAGTAGAGAGCTTGTGCGTGCGTTCACAATGCAGGTGGGGCCTTTCAGGCCGGACCTGCCGGGGCCTCCGCCGCCGGCGCCGCCGCCGGGACCGGTCGGGCCTGCCTGGTGAACGGACGCAGGAGGCGGGCGGCCTCGGACGGGGTGAGGAAGGCGAGGTACCCGATGGTCATCGACCAACCGAAGAACCCGACCCGGAGGGCGTAGTCGAAGGACAGGTGCAGCACGACCCCGGCGACGATGGCGATGCGACGGGTCCGGGGGATCCACAACAGCACCGGGACGAGGACCTCCACCGCCAGCGCACCCCAGGTGAGCAGGGCCACCACCGCCTCGGACCCGGTCACGAACGAGGGCACGGGGAACCGCTCGAAGTCCTCGAGGCCGAGCGCCCAGTAGGCCGCAGTACCGTCCCACCAGGTGTCCCCCTGCAGCTTGGCGTACACCGAGAACGGGTAGACGATCGTCAGCTGCAGCTGCACCAGCCGGAGCAGCCACGGCGGCGCGGTCACGGACGGTCCATCGGAGCCACCGAGCGGCACTGCGGTGCAGCGCCCCGGCGTGAGCAGGGCGTAGAGCGCGAGGTACGCCGCCCAGATGCGCAGCAGCTCGTCGCCGGCGTTGAGGACCGACGTGTTGTCGAGCTGGAACGAGAGCAGACCCAGGAACAGCGCCGGTGCGGCCATCCGGACGCCCCAGCCCAGCGTGACGGCCACGGCGGCCACCACCGACAGGAGGTAGACGACGGCGATGGCCGTGTCCGACTCCCACCACTGGAACACGCCCAGACGCCAGGGCGCGTAGGTGGGCGTGGGGGCGAGCCCCCCCTCGCCATAGAGGGCGCCGAGGTCGGGGCCGATCGAGAGCAGCCACACCGTGGCGGTCAGGCCGAAGGCCGCACGCCACAGGGTGAGCGGGCTCGCCGGGACCGGCACGAACCAGAAGCGGCGCCAGGCGTCGAGGAACCGGCCGGTCACGGCGGTGACCCCGGGACCCGGAGGGTGAAGTACTCCTCGCGCTGCCACTCCCGATCGGCGCCGCTCCCCGGGGCCGGGGTGGCCGCAGTGCGGCGCACCAGGGTCACCGAGGCGACCGCGGTCCCCTGCGCTGCGGCGTCGTCCTCGTACTGCGCTGCGATCCAGGCCGCGGTCCGACCCCACAGGTCGCGACGCGAGTCGAGGCGCAACCGGCGCTCGAGCTTGCGCCACCGGTACTCGCGCAGGGCGCCGAGGAACGGTTCGCCGTCCGGGAATCGGTAGGTGCGGGTGGAGCCGTCGGCGTACACAACCTCGGCGGTGACCTCGACGGAGGTCCGTGCGGGGTCCGGGGAGAAGAGCTCCCAGCGTTGGTTGAGCCCGAGCGGGTTGACGACCGGCTGGACCACCGGGACGAGGCGTTCGCGGACGGCCAGGTCCTGCGGCAGGTTCCAGACCAGGACCGAGACCAGGACGACCACCAGGCCGACCGAGAGGATCGCCCGGCCCGTCCGAGTACCGGCGAACCAGCCCGCGGACGACCGGTCGGCCGCCTCGAAGGCCTCGTCCGCCTCGTCGGAGTCGGGCATGGCCGCGCTCATCCGCCGGGACGGAGACGCTTGCCGGTCACCCCCACGGGGAGCGAGGCCACCACCTGGATCGACACAGGGCACTTGTACCGGGCGAGGTACCGCTCGCAGTGGGCGAGCAGGAGATCGGTGTCCAGCACGGCGCCCTCGGCGGCGACGACGTCGGCGTGGACCGCCTCGCCGGTGTGCGGGTGGGGCACGCCGTAGGCGACCGCAGCCGCCACACCGGCGGCGGACAGCAGGACCTCCTCCACCTCCCGGGGCGCCACGTTGAACCCGGAGACGATCACGAGCTCCTTCGACCGGCCCACGATCGAGAGGTGCCCCTTCTCGTCGACCACGGCGAGGTCCCCGGTGCGGAGCCAGCCGTCGTCGGTGAGCACGGCACGGGTGGCGTCGGGATCGTCGAGGTAGCCGGCGAAGACGTTGGGGCCACGGACCCAGACCTCACCCTCGTCGCCCACCAGCACGTCGCCGCCCTGGGCGTCGACGAGCCGGACCTCCACCCCCGGGAGCGGCGGGCCCACCGAGCCGATCGGGGCATCGGTCCCCGTGGCCATGCAGACCCCCGGCGACGCCTCCGTGAGGCCGTAACCCTCCTGCACCCGGACGCCCGCTGCGAGGAGCCGCTCGGACACCGTCCGAGGGAGCGGGGCAGCCCCCGACGCCGCCACCCGCAGACCCCGCAACGGCGCGAGCTCCTCGTCGGAGAGGGCGGCGAAGGCCGACCACATGGGCGGAGCGCCCACCACCATGGTGACGCCGTGCTCGACCACGGCCGCCATCGCCGCGACCGGATCGAACCGGGGTTGCAGGACCACGGTGCCCCCGACGGCGAACGTGACCCCGAGGATCGAGTTCAGCGCGAACACGTGGAACAGGGGGAGGGCGCACAGCGACACCGCGCCCGGTCCCACGAGTTCGCCGAGCTGGGCGATCACCTGGCGCCGGTTCACCTCGAGGTTCCGGTGGGTGAGCACGGCGGGGCGCGGCGTGCCGGCGGTGCCGCTGGTGAACAGCAGGACCGCTGGATCGTCAGCGGCCCGGTCGACCGGCGGGCTCAGGTCGGGCTCGACCTCCGCCACCGCGCCCGCGACCTCGAGCACGGGGACGCCACGCAGGACGTCGGGGTCCAGCCCTGCCACCACGGGCACGGCGGCCGGCCCGACGACGAGGGCGGCGGGTCGGAGCACGGCGAGCTCGCGCACCAGCTCGGCGCCCGGAGCGAGCGGGTTGAGGGGTGCAGCCACGGCTCCAGCGGCGAGGATGCCGTGATAGGCGGTGACGAACGCCGGCGAGATGCCGGCCAGGAGGGCGACCACGTCGCCCGGCCCGACCCCGACGGCCGTCACGGCGGCGCGGGTCCTGCCCGACTCGGTCCGGACGTCCCGATAGCTCCATTGGCGTCCGTCCGCGACGAGCGCCGGGGCGCCAGGGAGCAGGTCGTCGTCGGACCGTTCCAGGACGTTCGCCAGGTTCACCGCACTCCCCCTCCGGCCGGGCATCTTCACACCCCGCGGCCCGGCCTGCCAGGGATCGACGCGCATTTGCGGGCCGAACGACCCACGCCTGCGCGCTCAAGGTGACATCGGGCGTTCCCGATCACTACGCAGCGTGACGGGAGGGTCCCGTCGCCGTGCCGGAGGGAGGCTCGAGGGTGCGACGTGGTGTCCCCGTGCTCGCGCTCGCGCTGACCCTCGCCCTGCTCGTCCCGATTGCCGGCGGGTCGGTGGCCGATGCGGCGAACACCGACGACGAGACCCGGTTCGTCGTCCTCCTGAACGAGACGCGCGCCGACGCCGGCCTCCCCCCGCTCGAGGTGCACGCCGAGCTCACCGAGCTGGCCCGTGCGTGGACCGACGAGATGCGGTCCGCCGGCGGGATCTCCCACGCTGACCCGATCTCGGCGGGGCTCGACGCCGCGTGGCTCAAGCTCGGGGAGAACGTGGGGACCGGCCCGGCCGTCGATGCCGTCATGGATGCGTTCATCGACAGCCCCGGGCACTACGCGAACATCGTCGATCCCGCCTTCACCCATGTGGGCGTCGCCGTGCTCTGGGACGGCGAGCGCATGTACACGACCCATCGGTTCATGACGCTCCAGCCCTCCCAACCCGACGCCCCCGCCGGGCCGTCGACGATCCCTGCATCGACGATCCCGGCATCGCCGGCCCCTCCCCAGGGCGCGGCCGAGGCAACGCTTGCGGCAGCGCCGTCGCCACCGGCGGCCGATCCCGCCGCCGAGGCGCGCACGCGGGTCGCCGCCGTCGTCGCCGCGCTCCATGCGCTCGCGGTGCCCCGATGAACCCCGCACCGCCGGGGACACCCGCTCCGCAGGCCGCGGTAACCGTCGACCGGACGGCCGCGCCGGCCGACGCCGCGATCCGCACCGAGGGTCTCCGCCGCACGTTCCCCAGCGGCGTGGCGCTCGAGGGGCTCGACCTGTGGGTGCGGCGCGGTGAGGTGCTCGCCCTGCTGGGCCCGAACGGCGCGGGCAAGACCACGACCGTCCGGCTCCTCAACGGGATCCTGGCACCGGACGCGGGATCGGCGAGCGTGCTCGGCCACGACCCCGCGGTCGACGGGGACGCGGTCCGACGGGTCACCGGCGTCCTGACCGAGAACGCCGGGCTCGACGACCGGCTCACCGTCCGCGAGAACCTCGTGTTCACGGCCCGGGTCCGTGGCATGGCCAAGCGCGAGGCCGAGCGCAGGACGGCGGAGCTCACCGAGCGGTTCGGCCTCGCGGACCG
The DNA here is from genome assembly GCA_040382135.1 of Acidimicrobiales bacterium. Taxonomy (GTDB): domain Bacteria; phylum Actinomycetota; class Acidimicrobiia; order Acidimicrobiales; family JBEIGA01; genus JBEIGA01. Next base: position 7,118 of record JBEIGA010000038.1, read on the forward strand.
GCTCGACCAGCGGACGGCCGGGTTCTCGACCGGGCAGCGCAAGCGCCTCGCCCTGGCCCGCGCCCTGATCCACGACCCCGAGGTCCTGTTCCTCGACGAGCCGACCTCCGGCCTCGACCCGTCGGCGACCCGGGACGTGGTCGCCCTCATCGGCTCCCTCGCCGCCGACCACGGCCGCACCATCGTGCTGTGCACCCACTTCCTCGGCGAGGCCGGGCGGCTCGCCGACCGCATGGCGGTGCTCGACCACGGACGCCTGCACGCCTTCGGACGCCCGGAGGAGCTCGCCGCCCAGCTGTGGCAGGGCGTGACCGTCGACGTCGACCTCGGCGCGCCCTGTCCCCCGGCGACACTGGCGGACCTCGCCGTGCACGACTCCGGACCGACCCCGACCGGTTGCTGGGTGCGGCTCGCCACGCGTGAGGAGATCCCCCGGCTCGTGCGGGCGCTCGTCGAGCGGGGCCACACGGTCTACGGCGTCGGCGAGCGGCAACGGGATCTCGAGGAGATCTACTTCGCCATCGAGGCACGGATCACGGGAGCCGCCGCATGACCGCTGCACACGTCCCGGCCGAGCGGGCGGATCACCGCGCCGGGAACAGCCGGCCCGACTGGGCGGCGATCCGTGCGCTCGCCGCCCGCGACCTCCTGGCCGTCCGGCGATCCAAGGCCGTGATGCTGCCGATGCTGCTCGTCCCGGCGCTGCTGCTGATCGTCCTCCCGATCGTGCTGGCCATCGCCGCGGGACGCAGCGACCCCGGCGGCATCGGCCGGTTCGTCGAGTCGCTGCCGGAGAACCTCAGCGCGCCGATCATCGACCTGCCGGAGAACGAACGGATCATCGTGCTCGTCCACGGCCACCTGCTCGCACCGCTGTTCCTCATCGTGCCGCTGATGGTGTCGGCCGTGATCGCCGCGGACGCGTTCGCCGGGGAGAAGGAGCGCCGGTCGATCGAGTCGCTGCTCTACCTCCCCGTCTCGGACCGGGACCTCTTCCTCGCGAAGATCATCGCCTCGCTCGTGCCGGCCGTCGCGATCTCGTGGATCGGCTTCGCCCTCTACGCACTGGTGAGCAACGTGTCCGCCTGGCCGATCATGCACCGGGTGTTCCTCCCCACCTCGCTCTGGATGGTGGTGATCCTCTGGGTCGCGCCGGCGGTTGCGCTCCTGGGGCTCGGCGTCATGGTGCGGGTCTCGGCCCGCGCGACCACCACGCAGGAGGCGAACCAGCTCGGCGGCGCCGTCATCCTGCCGCTCATCTTCCTGGCCCTCGGCCAGTCGACCGGCCTCCTGCTGCTCGACCTCCCGGTGGCCATCGCAGTGGGCCTCGCCGTGTGGCTCGTGGCGCTGTTGCTCACGGCCAACGGGGCGCGGCGGTTCGCCCGCGACCGTCTCGCTGCCCAAGTGTGAGGCTGCCCGGGTGTGAACGCAGGGTCAGCGCGCCAGCACGAACAGCTGCAGGGCCGTGGCGCCCAGGATGAACAGGAGGAGGATGGCCACGACGATCGTGGTGCCGGGCCTCATCGGTCGCGCCTCGTGAGCTGAACGGGGACCGGCGCAGGCGCGGAGCCGGGACCCGTGTCGGCGTCGAAGAGCTGGACCTCGTCGCTCGGGCCGATGCCGAGCTCCTCGCCGGCGCTCCCACGGCCCACGACCAGCGACAACAGGCCGTAGCCGTCGACCAGCAGGCCGACCTGGCCCACCCCGAGCTCGCCGGCGCCGGTGACCCGTCGGGCGGTGCGGATCCCCGTCCGACTGCGGATGCCCACGACCGCGTCGTCGGCGGTGTGCGCGGCGAGGTCGTCCGGGTCGATGTTGAGCTGGAGGTTCCCGAAGCGGTCGGCCCACAGGACCTCGGCGACGAGGACGTCGTCCTCCATCCGGGCGACGGGCAGCACGCCGGGGAGCAGGGACGCGGGATCGACCTCCGTCCCGAGCTCCTCGAGCGGGACGCCGACGCACAGGTGGGCGGCGGCAGGAGCGAGGACGTCGCGCCCGTCGAACACCGGGCCGGCGGACGGGAGGTGGAAGTCGGTCCGGTCGAGCGAGAAGGCGCGCGTGGCGCCGCCGACCATGGCGACGGCAGGAGCGAGGACACCGTTGTCCGGGCCGACGAGGACCGCGGCGCCGTCGCCGACCTCCACCGCGATCCGGCGGCGGTCGACCCCGATGCCCGGGTCGACGAGGGCGAGCACGACGCCGGGGCAGAGGTACTGCACGCTGCGGGCCAGCGCGAGACCTCCCGCCCTGGTGTCGTAGGGGGCGATGCCGTGGGTGATGTCGACCACCCCGACCGCCGGGACGATCGAGCGGATCACCGACCGGACCACGCCCACGTACTCGTCGGTGGTGCCGAGGTCGGACAGGAACGAGATCGTGTCGAAGCGCAGGCCGTCGGGGGGTGCCACGCCCCGGACGTTACCGGGCGGGCCTGCCCGTCCCTCGCCCCGACCAGGCCCGGACGCGACACGGGGCCGGGCGATGCCCGACCCCACGTCATCAGGTTCCGACCTGTCCGTCCGCCCAGGGAGCGGACGGGACTGCGGCCGACGCCGCGGTCAGCCCGCTTGGGTGAAGCGGGCCTCCAGGTAGCGGTCGACCTCCGAGTCGGGGATCCGATACGACCGCCCCACCCGCACCGCGGCCATCTCCCCGGCCTTGATGAGTCGGTAGACGGTCATGGTGGACACCCGCATGAGATCCGCCACCTCGGCGACGGTGAGGAAACGAGCCCTCGAGTCCAGTTGCGCCACGTCGGAAAACCCCTTGCTCCGCTGACGCCACTGTAGGACAGGTGCGCCCGGGCACCAAAATGCGCAGCGCGGTCGCGCGAACGCATGGCGTCAGCACGCGGCGGTTCAGCCGGCGGCACCGAGCTCACGGGACCGTTCGGTGGCGGCGCGGACGACGTCCGCGACCAGACCCCGGAACCCCTCCCGCTCGAACACGGCGATGCCCGCCGCCGTGGTCCCGTTGGGCGAGGTGACGTTGGCCCGCAGCACCTCGGGCGGATCGTCCGACGCCACCAGGAGCGCAGCGGCACCGAGAAGGGTCCGGCCCACGAGGGTGTCGGCGACCTCAGGGGTGAGGCCCTCGGCGATGGCCGCGTCGCGGAGCGCCTCGGCGAGCAGGAACACGTAGGCCGGCCCGGACCCGGAGACGCCGGTGACCGCGTCGAGGTCGTCCTCGCCCACCTCGACCACGACGCCCACGGCCCCGAGGATCCCCGCCGCCCAGGCCAGATCGGCCGGCCCGGCGTGCGCGCCCGGAGCGATGGCGGCCGCCCCCTCACCCACGAGGGCCGGCGTGTTGGGCATGGCCCGGACCACGGGGACCGGGCGACCCAACGCGGCCTCGATGCGGGCGGTCCGCACCCCGGCGGCGATGGAGAGGACGCGGGGCACGTCGAGCCCTGCGCAGACCACCGGCACGGTGTCGGGCTTGACCGCGACCAGCGTGTCGACGCCGGGCACGGGCCCCTCCAGCAGCACCAGCCCGGGGATCGCAGCGGCGAGGGCCGTCCGACGCTCGGGCACCGGCTCCAGGACCCCGATCCGGTCGGCGCGCGCCCACCCGCGGGCCACGAGGCCGCCCAGCAGGGCCTCGCCCATCTTGCCGCCGCCGATGACCTGGAGCTCGAGCGTTCCGTCCATGCGGTCACGCTAGGCGGCACCGGGCAGGCGGGGGCTCAGGTGGGCCCGGAGCGGCGGCGAGACGTCCGCACTTCCCCGATCGAACGAAACCCCGTCCGCTCCGGGCCCGGCCAGATCGTAGGCGGAAAGACCACGAAAAGACAACAGAAGACGTGAGAACACCTCGAGCGGGCCGTCAGTGGCCCCGTGACTCAATGCCCGAACGCGAACCGGACGGCGGTCCGGAACGAGCGCTCCGTGTAGAACCAGAGCGATCCGAGGATGCGGTCGAGCTCGGCCTCGGTGACGGCCTCGAGCGGCAGCCGCCCCACCAGGTAGATGGCGTCCTCGGCCCCGATGGCGAAGGCGGCGCCGTACTGGTCCAGGTTGCGCCGCAGCAGGAACTCGTACAGCCCGGCGGGGTCGGCGATCGGGGCCGGCAGCACGTAGGTCTCGTAGCGCAGGGTGCGCTGGTGCAGGTCGAACCAGATCGAGAAGACGTCCTTCTCCTCGCCGTGCACGCGCACGTACCAACGACGGATGAGGTCGTCGCGCTCCACGGCCGCCACCACCGGGTTGGACGCCGCCTCCCGGGCGAGCCAGCCGGCGAGGAGGTCCTCGACCCGGGCGAGCTCCTCGGGCGAGGGCGGGGTGCGGTTCGGCTCGTCCTCCACGGAGCCGACGCTAGCCCCTGGCCGTTCCCGATCCCCTGCCCGTTCAGGCCCCGCAGGCCACCGGGGTCCGGACCCGCTGGTCCTCGACGATCCGGCGGATGCGGGCCGCCGTGGTGGCCCAGGTGAACTCGCGGGAGCGGGCGACCGCGGCGACGCGCATGCGCTCGACCGCCACCGGGTCGGCCAGCAGCGACTCGACGTGGGCGGCATAGTCCCCCGGCTCGCGCCGCTCCACCAGGAAGCCGGTCCGACCGTGGTGCACGAGGGTGCGCAGGCCACCGACCGCCGCGGCGACGACAGGCACGCCACATGCCGCCGCCTCCAGCGCCACCAGCCCGAACGACTCCGAGCGGCTCGGGACGAGCACCACGTCGGCCGCCCGGTAGAAGGTGGACAGGCGATGGTGTGGCTGGGGCGGCACGAACACCACCTGCCCCAGGAGGCCGAGCTCGGCGACGAGGGCCTGCACCCTGGCGAGCTCGTGGTCCCCGTCCGCTCCGCTGGCCCCGCCCACGATCAGCAGCCGGGCGTCCGGCCGATCCAGCTCGGCGAGCACCCGGACGGCGAGGTCCGCCCCCTTGAGCGGCTGGATCCGGCCGACGAAGAGCAACACGGGCCCCGTGCCGAGCTCCAGGGCGGCGCGGGCGCCCGCCTGGTTCCCCGGGGCGAAGAAGGCGTGGTCGACCCCCGGTGGGACGATCTCGATCCGGGCGGGGTCGGCGCCGTAGAGCCGGACGAGCTGCTGCGCCTCCTCCTCGGCGTTGGCCAGCAGGACGTCCGAGCAGGCCACGACCGCGGTCTCCGCGGCCATCCGTTCCTCAGGCTCAGGGTCGCCGGTCTCGGCCTTCACCCGGGCGAGGGTGTGGAAGATCGTGAGCAGCGGGAGGTCGAGCCGGTGCTTCAGCGTGTGGCCGCTCACGCCGGACAGCCAGTAGTTGGCGAGCAGCGCGTCGGGCCGCTCGCCCTCCAGGATCCGGTCGGCGACGCCGTCGCTGAACACGTCGACGATGCCGGGCAGCTCCTCCTTGGGGAGCCTGGGGTCGCCGGCGGACACGTGCACGACGCGGAACCCGGGCTCGACCAGGACCTCGTCGGGGAGGTCGTGGTGCCAGCGACGGACGTAGACGGTGCAGTCCACGCCGGCCTGGGCGAGCGACGACGTCAGCTCCCGGACGTACACGTTCATCCCCCCGCTGTCCCCCGCGCCGGGCTGGGTCAGGGGCGAGGTGTGCAGCGAGACCAGGGCCAGTCGACGCACGGAGGGGGGAACCACGAGCTCCGGCCTACCATTCCCGGGCCCGTCGGAACCAACAGCGGGTCTGGTCGAGTCCCCGGCCGGTGGGACAGGTCCGCTCAGCGCAGGAGCGAATCGACCGAGGCCTCGCCGGTGCGGTAGCGCCGGGTCAGCTCGTCCCGCAGGACGTCGATGATCTCGTGCAGGTGGCGCCGGGCGGCCGAGACCTCCCGCTCGAACGCGACCAGCTCGTCGAGCACGACCTCGAGCGCTGCGTCGTCCGCCCCGTCGGCTGCGACCACGCCACGGGAACCCAGCTCGTCGAGCCGGTACTCCAGTGCGGTGACAGTGGGCGAGTCCGGGTCGAGGTCGAGCGGGGGCCGACTCTGGCCGGGACCCCGGGAGTGCTCGGCGAGGATCTCCGGGAGGCGGTCGACGAGGTCGGCGAGGTCGCCCGCCGTGCCGCCACCACGGCGACGCTGCAGCTCGCCCCCCACCACGTCCATGCGCCCCTGCGCCAGACGGCGGATGTAGGACAGGCCGTTCTCGAGGCCCTGGCACTCGAGGCGCATGGCGCGGATGTCCTCGATCGACCGGGCCTGGAGATCGGCGAGGTACGCCGGACGCGTGACGAGGTCGAGCTCAGGGGTCATACCGGTCCTGTCGGCCGTCGGGAGCGGAACCGAAGGCTAACCGCCCGACACCGGTGGCAGGAGCGCCACCTCGTCGTCGGCGCCGACCGGCGTGGTGTCGTCGGCCGGCTCCCCGTTGCACCAGATCCGGCAGCAGCCCAGCTGCTCGACGAACTCGGGGCCGAACCGGTCGCCTGCCGCGGCGAGCACCTCGGCGACGGTGGAGCCGGGGACCTCCGCCCGGCCCGTGCCGGCGGCCTGCCGGACGGCGGCGAACATGCGGAGCGTGGCCATGGGTCGAGTCTAGGACCGGGCCCGTTCCCGGACCGGGCCCCTGCGCCGGGCCGGTAACGTCCCGGGCGTGTCCGCCACCCTCCGCCTGCTCCTCGTGCGCCACGGCCAGTCGACCTGGAACGCCCTCGGCCGTTGGCAGGGCCAGGCCGATCCCCCGCTCTCGGAGCTCGGTCGGTGGCAGGCGGCGCACGCCGCCTCCTACCTCGGCGCCTTCGACGCGGTCGTGGCCTCCACCCTGCAGCGGGCCTCGGAGACCGCCCACATCATCGCCGAGCTGCTCGGGGTGGGGCCGGTCCTCGTGGACGAGGGGCTGATCGAGCGCGACGCCGGCGAGTGGTCGGGGCTCACCAAGGACGAGATCGAGGCGGCGTGGCCGGGCCACCTCGACAACGGGCACCGGCCGCCCGGGTACGAGACGGACGAGTCGCTCGTGGCCCGCACCACCGCGGCCGTCGAACGGCTCGCCGCCGAGATCCCGAGCGGCGAGGTCCTCGTGGTGACCCACGGCGGCGTCATCTACGCGCTCGAAGCCCTGCTGGGCGCCGGGTTCGACCGGATCGGCAACCTGGCGGGGCGATGGCTGTTCCGGGAGCCCGACGGTCGGCTGCACCTCGGCGAGCGCGTGGTGCTCGTCGATCCGGCGCACACCAGCGTCCCGGACATCCTCTGAGGCGTGGCGACCGGATGGCCCGTCCTCCCCGCCGCCCACCTCGCCGCCCCGCCGCCCGTCCCCGGGGGCCGGCGCGCACCGAGGTCGTCGAGCTCGACGTCGACGGCACCGCGGTCCGCCTGATCCGCAGCTCGCGGCGACGGCGCAGCATCCAGGCGGTGCTCACCACGACCGGCGTCGAGGTGCGCGTGCCGGAAGGCCTCGACCCCGAGGAGGAACGGCGTTCCGTGGCGGACCTCGTCGCGAAGCTGCACCGACGCCACCGTTCCGAGGCGGTCGATCTCACCGAGCGGGCCGCGCTCCTCGCCCGCCGCCACGACCTCCCGGTCCCCACCTCGATCCGGTGGGTCGGGAACCAGGCGCGTCGCTGGGGGTCCTGCAGCCCCGACTCCGGCGAGATCCGCATCTCCGACCGCCTTGCGTCCTGGCCGCCCTGGGTCCTCGACTACGTGATCGTGCACGAGCTCGCCCACCTCGTGCACGTGGACCACGGTCCGGCGTTCCAGGCGCTCGTCGACCGCTACGCGCTCGCGGAGCGGGCCCGCGGGTTCCTCATCGCTATGACCTACGACGGTCCTGGTGACGACGCCGACGGGGGTCCCGGGAACGCGACCGACGTGGACTGAGCCTCCTGCCACCAGCGGGCGTCGCGCTCGCCGAGCGTCGTGGCGGGCGAGGCGCCGATCCGGTACTCGTCAAGGATCGCCCGCCACCGGTTCGTGGCGTGGAGCCGTCCGAGCAGCGCGGACATGCCCCAGACGACACGGTCCAGCAGGACGAACGACGGCGGCATGTCCAGGCGTTCCATCACCGGGCGGTGCGGCCCGCGCACGTCGAGCAGGCCGGCGAGCGCGCCCGATGCGAAGCCGGGGGCGAACGTGTAGCGGTCCTCGAGGTAGGGCAGGTAGGGCTGGCTCACGTATGCGAAGACCGCCTCGGGATCCAGGCCGTGCCCGCCGGGCAGGAACCCCGACCGCTCCATCGCCGCCACGGTGCCCGCAGGGTCGCGGGCCAGGAGCGGCTCGATGAGCGGGAGCAGGGAGCCGAGCTCCTCGGCGGTCCAGGCCTTCACGAGCCCGAAGTCGAGGACGGTGACGCTCCCGTCCCGGTGGAAGCGGAAGTTGCCGGGGTGGGGATCACCCTGCATGACGCCGAAGCGGTGGATCGAGGCCTGCACGAACCGGAAGATCGCCTCCGCCGCCCGCTGCTGCGCCTCCTCCCCGTGGCGCTCGACGAGCTCGTCCCAGCCGTAGCCGCCGGCCCATTCGGCGGTGATGACCCGAGGGCCGCAGTGGTCGGGGACGATGTCGGGGATGCGGACGAAGGGGTGGTCCCGCCAGCGTGCGGCGAACCAGGCCTGGGCGGCGGCCTCGGCCTCGTAGTCGAGCTCGGCGCCGACGCGGTCCCGGAGCTCGTCGACCACCCGGCGCGTGTCGAGGTTCGGCAGGGCGAGCATCCGCACCGCCCCGTAGAGCAGCTCGACGTTGCCCAGGTCGGCGCGCAGCGCGTCGGCGAGGCCCGGGTACTGGACCTTCACGGCCACGAGCCGTCCGTCCCGCAGCACCGCCCGGTGCACCTGGCCGATCGACGCAGCAGCGACCGGCCACGCCGGCCAGTCGGCGAACAGTCGGTCGACCGGCGCGCCCAGGTCCTCCTCCACGATCCGGCGGGCCAGGTCCGGCGCCATCGGCGGCACGTCGGCCTGGAGCGTGGCGAGCGCCTGCTGGGCGGGTTCGGGCAGTCCGTCGAGCAGGTACGACAGGAGCTGGCCGGCCTTCATCGCCACCCCCTTCATCTGCCCGAGCTCGCGGGTGACGTCCTCCGCGCTGCGCACGAGGTACTGCGTCTGCAGCTCCGCCCGCCGCGCGGGCCGGGCGAGGATCCGGCCTCGCAGACCCAGGTACCCGAGCGTGCGTCGGACCGCGAGCCGCCAGAGGCGGAGGGTCCGGGAGCACCGCGCCCAGGCGCGGCGCCGGTTCAGACGGCCTCCGGCCCCGAGGAGAGGAGGGGGGCGACGGTCAGGTCGAAGGCGTCGAGGTCGCCGGAGTCGACCTGGGCCATGGCCTGGTCCACGAGAGCGAGGTCGTGCTCGAGTCGGTCGAGGCGGTCCAGTCGGGCGGCATCGGACCCCGACGGCCCCGGAGCGGGAACGAGGGCCGGCGACGCCGCCATGGTGGGGAACGGAGAGACCACCGCCGCATCCTAGCGACCGGGCTCGCTCGGCTCGGCACCCCCCAACCTCCCCCGGGATGGTCGGCGGGTGCAGAATCTCTCCATGGAACCCGAAGCGCAGACCCCGGACACGGCGGGAACGGGCTACCGCCCCGGTGGCAGGACCGAGCTGATCCGCCACGCCGTGTTCGGCTTCCTCATGGGGTGCGCCGACACCGTCCCCGGTGTCTCGGGCGGCACCGTCGCCTTCGTCTGCGGCATCTACGAGCGGCTCATCGACGCCATCCGGGACGGCTCGCGGGTGTTGTCCAACGTGCTCAGGGGCGATCGCCGGGCGGTCGTGACGGGGCTCCGGCAGATCGACTTCCGTCTGCTCGTGCCGCTGCTCGCCGGCATCCTGTCCGCCGTCGCCCTCCTCGCGTCGGCCATCGAGCACCTGCTGGACGACCACCCCGAGTCGATGGGCGGTCTGTTCATGGGCTTCGTCGTCGGCTCGGTGGTCGTGTCCTGGGGGATGTTGAAGGGCCGGCCCGACACCCGCATCTACCTGGTGGCGGCCGCCGCCGCAGTGGCCACCTTCCTGCTGCTCGGCCTGCAGGAGACCACCACCGCCGAGGCCGGTGACCCCACCGCCCCCCTCTGGGCCTATTTCGCGTCGGCCACGATCGCCATCTGCGCCATGATCCTCCCGGGCATCTCCGGCTCATTCCTGCTGGTCACGATGGGCATGTACGACGACGTGCTCGGTGCCGTGAACGAACGGGACATCCCTGCACTGCTGCTCTTCGCCCTCGGGTGCGTGGTGGGTCTCGCCATCTTCTCCCGGGTGCTCGCCTGGCTGATCGACCACCACCACGACGTCGTGGTCTCGGCCATGATCGGGCTCATGCTCGGCAGCGTGCGCCTGCTCTGGCCGTGGCCGCTCGGTGTGTCGAGCTCGGAGCTCGGGGCCCCGGAGGGGACCGTGGTGCTCCCGATCGTGCTCGCCGTGGTCGGCTTCGTCGTGGTGGTCGTGATCGGCCACCTCGGGGTGCTCGAGGAGGAGGAGCTCCCCCACCCCGGGTGAGCTCGCCGACCGGACTCAGCCGTGTGCGACGCGATCGGCCCAGCGGAACACCACGAGCCGGTCCACGACATCCTCGGGATCGACCCCGTGCCAGTTCCAGGCGATCGCCTGCGCACGGCTGCGCCGCCCCACGACGGCCCTCGCCCACTCGAACGCTGTGGTGTGTACGGCTGCGGCTCCGGCACGGTCGGCAACGGGCGTTCCGTCGAGCACGATCCGGAACGGGGGGATGCGTCCTGAGTCCATCCTCGCCTCGCACATCCGCACGAGGGTGACGGCCGTGTGGTGCAGTCCGACCGGATCGTCCGCCGGGGGCAGGCCGAGTGCCGTCCGAAGATCCTGCTGGTGGGTCCAGGTGTCGAGGAGTGCCCGCGGGTCGAGGGACGATCCGAGGCCGGTCGCCGCCGCCTCGAACGGCGGGGCGATGCGGTCCCACTCGTCCAGGATCTCGACGAGGGACCGCCCGCGGCGTGCGTCGACCTGGGCCGCGGTCCAGGCATCCGTCGTGACCCCCTCGAGGTTGCCGTGCAGGACGTCGTCGACCACGCCGACGAGGTGGGCGGCCACGTCCCGCACCCGCCACGCCGGACAGGCGGGCACCGGCAGATCCTGCACACCGAGGGGGTCGACCCGCAGGATCGCGGTGAGGTCCTCGCGGATCCCGCGATAGACCTCACCGTTCGGGACACCCCCGCCGGCCGACGTCGGCAACACCCACGGCACGTCCATGTCCGGCTCCTCCCGTCCGGCGGTCGTCGCCGGGCCCCGTCCGCCCGGCCTCTGCCGGACGACCCGGGGTTATCGTGCACGAACGGGCCGCTAGCTCAGCGGGTTAGAGCAGGGGACTTTTAATCCCAAGGTGCTGGGTTCGAGACCCAGGCGGCCCACTGCGAACGTGCCGGCGCGGCGCCCCGTCCTCCGCCTCGCCCCGGGTGACGGATCCCTCGGCTTCGTCGTCGCTGTCGGCGCGACCGGATGCTCCTCCGAGGCTGTCGCACGGCCTCACTACGGTGGGTTCGCAACGACCCGTCGTCGAACATATGTGCTTGTTCAAGATCCGTACATACGTTCGCTTTTCCGGTGTGTCTCAGGTAGCGTTCCTCCATGGCGAACGGCGCCCGCTCCCTCGCTCACCCCACCCTCGGCGACGGTTGCCTTGCCGGTACGTGTGCGGCGTCGCCGTTGGACGCGGCGGTCGATGGGCTCGACGAGAAGGGGCTGCTCGGCCACCTCGCAGCGTTGGGTGCACTGGAACGCCGGGTGCACGCCGGGCTGGTCCGCACCGCCCTCGCCCTCGAAGCGCGGCGGATACCCGCGGCACGGGGCGACCGGAACCTCGTACAGACCCTCACCTCCGAAGGCGGGGTGACGCGTGCCGACGCCGTGCGCATCGCCCACGTCGCCCGTGGAGTACGTGAGCTGCCCGTCGGGCCCGTGGTGGGGGCTGCGCTGGATTCGGGGCGGGTGGGGCTCGCCGCCGCTGAGACGATCCTGCGAGCCGATGTCCGGGTGCACGCTTCGGTGGATGCGCTGCTCGAGTCCGCGTCGACGATGGACTCCGCCGCGTTCGCCGCCCACGTCCGCGACCTCGAGACCAAACTCGACGACGGCGACCCCGACGCTGGGCGGCGCCGGCACCGGGCGCGGCGCTCCGCCACCGAGCGCGTGGGCCGTGACGGCATGGGCGTGATCCGCCTCGAGCTCCCGCCCGACGCGTACGCGCTCATGCGCAACGCCGCCCACTCGTTGGCC
>JBEIGA010000039.1:0-18918 GCA_040382135.1 Acidimicrobiales bacterium
GATCGTCTGCGCATGCCACATCGTCGCACCGCTTCCGGGGCGGAACACCGTCGTGCCCGGTCACAGAAGCGACGGCGCGGCCTCTCGGGTGCACGCAGTCGCTCGCCGAGATCTGTGAGTCGCGTGGTGCGCTCGACACGGCGCGGGCCTTTCCGTGGTGTCGCTCGTCGCCATGACGTCTCTGATCTGGTGTGGGCCGCGGCCGCCTCTCAGGCCCCGGACTCCCAACTGCGCACCATGTCGTCGAGGGTGACGACGTGGATGACCTCGCCGTCTTCGTCGACGAGTTCATAGAGGCGGCCGTCGGTGGTGTGGTGGCTGTAGAAGATGAGTGCGCCGTCGGGGCCGCCGCGCTCCATGTGCGGATGCTCGTCGCCGGTGGTGAGGTGGTACTCGCCGGCCTTGCGGACCTTGTGGGGGCCGCGCTCACCGCCGGGGAGCATGTCGACGAGGTGCTGTTCGCCTTCGAGGACGAGCACGCTGGTGGTGGTGATGTGGCGGTGGGCGGGGCAGTGCCCGCCGCAGTTGTCGAAGCGCACGAGGAAGTCGATCGTGCCGGCATCGCGGTCGTAGCCGAGGATGCTCGTCTCCTGGTGGATCCGATAGCCGGTGCTGCCGTCGCCGTCGGCAACGCTCCAACGCAGCTTGCTCGTGTCGAAGGCGGTGTTCGTGGTCATGGGGTCCTCTTGGTCTCGTGGACTGGTGCTGGTGCGGTGCGTCAGCACCGTTGTGGGTCGACGGTGATGCCGGTGAGCGCCGAGACGGCGAAGGCGATCTCGGCGGTGGGCACGCTCGCGACGAGCTTCCGGTTGAGGGTGCCGAGCAGGTAGTGGTGGACGGAGCGAGCCCGCCATTCGACGTCGTCCACGCCGGCGAGGGTCAGTGCCCGCTCGAACAGCCCGCTGAAGGTGTCGAGGCAGCGGGCGAGCTCGTCGAGGGCGCCGCGCCGCCAGGCGTGCGTCGCGAAGTCGGACCAGAGCGTGGGGTCGGTCAGGGCGATGGCCGGTGCTTCCCCGGCGGTGAAAATGCGCACGAGGGCGTGGAGCGCCTCGCGCCCGTCGGGCGCTTCGGCGATGAGTCGGGCGGCGTGGTCGGCGAGGGCGTCGAGGAAGCCGAGCACGGCGAGGTCGACGAGCTCGTTCGCGTCGCGGAGGTAGTAGTGGACGGTGCTCTTCGTCATGGCGGCTTCGTCGGCGACGGCGCGCACGGTGCATCCGGCGATGCCGTTCCGAGCGACGACGGCGGCGGCGGCGGCCGCGATGCGGGCGCGGGCGGCCTGCTGGTTGGGTGACCAGTGCAGGGGCGGCAGCGGGGCTGCCGCGGCGTCATCGGTGGGCATGCGCGTGGGTCTCGTAGTCGTCGAGCGGGTGGGGGTTGTCGGTGAGCGCTCGGTAGCGGGCCATCGAGTGTGGCCACTGGGTGACGATGCGCCCGGACGGGACCCGGTAGTAGGTGGTGCAGCCGCCTTGCCAGGCCTGGACGTGCTCGATGTCGTGCTGCAGTTGCTCGTTGTAGGCGGCCATGACGTCGGGGCGGACGTCGAGCCAGGCGAGTCCGCCGCGCTCCATGTGCCGGAGGGTTCGGAGGATGTAGTCGACCTGGCACTCGATCATGTACATGATCGAGCCGGCGGTGGTGTTGGGCCCGTAGAGCATGAACAGGTTCGGGAACCCGCGCGTCGTGATGCCGAGGTACGCCTGCGCTCCGTCGGCCCAGGCATCGCAGAGGTGCACGCCGTCGCGGCCGACGAAGTCGATGACCGACGCGAACTTCGTGGTCTCGTAGCCGGTGGCGTAGATGATGGTGTCGACCGCATGTTCGGTGCCGTCGTCGGTGCGCACACCGGACGCGGTGATGGCCACGATCGGGTCGGTGACGAGCTCCACGTGGGGCAGGTTGAACGTCGGGTAGTAGTCGTTCGAGAACAGCGGCCGGTGACATCCCCAGGGGTCGTTCGGGGTGAGCCGGGCACGCACGTCGGGATCCTCCACGACCGCGATGCAGGTGACCCCCAATCGCTCGCGTTCCGCGTTCTCCTCCGGCCTGGCGAAGGGTGGTTCGTCGGCGTAACGGTGGAACAGCTCTTCGCGCACTGCCGCCACCGAGTCCGGTGACCGCCGGAAGCGTTCGAGCTGTTCGACGGTGAACGGCTCGTCCTCCTTCGGGAGGACCCAGTTGGGGTTGCGCTGGAAGAGGTGCACCCGATCGGCGACCTTGGCGACCTCGGGCAGCAGCTGCACGGCGCTCGCCGCGCTGCCGATGACGGCGACGCGCTCGCCGGCGAGCGAGTGATCGGCGGGCCAATCGCCGGTGTGGAACGCCGTGCCTGCGAAGCGGTCCCGCCCCTCGATGTCGGGGTAGCGGAGCTCGCCGAACATCCCGGGGCTCGCCACGACCGCCTCTGCAGTCACCGTCGCCCCGGCATCGGTGGTCAGGCGCCAGAGCGCCGCGTCGTGGTCCCACTGCGCGGCCTCGACTCCGGTGTTCAGGTGGATGTGGCGGCGGAGGTCGAAGGTGGAGACGACCTCCTCGAGGTAGGCGAGGATCTCGGCCTGGCCGGCGAAGGGCCGGGACCAGTCGGGCTTCGGGGCGAACGAGAACGAGTAGAAGTGCGAGGCGATGTCGCAGGCGAGGCCGAGGTAGCGGTTGCGACGCCAGGTGCCACCGATGCCGTCGGCCCTCTCGAGCACCACGAAGTTCTCGATGCCGGCCTGCCGCAATTGCACTGCGGTGATGATGCCGCCGGGCCCGGCCCCGACGACGGCGACCCGGTAGGTGTTCGTGGGGTCGAGGGGCATGACGCTCTTCTCCAGAGGGTCGAGTGGCTCGTCGCTTCGTGATCGTCGCACGATCTCGGACGCATGTCCAGGGAAGTCGGACAGATGTCCGAGCATCGTTGGACCGTGCTGTCCTGCCCGGCGACGCGCGACGAGCGAGGTCGCCCACGACGCGTGGACGCACGCGTCTGGTAGCGAGCCGGTCCAACGCCAGAAGGCGGGCTTCGACCCCCCGCGATGTCGGGTAACATCTGCCGGTTCTCGGGCGCGGACAGGAAGCGCATGGCACCGCATCTGCGGTCAGGAAGGATCCACCATCATGTTTCGACGCTTCGCGATCTCGAGCGTGGCACTGATCGCACTCGCTGGTTGCGGCTCGAGCGACTCCGACGATGCTGCCGACGCGACTGCTGCGGAAGCCGAACCGGCTGCAGAAGGTGAGACCGAGGTCGTCGCCGATGACCCCAACGACGGCGTGGTCTCCGAAGCCGAGTGGGCGGCAGTGGAGCCGAACCTGATCGACGGCGGGGTGACGCGGCCCACCCACGAGATCACGATCGAAGCGACCGACTTCGTCTGTGCGGATGTCGAGACCACGTCGGTGACGACGACCAGTGAGTTCATCGCTGAGCAGTTCGAGTTCGTCGTGGCCCTGGCACCGGACGCCGGCCTCGACAGTACGGATGTCGGTGCGATCATCGGCACGATCGCGACCTATGCGTGCGCCGACGCCTTCAGCGTCTTGACGGTCGGCTGATCACGCGATCGCTCACGGCGCGCCATGAGGTTCGTCACGCTCGCGCGCGTTCGCGGCGAGTGAGCCTGACGGCCTCGTCGGCCGTCGGCTCGCGCACCTCGGGTGGGTCGAGTGCAACGATGCCGCCGCTCGCCGCTCGAGGTCGAGGATCGCCCGGGCCGATGGATCCGTCTGGACGGAGCGGGGCCCGGCACCCGCAGGTGGTTGTCCCTCCTCGCGGAATCCCCGGGCCACATTGCGGGTTCCCGTCCCGGTGCTGGACTTCGATCTGGGTTCGTTGGGTGTGGCGTTCGGCGCCGGGCTGCTCGCAGCGCTGAACCCGTGCGGGTTCGCCATGCTGCCCGCGTATCTGGCGTACTTCACCGGGACCGAGGGTGTGGGCGAGGCTGCCGCGCCGATGGCGCGGCCGATCGGTCGAGCGATCCGGGTGAGCGCCGCCATGACCGCCGGGTTCGTGACGGTGTTCGCCTCGTTCGGTCTGGTGATCTCGCCGCTGATCGCGTCGGTGGCGCGGGCGCTGCCGTGGCTGACCATCGTGATCGGGGTGGGCCTGGTCGGGTTGGGGGCGGCGATGGCCGGTGGCCGCGAGGTCTCGGTGCGACTCCCCAAGCTCGGCCGCAGGATCGACGGCGACGGCATCGGCGCGGTGTTCCTGTTCGGCGTGACCTATGCGGTGGCGTCGCTGTCCTGCACCATCGGTCCGTTCCTGGCGGTGACGTCGACGACGCTGGGCTCGTCGGGCTGGTTCGGCGGCGTGGTCAGGTTCGTCGTCTACGGACTGGGCATGGGCGCGTTGGTGAGCGTGCTGACGATCACGGTCGCGGTGTCGAGTCGGGCGCTGAGCCTGAAGCTCCGCAGGATCCTGCCGTACCTGGGGCGGATCTCGGGCGGCCTGGTGGTGCTGGCCGGGCTGTACGTCGCGTGGTACGGCTGGTACGAGATCCGGCTGCTGCGGGGTTCGGTCTCGTCGGATCCCATCATCGACGCCGCCCTCGATGTGCAGTCGTGGTTGCAGGGACTGGTCCCGTCGAACACGACGATGTTGACCATCGTCGGCGTGCTCGCCCTGGTCCTGGGCGCGCGGGCCGTCCTGCGGAGGGCGAAGCGATCGACGGTCGAGGCCCCGGAAATCTCGAAGGACGGGAAGGCGGCGTCGTGACGACGGGTTCCCGGACCATGGAACCGACGTCATCCACCTCCCGAACGATCCGTCGACTCGGCGCGATCCTGGCCGTTGCGCTCATCACCGCCGCTTGCGGCGCCGACTCCGGCGGGGGTGCAGCGGGCCCGAACGTGGACACCGGCGACCGGCCGACGCTCGAGCGTGCTGCGGCGTCGGCGTCCTCGCCGCTTCCCGACGTGGCCCTGTGGAACGTGCAGGAGCAGAGCTGGGTGCAGTTCGCCAACCTCGTCCCGGCCGAGCAGCCGATCATGTTGTGGGTCTGGGCCCCGCACTGCCCGGCGTGTGCGGCCGAGGCACCGAACGTGAAGGCGTTCGCCGAAGCCAACGCCGACAAGCTCGACGTGATCGGGCTCGGCACCCAGGACGACGCGACGATGGCCGCAGAGTTCGTCGAACGGCACGGCATCCCGTTCACCATGTTGTGGGACGAGACGTTCGAGAGTTGGCAACCCTTCGGCATCCGCTCGCAGCCGGCGTTCATCCTGCTGGACCGTGACGGCAACTCGCTCGGCGAGTGGACCGGCGGGTTCCCCGAGGACGAGGTGGTCGGGCTCGTCTCATGATCCGTCGAGCCGAGCAGGGTCGGTGATGGCGGTAGGTTGACGCTCGTGCTGATGCGCCGTTGTCCCCGATGCCGCAGTGTCACGGTGCTCGAGACGCTCGACTGCCCCGGCTGCGGGATGGCGGTGGGGCTGCACCCGCCCACGCTCGCCATGCACGAGGCGTTGCGCGGGGGCGTCGACATCGACGACCGCACCTGGCTTCCCTGCTCCAACCGGAACTGGGGCTGCAACTGGCTCGTCGCCGAGGATGCCGGGGCGGCCCGTTGCATGGCGTGCCGGCTGAACCGTCGCCGACCGGAGGCCTGGGACACGATCGCGCTCGAGCGCCTCGCCGACGCCTCGCAGGTGATGCGCCGTCTCCTCGTCCAGCTCGCCGAGCTGGGGCTGCCCGTCGACCCGTTCTACGAGCGCGAAGGGGGTCTCGCGTTCGACCTGTTGTCCTCCCACTCGGGGCAGGGACGGGTCACCATCGGCCACGCGAACGGCGTGGTCACGATCGATCTGGTCGAGACGCTCGACGACTACCGCGAGGCATTGAGGATCCGGCTGGGGGAGCCGTACCGCACGATGCTCGGGCACTTCCGCCACGAGGTCGGGCACTACTACCAGTGGATCCTGGTGGAGCAGACCGACTGGATCGACGAGTGCCGCGAGCTGTTCGGTGACGAGCGGGCGTCGTACGCCGACGCGCTCGACCGGCACTACCGCGAGGGCGCCCCGGAGGGCTGGGAGGCCTCGTACATCTCCGAGTACGCGACCATGCACCCGTGGGAGGACTTCGCCGAGTCCTTCGCGCACTACCTCCACATCACGGACACGCTCACCACTGCAGCGGCAGGTGGCCTGGTGCTGCACGCCGGCCGGGTCGAGGGTCTCGTCGATGCCGACATCGAGCCACGGCTGTCGTACCGAGGCGCGGCGACGGCGGAGATGCTCGCCGATTGGCGCTGGTTGTCGCTGCTGTTGAACCGGATCAACCATGCGATGGGGCGTGGCGACCTGTACCCGTTCACGATCACCGAGCCGGTGGCCGCCAAGCTCGACTTCGTCCATCGTGTGGTCGAGGACGTCGCCGCTCGTCGTGGCGGCCTGCCGGTCCTCGCCTGCCTGCCGCTGGAGCACTCGTAGGACGAGCCCAAGGACCGCCGGCGGCAGGGCTCGCCGGCGCCGGGCGCTCTGTCCCCGGAGCTCTCAGGTGGTCGTCGGGCGGAGGGCCGACAGCAGATCGGCCAGGTCGACGGTCGCCATGGCGATGGCCCGGTCCCCGATGCCGTAGGGCAGGACGAGGCGACCATCGGCCAGCATCGAGCCGCAGGAGTAGACGACGTTGGGGACGTAGCCCGCGTGGTCGGCGGGCGAGAGAAGGGGTGTCCGTGTCGCGCCGATCAGGCGGTCGGGTTCGTCGAGGTCGAGCAGGATCGCGCCGATGGCGTAGGTGCGCATGGGGCCGACGCCGTGGGTGAGGACGAGCCAGCCCTCGGGGGTCTCGATCGGCGACCCGCAGTTCCCGAGTTGCAGGATCTCCCATGGCCGCTGCGGCGTCTGGATGACGTGCGAGGTGTCCCAGATCCGGAGGTCGTCCGAGTATGCGACCGAGTTCGTCTCCCGATCGGCACGGGACAGGGCGACGAACCTGCCGCCCACCTTCCGCGGGAACAGGGCGAGCCCCTTCCCGCGTGCGGCGGCCCCGGCCATCGGGGAGACGTCGAAGACGCGGAAGTCCTCGGTCGTGAGCAGGCTCTGGCTGATCTCCCGGCCGTCGAAGGCGGTGTAGGTCGCGCAGTAGCGAGGGGCGCTGCGGTCGGTGATCTCGACGAACCGTGCGTCCTCCATGCCGTGGCGTTCGAGCGGTGAGCGTGGCCAGAGGACGCGATCGGCGATCGGGACCTGGTCGGGGAACTCGACCCGGTAGGTGCAGGCGGCGAGCTCGTGGATGTTGGCGATCGTCGTGCGGGTGTGGCGTCGGGTCGCCGCGTCCTCCTCGAGGGCGAGGAGCCGCTCGGCGAGCCGGCGGTCGCCGAACTGCAGGGGGAGGGGGTCGAGGACGTAGGCGGCGTTCTCGTGGTCGTCGCTGCGCTCACCGAGGCGGCGGTGGAGCACGGCGCGGTGGTGGGTGCCCGGCAGGACCGTGCCCGTGTCCGCGCTCGGGCCGGCCGGGTCGATGGTCACGGCGCCGTCGCTGCCGATGCGCCCCGTGCGCAGGCCGATGCTGGAGCGGTGGCCTTCGCCGATCCCGCGCACGCTGAGGACGAACGCAGTGGCGTCGTCCTCGGGCTGGTCGGGGTGCCGGACGATCGAGGGGTTGCAGAGCGCTGCACCCTCGATCGAGTACTCGTGGGTGAACGCGGCCCCGAGGAGGCGGCGTCGTGCGGTTCCGAGCACGAGTGCGGGATCGAGCCGGTGGATCGCGAGCTCGACGTGGGCGTCGAGGGCGGCGGTGAGGTGGGGGAGGCGTGGAGCGAACCTCTCGTCGAGGCCGTCCACGGCCTCCTCGACGTCCTGGTCGTCGAGCTCGAGGATCCGTTGGATGATCTGGCCCGCACGGGAGTCCTGCGGACCCACGTCCTCGCGTCCGGGGACGAAGAACCGGAGGACCGTCCGTGCGGGGTCCGGCTGGAGGTCGACCCCGGCGTCGACGAGGCGGAGCTCCTGTGGTGCGCCGCCGCCGGTCATGCCGCAGCCGGGTCGAGGGCGCGGGCGCGCTGGCGGGTCGAGATCAACGCGAGGGTCGATTCGGCTCCCTGGTTCCGGTTCACGCCGTGGGGTTCGAGCCCGTCGTAGCCGCCGCCGGTGTCCGGGTCCCACATCACCGCGCCGGCGTCGTTCGCGCCGTCGAACCAGGCGGCCGCTCGTCCGACGCCGTCGGCCCAGCGGGCGTCACCGGTGAGCGCAGACGCACGGGAGCAGGCGTCGGCCATCGCGGCGACCTCGATCGGTTGCTGGTCGAACTCGGGTCCGGGGGTGTGCCGGTCGCTGCCGCTCGCACCGCTGACGGACAGGTGGCCACGCTGCGTCTGTCGGGTCAGGAGCCAGTCGAGCATGACCAGGCCGTCGTCGAGCATCCGGGGGTCGTCGAGCGCCGAGCCGGCGGCGAGCAGCACCTCGGGCAGTGCCGCGTTGGCGTAGGTGAGCCGCTGTTGCGGCCAGATCCACCCTGCCGGGCCGGGTCGGCCGATGGCGACCGCGGCGTTGTGCAGGATGGAACGGGCGTTGCGATGCCAGGGGTCGATGGTCAGCACGTCGGCGGCGCCGAGCGCGGCGAACACCATGGCGCGGGTCCACGGCGAGCGCAGCCGGGCCCCGTGGTCGAAGGCGGTGAGGGCGGCGGTGCGCGCCGTCGGGTCGGGGTGCCCGGCTGCCGCTGCGCCGAGGCCCCACAGGCTCCGGCCCCAGCAGTCCTCTGTGGAGGGCTCGTCGGTCCAGGTGCCGGAGGCGTCCATCCGGTTCCGGCTCCCCCCGTCGGCGACCTGGGCGGCGATGAGGAAGGCGAGCGCGGTGCGGCGCAGCCGGTCGGCCGGTTCGTGGTCGGTCTCGCGGCAGGTCACGACGAGGAGGCGTGCGTTGTCGTCGGTGCAGTAGCCGTGCTCGATCCGAGGCCGGGCGTGGTCGGCGTGCTCGAACAGGCCGCGGTCGTCGGTCATGGTGTGCAGGTGGTCGAAGACCGTGGGGGTGCAGCGGCTCATACGGCGGCCGTCGATCGGGCGCCGACGAGTTGGTCGCACAGGCGCCGGTACCGCTCGGCGACGCTGCTCCACACGAGGGAGGGGGCGAGCGTGCGCGCCTGGGCTCCCATCGCAGCGAGGGTCGCCGGTCGGTTCGCGAGCGTGGCGATCGCGTCGGCGAGGGCTGCGGGATCGCCGTGGGGGACCACGATGCCCGCTCCCGCCGACAGCAGTTCGACGGCGTGAGGGAAGGCGGTGGCGATCACCGGCTTGCCGGCGGCGACGGCATCGACGAGGACGCCCGAGGTGACCTGGTCCCGCGAGTCGTAGGGCAGCACCACGACGTCGGTCGATCGCACGAGCCGGCCGAGCGACTCGAGGTCGCGGTAGGCGTCGTCGAAGCGGACGGCGCCGGCGGTGCCGGTCACCCGGGCCAACTCGACGAGGGAGTCCCGGTACCGGTCGCCGTCGCGTGCGTGGACGTTGGGGTGCGTGGTCCCGGCGACCGTGTAGGACACCGGCCGGTCGACCGGGCCGAGTGCGGCCAGCGCTCGGATCACGTGCTCCACGCCCTTCCCCGGCCCGAGCAGGCCCCAGGTGAGCAGTCGCAGAGGACGGTCGGGCGCCGGGACCACCGAGAGGCTCGCGCCCGGCAGGTCCCAGGCGCCGTGCGGGATCGTGACGACGGCTGCGGGGTCCACTGCGTATCCGGCGAGCAGCCGGTGCGCGGCTGCCTCGGTCATCACCACGACGACCGTGGCGAGCGAGGCGACCGACTCGAGCACGGAACGTTGGGAGGGCGTCGGGTCTGCCGGGACCGTGTGCAGGACGACGATCGTCGGCGCCTCGATCCGGCGAAGGAGCTCCAGGACCTCGTCGCCGTCGGGTCCGCCGTAGATGCCGTACTCGTGCTGCACGATGGCCACGTCGCACTCCGAGAGCACTGCGGCCGCCGCCCGGAGGCTGCGCACGTCGCCGGGCGTCAGCTCCTGCGGCCCCACGGCGTCGGTGGGCGCCGGCGAACCGTCGCCGACGGTGAGGACGGTGACCGCCTCACCCGCGTCGCTCAGCGACCGTTCGAGCGCGGCGGCGAACGTTGCGAGACCGCACAGCCGCGGTGGATACGTGCTGAGCAGGCCCACCCGGCGTCGGGCAGGGGTCGATCGTAGGGTGAGCGTGTGGCTCGCTGACATGGTGCTCCTCGATACGGGGATCGAGGCGTCGGGCCTGCACGGGGCGACAGCTCAAGTTCGGCCGTCCAGCCCAAGCGAGGCGACTCGGTCACGTCGTGAAGGCCCACCCTAGTGGGCGCCTGGACGAAAGCGTCCGCGGTCGCCGGCCCGGTAGCGTCTCGAGGGTTCGGGTCGTCCCTGCGCACGACGACGAGCGCCCGGAGGAGATGGTATGCGGCGGTTCGTCTGCGACACCTGCGGCGCCGAGGTCCGCTTCGGGGACGACCGCTGTTCCGCCTGCTCGACGGGGCTGGGCTACCTGCCCTCTGCGTGCGACCTCCGATCCGTCCGTGCCGCCGACGGCACCTACAGGGTCGTCGGCGATGCGGCTGCGTGGTGGCGCTGCCTCAACCACGCCTGGGGCTGCAACTGGATGGTCGCCGCAGGTACCGACACGTCGTGGTGCACGTCGTGCGGCCTGACGCGGGGCAGGCCGGACACCGCGGTCCCGGACGCCGTCGCTGCGTGGGCGTCCGCCGAAGCGACCAAGCGTCGCCTCGTCCACCAGCTGCTCTCGCTCGGCCTGCCCCTCGAACCGACGACGTCCGGCGAGCCGCGTCTCGTGTTCGACCTGGTGGCCATCCCCGAGGGTGGCGGCGTGACGGGCCATCGGGACGGGGTCGTCACGCTCGACCTGCGCGAGGTGGACGACGCCTACAGGGAGACCGTGCGACGCCAGTTCGGCGAGCCGTTCCGAACGGTCATCGGTCATCTTCGTCACGAGGTGGGCCACCACTTCTGGCACACCCTGCTGCGGGACGCCGCGACCCTCGGCGAGTTCCGACGGTTGTTCGGCGATGAGCGAGCCGACTACCGGGTCGCGCTCGCCGCCCACCACGACGCGCCGATCGCGCCGGTCTCCCCCGGCTTCGTCACCTCCTATGCCATGGCACACCCGCTGGAGGACTGGGCCGAGACGTTCGCCCACTACCTCCATCTGCGCGACGGGCTCGAGACCGCCGGCGAACACGGGATCGGCCCGCCCGTTCGCCCCGACGAGGCCGACGCGGCAGTGCTCCTCGACGCATGGTCACGGGTCATCGGCGCCGTCAACCGGATCGAGGAGGGGCTCGGGCAGCGTCCGGTGTACCCGATCGCGTTCGTCGCATCCCGTTTCGATCCCATGGTCGTCGACAAGTTCTCGTTCATCCACCGCCAGGTGCGGGCTCGCGGCCCTTCCTGATCCACTCGATCCGCTGGTGCGGTGCCGGCGCTGCGAACGCCGGCTGGGCGCTGCTTGACCATCGCAGCCCGGTGGGTGACGCTGTCCGGAGCGCTTGGCGGGGGCCACGGGCCCCACTGGAGGTGGAACCGGTGACGGTGCTCGTGGTGGCGGCCGTCGTGGCCGTCCTGTTGATCCTGCTGGTCCTCAGCTCGCTGAAGGTCGTCACCGAGTACGAGCGGGCCGTCTTCTTCCGCCTCGGTCACCTGAAGGGCGCCAAGGGTCCCGGGCTGATCCTCGTGCTGCCGGTGATCGACCGGATCGAACGGGTCAGCCTGCGCACGGTGGCGCTCGAGATCCCCACCCAGGAGCTGGTGACCAAGGACAGCGTGACCGTCAAGGTCAACGGCGTCACGTACTACGTGGTGCGCGACGCCACCAAGGCCGTGATGTCGGTGCAGAACTTCGCGTTCGCCACCGCGCAGGTGGCGCAGGCGACGCTGCTCACCGTCCTGCGGCAGGTGGACCTCGACACCCTGCTCCGGGAGCGGGAGTTGCTCGCCGCGAAGTTGCGCGAGCTGATCGACGCGGCGACGGAGCCGTGGGGGATCGAGGTGACCATGGTCGAGGTCAAGGACGTCGAGCTCCCCGAGCAGATGCGACGGGCCATGGCACGCGAGGCGGAGTCCGAGCGCGAGCGCCGGGCCAAGGTGATCCACGCCCGCGGGGAGTTCGAGGCCGCGGAGAAGCTGGGTCAGGCGGCCGAGATCCTCGAGGTGCACCCGGCGGCCGTGCAGCTCCGCACGCTGGCCACGCTCGCCGAGATCGCCGTCGAGAAGAACTCCACCATCGTGTTCCCGCTGCCGTTCGACGTCATGCGCATCTTCGATTCGCTCGCCCGTCGGCTCGAGCAGCCCGCCGCAGAACAGGGCCCGCCCCCGGGTGCGTCACCGGGCGGGGTCTGACCGGTCGGCGGCCGGTCCGCCGAGGCGCTCGTCGACGAGCTCCGCGAGCTTCTGCAGGACGGTGACGCCGGCGACCACGAGCATGATGCCGAAGAGGCCCTTCACGTTGACGTCGTCGCCGAAGATCGCGTCGATCACCCAGACGAACACGAACTTCGACGAGAACAGCACGAACCAGACCCCGAACACCATGAGGACCCGGGCGCGCACTTTGGTCCGGTGGCGGAGCCGTCCGATGATCTGGTCCTTGATCGCCATCGCGCCGACGGTGAGCAGCTCGAGGACGACCGACGCGGCCAGGAGGAAGGAGTAGCTGCGGATGGTGACGATCGAGGTGTAGGCGTCGAGGAGACCGAGCACCACCGAGTAGATCAGCGATCCCAGGAGGATCTGTCGGTAGAGCGCCTGCGCACCCGTCGGTGAGGTCATGCCCCGACGTTAGTGACGCAGGACCGGACCCGGAGCGTGCCCCCGCGAGGGCCGAGGCGACGGACGCCCGAACGGCCACGCCTCCGGTTCGCGCGAAGGCTCCCGCAACGACTCACGGGGCCCGATCGTCGAACCTCAGCCCCTCGAGCTCCCGGGTGACGAGGTCGGTGATCGGACCCTGCGGGCCCGCGCGCCACTCGCGCCAGGGGAGCAGGTCGTACCAGCGGCCGATGGCGGCGAAGTCGATCGTGGCGGTGATGACCTCCTCCTCGGCGCCGGCCTTGGCGAGGGTGACCGGGAAGCCGGGGAACTCGGGAGCGGCGATGACGCTGCCGCCGGCCCACTCGGGCGGACCGTGGCTCGTGCCGACCCGGTTGGCCGAGGCGGCGGCGACGAGGTTCTCGTGCGCCCGCACGTTGGTGACCTGCTCGAGGTGCTCCCGGGCCCGGGGGAGCGCGGAGCGTCCGGTGGGGTTGAGCAGGAGCCGGGCGCCCTTCATGGCGAGCACCCGGCTGAGCTCGGGTCCCATGTAGAAGTCGTAGCAGATCTGGATGCCGATCGGACCCAGGTCCGTGCGGAACACCGGGAGCGCGTCGCCGGGTGTGAAGTGGTCGGTCTCCAGGGGGATGCCGAGGTGCAGCTTGCGGTAGGTGCCGACCAGGCCGTCCGGAGCGACGAGGTTGGCCGAGTTGTGGATGGCCCCGTTACCGCCGTCGCCGGTCTCCTCGAAGCCGTAGACGACGTGGACGCCGTGGGCGGCCGCCATGTCGACGACGGCCTGGCAGGAGGGGCCGTCCGCCGGCTCGCACTGGCTGCGGTGCCAGGGGCAGGGACGGTGCTCGGCGGCGCAGTCGGGGCACTGCCCCCAGGTGTTCAGGGCGAGCTCCGGGAACACGACGAGGTCGCTCCCGAGCGCCGCCGCCTCGGCGATGCGGGCGTCGATCCTGTGGAGGGTCGCCGCCTTGTCCCGGGGGACGGATGCGAAGTTGACGCAGGCGACCGTCACGGTGGAGGGGCCGAGCGCGGGATCGTCGGGACGCACGGGGAGAGCGTCGCACATGCGGGCCTGCGGCGCGTTCCGGGGGTGGTCAGCTGCGGGGTCGATACCGTGCAGGCGTGGCCGAAACCCCCGTCCCGGAGACGGTGCCGACCGAGATGCGCGAGCTGTACCGCTGGCAGGTCGACGCTCTGATCGACTGGCTTCGGTGCGGTCGGCGTGGCGTCGTCGAGGCGGTCACGGGGTCGGGCAAGACCGACCTGGCCATCGCCGCGGTGGTCGACGCGCTGGACCGCGGCCGCTTCGTGCTCGTGCTGGTGCCGTCGCGCGTCCTGCTCGAGCAGTGGCACGGACGGCTGACCGCCGCCCTCCCCGGTCGGCGCATCGGCCGGCTGGGCGACGCCGGGCGTGACCTGCCGGAGTCCTGCGACGTGCTCGTGGCCACCCGCCACTCGGCCGCCGCCCACCGACCGGTCCCGCCGGACGGGCGGGGCGGGCTGCTCATCGCCGACGAGTGCCACGGCCTGGGCGGCGGCGTGCTGCGGCGGGCGATGTTCCCCCAGTACGAGGAGCGGCTCGGCCTGACCGCCACCCTCGAGCGCTCCGACGACGCGGTCGCCGAGCTGCTGGTCCCGTACTTCGGCGGCGTCTGCCATCGGTACGGCTTCGAGCAGGCGATCGCCGACGGCGTCTGTGCCCGTCCGCGCGTGGCGTTCGTCGGGGTGCCGCTGACGGCGGAGGAGCGCAGCGAGTACGTCGCGACCGAGGAGCGCCTCGTGGCGGCGCGCCGTCACCTGCGCAGCATCCGGGGGATGCCGCTCGAACCCTTCGGCGACTTCCTCGCCGCGGTCGCCCACCTCGCCGAACGTGACGGTGGCGTCGACGGTCGGGCCGCCCGCGACTACCTCGACGCCTTCGGCAGACGTCGGCAGATCGTGGCCCGGAGCAGCGGCAAGTACGAGGTGCTCGGTCACCTCGCTCCTTCCATCGCCGCGGCGCACGGCGCGCTCCTCTTCACCGAGACGGTGCGCGGCGCGAACCATGCGATCAACCGGCTCGACCCACACGTGTCGATCGAGCTGATCACCGGGTCCACGGCCCGCGGCCGGCGCACCGAGATCCTCGACGACCTCCGCGATCGCACCCTGGACGTCGTCGCCGCACCCCGTGTCCTCGACGAGGGCATCGACGTGCCCGACGCCAACCTCGGCATCGTGCTGGGCGCGAGCCGCACCCGTCGCCAGATGATCCAGCGGATGGGGCGCATCCTCCGGCGCAAGCGCCCCGGTGTCGGGGCCCGCTTCGTGATCGTGTTCGCGAAGGACACCCTCGAGGACCCCGCCATGCGGTCGGAGCGCGACGGCTTCCTCGAGGAGATCGAGCGCATCGCCGAGGCGACCGCCGTGTTCGGGCCGGGCGAGCTCGAACTCCTCGAGGCGTTCCTCGCCCATCCCGGCCCGGCCGTCGTGCCCGAGCCGGAGCGGGTGAGCGCGGTGGTGCAGGCGGCACGGCTCGCCGCCGTCGAGGTGCCGGCCGTCGCGCCGGCGGAAGGTGGGGTGGTGGGCGCCCCGTACGTCGAGGTGGAGGCGGTGGAGTTGCCCCGGGTCGCGGCGCCGAAGGCCGCGCCCAAGCGGCTGTCCACCGGCGAGGCGCCGCTCGAGATCACCGCCGACGGCGCGGGATGGCTGATCCGCTGCACCGGCTGCGGCGAGACCTCGGCCGCGGTCAGGTTCCGCTGGCAGGTGCTCGACGAGACGGTCGACTGCCGCTGCGACTGAGATCCGCCTTGCCGCCCTACTCCTGGCAGACCCGGTCGCCGGTCGCGCCGGGGATCCGCTCGAGCACCACCACCGGGCCCCTCTCAAGGACCGGTCGGAAGGCGCCCGACGTGCGGACGCACTCCCAGACCTCGAGGTCCGCAGCGCCGAGGTAGGTCGTGTCCATCACCACGTACTCGACCACCCCCGGGTCCGGGAGCGGCGTGCCCTCCACGCCGTAGAACACCCGCCGCCACGGGTTCGGGAAGGAGTAGATCCCCTCCCGCTCGGCCAGGTGGGGGACGAGCAGGTACTGGGCGGTCACGGTTGCGTCGTCGGGCACGAGATCGATCGCCGCCTGCCTGTCGGCCTTGGTCGGGTCCCCGGCCGCAGGCCAGTAGCGCTCGGTCCGGACCGAGAACGGGAGGGTCCCCCAGGCGGCGGTGGCGGCGAGCGCGAAGGCGGCGGCGAACCCGATCGCAGCCCGGGCCCGGCCGAGGGCGCCGCGGCGGAGGCGGGCGACGCCCTCCACCAGGCCGATCGCAAGGGCGACGTTCGGCAGCGCCTGGTAGTGGGGGTTGTCGAAGGGGTCGTGGGTGAAGCGGATCGCCGGGTCGGGGAGCAGGTTCACGAGCACCTGCGGCGCGGCCAGGAGCAGCGATGACGGGCTCAGCAGCGGCACGAACGCGTAGGGGGTGAGCAGGTCCCGTGCGTACCCGATCGGCTCGTTCCCGGCGATCCGCCCGACCACGGCGCTCGGGTCGGTGACGGCGGTGCGGGCCACCGCCGCCGGGGTGTCGCCGAGGTCGCTGTACAGCGGTCCGAACACCGTGCCGCCACCGCCCGCCTGGTGCGGGATCACCAGCATCGTGACGATCGCGAACCAGGCGAGCGCGCCCCCCGCCGTCGTGAGGCCGACCCGGCGGTCCCCCCGCTTCGCCACCAGCAGCCCCAGGACCATGACGAAGAGCGCGACGTCCGCCTTCCACACGATCGCCAGCAGGACCCAGAGGGCGAACCACCGCCAGGAACGCCGGGTCGCGCACAGGTAGGCGGCCAGCAGCGCGGGCATGGCCATGGCCTCGGGGTGGAAGGTCTCCCAGACGTTGCCCTGCGTGACCGGGTGGAGCAGCCAGAGCCCACCGAGCACGAGCGCGAGCCACTCGTCGCGGAGCCGGTCCCGCGCGAGCAGGAACACCGGGACGGCACCGAGCCCGACGACCACGGTCTGCACCAGGTTCAGGCCGTGCGGCCCGAAGCCCAGCCAGGACACGGGCAGCAGGAGCAGGTAGCCGATGGTTGCGTTGTGCCCGAACGCGGGCAGGCCGAGGATCGTCGAGAAGTCGCGGCCGCGGGCGAGCTGCCACACGTACTGGGTGTGGAAGCCGAGGTCGTTGTCGAAGGTGCCGAACCGGTCGTGCCGCTGCCAGACGTGCACGAACTGGACCACGCACCAGACCACGACGGCGATGCCGAGCAGGAACGCCGGCCGGGTCGGGTCGATCCGAGCACGGGGGCGCCCGGGTCCCGGCAGCGCGTCGAGCGGGGCGTCCGGGGGGATGCCCGGCGCGACGTCCGGAGCTCGGCGCTCGTCGATGACCACTCCATCCAATCGGCCCCGCCGCCCGGGGCTTGAGGCGGCCGCCGCCCCGCGCGGGTTCGGAGCGTGACGGTCGTGCTACCTTCACTCGACTGTCGTGGGAACGGCCGGGGGCATCGGGGAGGTCGTCCGTGGGGTTTCGAACTCGCCGCATGCGGAACGTCGCGTGGGTGCTGGTGGCAGGGGCGCTCGCGCTCCCCGCGTGCGGAGAGGACGCGGGCGGGGCGACGGCGATCATCCGGACCGCGGACGGCGTCCAGGTGATCAGCGCCGAGGAGGCCGGGGAGCTCATCGACAACGCCGCGCAGGGCGTAGCTGCGCCGGCCGACGGCGGGGCCGAGGACGGCGAGGTCGTGACCGACGAGGCGTTCGACGAGCAGACGGCCGACACCGTCGCCGTGGCCGACGACCGCTCGCCCGACGAGAAGCTGTTCGACTCCTTCAACGAGTTCCGGGCCTGCCTGACCGAGCGCGGGACCGAGTTCATCGGGGCGCCGGACCCGTCGGGCGAGGGACCCACCAACGATCCCGCCTACCGGGAGTCGTTGGCCGTGTGCGCCCAGCAATCCGACATCGTGGCGGCCCTGGAGGCGTCGCGGGAGGCGTCGGAGGACATGACGCCGGAGCAGGTGCAGGAGCGCAACGAGGGCGTCCTGGTGTTCGTGGACTGCCTCGAGGGCCGGGGCTGGAACGTCGAGACCACCACCGACGGCAACGGGATGATCCAGCCGACCAACATGACCGGGCCGGGCGGCGAGAGCGTCTTCGACAGCCCCGATTTCGAGGACTGCGCCGGCGAGTCACAAGACGCAGCAGAAGAGGGGTCCTGACCCGTGGGCATCACCAAGCGGCGCGCCGTCGGCGCGCTGGTCGTCGTCGCGCTGCTCGTCGGGGTGTGGTTCCTCGCGCAGTCGCAGGTGGACTCCGGCGGCGGCGAGCAGGCGAGCACGCTGTTCATCCAGCGGGAGGTCGAGCGCTCGACGCTCCAGGACGTCGTCACGCTGCAGGGTGAGCTGCTGCGCGACGAGCTGCAGACGGTGAACTCGCCGGTCGACGGACGGGTCAGCGCGGTGTTCGTGGAGGACGGCGACACCGTGGCCCCGGGCGACACCCTCTTCGCGCTCGACGGGCGCTCTGCGGTGGCGGTCAACGGCGACTTCGCCTTCTTCCGCCAGCTCGACGTCGGCTCCGACGGCCCCGACGTGCTCCAGCTCGAGACGATCCTCCGCGACGCCGGCTACGACGTGGGTCCGGTCGACCGGCTCTTCACCGAGTCCACCCGGGCCGGCCTCGCCCGGTGGCAGGTCGACAACGGCTACGGCGGCGCGACCCCCGAGCCCGGCGAGACGGTCACCGTGACCCTGCAACAGAACCCTGCCGGCTACACGATCGGCGCCCAGAACACCGCCGCCGTCACGATCGGCCCGTCGGTGCCGCCCGGGCCCCGGGGGCTCGTGCGCCCCGGCGGCGTGGGCCCGCTCGCCCAGCCCATCACCCTTCCCCGGGTCGAGGTCACCGTCGACGTCGCCCAGGTGGTCGAGGGTCAGCAGGCCACGTTCACGTTCACGGTCGACCAGCCCTTCACCTCGCCGACCATCGTGGAGATCGGTACCGACGGCGACGCCACCGCCGACGACGACTACGAGGAGATCCCGGACTCGGTGCGCTTCGAGCCCGGCGTGACCAGCGTCGCGCTCGTCGTCACGACCATCGAGGACGACGTGCTCGAGACCGAGGACGAGGACCTCACCGTCACGATCACCGACCAGTTCGGCCAGGACCCCGTGTACAACGTGGGCGGCCTCAGCGAGGCCACGGTGACGATCCTCGCCGA
>JBEIGA010000040.1:0-18688 GCA_040382135.1 Acidimicrobiales bacterium
CGGAGGCCCAGTCGTACTCCCCGCCGTCGAAGGGGCTGCCGGTCCCCGCAAGGGCGATCGCCGCATCGATCCGGTCGTCGCGGCAGCACGTGTGCATGGTGACCCCGATCGTCGTGATCGCGCCGTTGCTGTGCCCGGCGGTACCGATGTGCTCGCCGTCGACGAGCCCCGACAGCGGTGACGAGGCATCGGCGGCCAGGGCGAGCACCTCGTCGATCACGAACGCCACGTCGCCCGTCTGGTTCTGGACGTCCCCGGCGTCGGGTCCGCCCGGCGCGTCGCCGCGGGACAGGGGGAAGAACGGCGCCGCGACGACGAAGCCCGCAGCCGCCCAGGCGTTCGTGACCGGCTCCAGGTACTCGGGACTGCCGCCGAGGCCGTGGGAGAACACGAGCAGCGGGAACGGCCCCTCGGCGTCGGCCGGGAAGGTGACCTGCAGGTCGATCGTCCGCTCCGGCGCACCGGGGGCGTCACCGCTCGGCGGGGTCTCGCGGGACGGGTCGACCAGGGTGGTGTCGAGGCGGTCGAGCTCGTACGGCGCCCCGGTGGTCGACGTGGTCGGGGCCGCAACCGTGGTCGAGGGGACGGAGGTGGTGGTGGGCGCCGCCTCGCCGTCGTCGTCGTCGCCGCACGCCGCGGCGAGGAGGGCCAGGGCGAGGACGGCTGCAGCGGTGCGCAGGTTTCGGTGCACGGTCCCTCCCGGGCGATCAGGTGAAGTCGGAGCCGCCGTCGACGTTGATGTTGGCGCCGGTCATGTACGAGTTCAGCCGCGAGCCGACGAAGGCGATGACCGGGCCGATCTCGTCCGGATCGCCGGCACGGGGCAGGTGCGCAGGGTGCCCGAAGTCCTGGCGGATCCACTCCATGCAGTCGTAGAGGTCGTCCGGGTCGAGGTCGCGCCCGGCGAGCATGGCCCGCATGCCGTCGCGGAAGCCGTCGGAGGCGAACGATCCCGGGGAGACCGTGTTCACCAGGATCTCCTCGGGCCCGAGCGCGAGCGACATGTTCTTCGACACGCTGGTCATGGCCGCCTTCGACGCCGTGTACGCGGCGAGCGTCTCGGTCTGGCGCTTGGTCGAGTGGGCCGACACGTTGACGATCCGGGCCCACTCGGCCCTCCGCAGCAACGGCAGGGCGGCACGGGCGCAGCGGACGGCGCTGAGGGTGCCGATCTCGAACGCCTGGAACCACCCCTCGTCGGGGATCCGGTCGAAGGTCGCCATGTCGGCGCCTGGTCCGGCGGCGTTGACGAGGGTGTTGAGCTCACCCCAGCGGGCGTCGATCTCGGCGAAGGCGGCGTCGATGGTGGCGGGCTGCTGCAGGTCGATGCTGATGCCCCACGTCTCGGCCGCCCCGAGGTCCGCGAGCTCGGCGCACGCGTCGTCGATGCCCCCGCGGTCCCGCGCCAGGATGACCACCCTCGCCCCGTCGCGGGCGAAGCACCGGGCTGCGGCCCGGCCCATGCCCTTCGATCCGCCCTGCACGCACACGGCCGCACCGGCCAGTCCGAGATCCATCCGAGCCCCCTCCGGGTCGACGATGGATCGGGACCCTACCGCTGCGGCTACGGTGCCGACCGTCCGACGACGCGGAGGGGGACCATGCACACGGAGCTCGGGATCGACGTCCGTCCGATCAGCGGCCACACGGGCGCCGAGATCCTCGGCGTGGACCTGACGGCCCCGCTCGACGACGCCACCGTGGCCGCCATCCGGGAGGCGCTGCTGCGGTGGAAGGTCGTCTTCTTCCGTGACCAGTTCCTCGACCAGGCCCAGCACCTCGCCTTCGCCCGCCGCTTCGGCCGGCCCACGCCGGCCCACCCCACGCTCCCGGCCGCGTTCCCGGACTTCCCGGAGATCCTGCTGCTCGACAACGACGGCGGGAAGCGCGGCGAGCCCGGTCACGAGGACGCGCCGAACATCGAGAGCCGCTGGCACACCGACGTCACCTTCCTCCCGAACCCCCCGATGGCGTCGATCCTGCGCGGTGTGGTGGTGCCGCCCTACGGCGGCGACACCCAGTGGACGAACCTCGTCGTCGCGTACGAGCGGCTCTCGGCGCCCCTGCGGGACCTGTGCGATCGGCTGCACGCCGTGCACCACAACGCCCTGCCCATCGGTCGGGGGGAGCTGTCGAGCAGCCTGCGGACCCAGTTCATGTCGCGTCCCATCCGCTCGGTGCACCCGGTGGTGCGCGTGCACCCCGAGACCGGTGAACGGGCGTTGTTCGTGAACCCGAACTTCACCGACTACGTCGTGGAGCTCTCCCGCAAGGAGGGCGCCCACCTGCTCGCCCTGCTGTACGAGCAGATCGCCGACCCCGAGTTCACGTGCCGCTTCCGTTGGGAGCCCGGCAGCATCGCCTTCTGGGACAACCGCGCCACCGCCCACCTCGTCCCCACCGACGTCCCCGCCGGCATGCACCGCTCCATGCAGCGGATCACGTTGGAGGGTGATCTGCCGGTGGGCGTCGACGGCGAGGTCAGCTGCAGCATGGAGGGGTGATAGGACGTCGGGATGACCGACGCCGCGCCTGCCCCCGAGCTCGAAGCGATCCTGAGGACGCTGGAGGCGGACCACGGCACGGCCGTCGCCGAGGCCGCCCGCCAGCTCCTCGACACCCACGGCGAGTTCACCGGCCGGGCGCCGATCGACTGGACCGCCGAGAGCCTCGAGCGGCTCCTCCTCCGGGAGTACCCTGGGCAGGTGGTGGTCGCGGAGGCGGACGTCGACCGCGTCCCGCCCGCCGCTGCAGCGCTGCTGCGCGCCCTGGGGTTCGACGAGCTGGCCGACCACGCACTGGACCTCGCCACCCTGTTCGGGGAACGGATGCGCGAGCCCGCCGCCTGGTCGATGGGCAAGCGGCTCATGCAGGCCGCGCTCGCCGACGGCGCCGACCCGGAGGACCCCGACGCCATGGACGGCTGGCTCGAGGCCTTCAACGAGCGGCCTGAGGCGGAGCGCGCCGAGGTGCTCGGACCCCTGCCCGGCGAGGCCGTGCCCGGGTCGGAGCCCCGTCCACCGGTGATCGACCTGCCGGACGAGGAGCTGCTCGCCGCGGCCGAGGCGTCGCTGCTGCTCCAGCGGGTCGGCCGACTCGTCGAGTTCGTGGGCGGGGGTCGGCCGGTCACCGACGAGGGCGTGCTCCCGGCCGACGACGCGGAGGCGCTGGTCGAGGCGCTGGGTGTCGAGGACCTGGAATGGGTCGACCTCGTGTTCCAGCTGGCACTGGAGCTCGAGCAGCTCGAGATCCTCGGCGCCCGCGTCGTGCCGATCGTGCACGACGAGGAGGTCGGTCCGCTCGAGCTGTTCCTCGCCGCGCTGGTGGTGCTGCTCACGGACTACGGCCCGGCCGTGCACTGGTTCGAGGAGACCGAGGACGACCACGAGCGCCTCGCGACCGACGTCGACGAGTCGCTGGTGTACGTGCTCGGCGACCTGCTGGCCCTGGACGCCCCCCGATGGGTGGAGGACAGCGCCGGCCTGCTGTGGGCCGAGCTGCGCGGGTTCGACGAGCCGGAGACGCCCGAGGAAGAGGCGTGGAACGACATCGAGCTCGACCTCGTCGACGCGATGGTCCGCCAGGCGTTCGCCGTGTTCGCCGACCTCGGTGTCGTCCTGCTCGAGGGCGGGACGGGCGAGTGGTCCGAGGGTGCCGAGCGGGTGTCGCTCACACCCATCGGCGCCTGGTCGGTGGGGCGCCTGCTGACCCTGCTCGAGCAGGAGGCTGCCGACGCGTACGTCCCGCAGCTGTCCGATCTGCCGGCGACCGAGCTGCTCGGGCGGATCTGGGACATGGAGGACCCCGAGGACGCCGCAGCCGAGGTCGAGGCGTGGATCGAGGTGCGCGGGCTGGAGGCGGCGATCAGCGAGCTGTGCGCCGCGCTGCCCGAGGTCGACGATCCGTCGCGTGGCCTCGTGGTGCGGACCCTGCTCGCCTTCGGCCACGTGACCCGTTCGGCGATGGCCGCGGTCCCCGACTCACCGGAGGTCACCCCGTTCGTGCTGCTCCACCGGGCCGAGTTCGACGAGGACGTGCCCGCCGAGCTCGACTGCGCCGGTGACCCGGAACGCTGGGTCCGGATGGTGTCCGCGGCGCTGCACGTGTGGGACGACGCCGTGCCGGTCATCGCCGTGGCCCACCACGCCGCCGGTGATCCCGGGCTGCCCGCCATGCTCGACCTCGCCTGGCGCGTCCGTGGCCGGGCGACCGAGGACGTGCTCGAGCTCCTCGGCTCCACCCACCCCGACAAGGCCACGGCGAAGTCGGCACGCAAGGCCCTGCACAAGCACGAGTCGTCGGCCCGTTGACCGCTGCGTGCTACCGCCGGTCGAGCGCGATGACCGGGATGCCCCGGCCGCCCGCCGACTTCTCGTCGCCCTTGGAGGCGAAGATGACGACCCGGTCACCTTCGGGCCGGTACATGAGCGGGGCATCGGCGATGTCGTCGACGGGCACGGTCCGGTGGCCGCGCGCCGCCGGCGCGACCGCGAAGTGGTGCTGGCACCCATGCCGCCGGGTGGGGGGTCCCGTCACCATGGTCCGGTGCGCATCCGGTTCCAGGTTCCTCGCCGTGCACGGCGGCGGCGGGCGGCCCTCGTCGTCGTCTGGGCACTCACGTTGTCGGTCGCGACCGTGGTGTCGCTCCATCCCGAGCCGGCGGACGCGTCGGCCCCGGTGGTCAGGGTGCAGCTCTCCGAGGGCCTGACGGCGACACCTGCGGGCCTCGACCTCGGGCCGGTGCCCCAGGGGCAGCCGGTCGGGGTGATCATCGAGCTGGTGAACGTCACCGGCACGTGGGTGCAACCGCAACCTTGGCTCAGTGGCGCCGGCTGGATCGTCGCCGACGCCTGCACCGGTCAGCAGCTCGCCGCCGAGGCGGGCGCCGACACCTGCCAGGTCGAGCTGGCGGTGGACACCACGGCAGTCGGCGCGGCGTCCGTGGTCCTCGAGATCCAGGACCTGCTGTCGGGGTGGAGCCCGCCGTTCCCGATCACCGCCGAGGTGTACGGCGGCGCCCCACCGAACGACGCCGTCGCCGCAGCGCAGGACCTGTCCACGCTCGCCATCCCCGAGTACCGACCCGGCCCGGGGGGCGCGCCGCTCGGGCCGGCGCAGGTCGTCGGCGACACGAGGGGGGCGACGCTCGAACCCGGCGAGCCCGACGGGCTCGGCACGGCATCGGTCTGGTACCGCTACACGTCCTCCGACCTCGCCGGCCGGCTCGGCGTCGTCGCGTCACCGGGCGTGTCCGTCGAGCTCCTCGCGCAGAACTGCGGCGCGACCTGGCCGCCGGTCCTCGACCTGTGCCCGGCTCCCGGCGGCCCGGGCTCCGCATGGGTCGAGCCCGGGCACACGGTCTGGTTGCGGGTCACGGCGCAGGAGGGCGCCACAGGTCCCTTCACCCTGGGCCTGTACGTGGCCCCCAACGTCGAGGACCCGGTCGCCCGGGCCCAGGAGCCCGGCCGCGCCCTCGGGTCCGAGTGGCTCGGGCCGGTGAGCCTGGAGTTCCGCGGGGCGACCCACGGCGCGACCCCGGACCAGGAGGGGTCCGATGATCCCGACACCTGGGCGACCTTCGTGCTCAACCTGCCGGGCAGGGCGCAGATCTTCGTGGAGTCGCAGAACGCGAGCGGGTTCTGGACCCCGGTGCCGCTCGGCGTCCGCCTGTACGCGGCCCCGTCGCGGGACCGGGTCGCGCCGGCGGACGACAGCGTCGTCACCGAAGCCGAGCTGCCGGAGCGGTTCGAGGTCACCTGCCAGGACGGCGTCGATCCCTTCCCGATCGTCGAGATCACGGTCGACGGCGAGCCCACCGACCTCCTCGCCCGGAGCACGGGCGACCACGAGATCACCTACCGCTGCACCGACCAGTCCGGGAACTCGACGGCGGACACCGTGCGCTACCGGGTCACGGCGCCGCCGGCCGAACCCCGGTTGTCGATCGACGGACCGTCGTCCGCCGCCGTCGGGGGTCCGGCCGCCGTGACCGTCACGATCGCCCACCCGGGCGGTGAGGGAGAGGTCCCCGCCGGCTTCCGGTTCGCCGTGCAGGCGCTCTTCACCGCCACGCTCGGGCCGGGCAGCCCGCAGGCGGGGGTCACGTGCAAGCCCTACAACCTCCAGGCCGTCCTCTGCGAGCTTGCCGACGTGCTCGCGGCCGGCGACGCGGTCACGGTGCCGTTCGTGGCGACGTCGTCGGCGACCGAGGCGCAGGAGCCGTGCCAGCCGACGAACGCGGCGGGCCAGCGGATCGGGAACGGCGACCGGACCGGCCCCGTCTGCCTGCTCGTGACCGTGAACCCCGGCGACGTGCCGAACCAGAACGAGAGCCTCCTGGGCGGCCGGGGGGCGATGGTCTCGATCCCGCTCACCGGCCCGTACCTCCGCTTCGACGCGACCGCGACCGACACGCCGGAGGGCTCGACCGTGTCCGTCACCGTCACCCCCCGGAACCCCGGCACCGCAACCCTCACCGGTCCCGGCCTGATGGTCTACGGGTACGCGCCGCGCGGTGCTGCGCTCGACTTCCAGGGGGCGGACACGCCTCCGGGATGGACCTGCGGACCCGTCGACTGGACGGTGGTCTGCTCCGCCCCCGGCGTGACGATCGACGCGGGCGAGGCGGGCGAGCCGTTGGTGCTGCGCTTCCAGGCGCCGGCGCCGGGGGGTCCGACGGGGTGTCCGCTCTCCCTCAACCCCCTGCCGTCCCCTCCGCCCGATCCCTGCGGCGGCTACGACCTCTTCTGGCGGTCCGCCCAGTCGTCGATCCTGACCGGGACGGTCACCTATCGCATCCTCCCGCCGCTCTCCGACGGTCCGTGCGTCCTGGTGGACACGCCGACCGTGGCGCTCGGCGACATGCCCGTGGGCGAGAGCGCCGAGGCGCCGGTCACCGTCCGTTCGTGCTCCGCCGATCCGGTCCGCCTGGCCGTCGGCGTCAGCGACGCCACCCGGAGCGGGAGCACCGACACGTGGGTCGCGTCCTCGTCCACGACGCCACCGTCCGGGGCGTTCCTCTGGACCGTGGCCACGAACGGTTGGGCCGCCTCTGCGCCGATCGGCGCCGTGCCGACGGTGGTGGGTTCGTCCCTCGCGCCCGGCGCGACCCGTGTCGACTCCCACCGCATCCGTCTCGGCAGCACCGGCCCGGGCCTCGGCGAGCCGTTCACCGCCGTCGTGACGTATACCGCGCTCGAGCCCTGAGCGGAGGCGGTCCCGGATCGTAGGATCCGAGTCGCCGCCACAACCAGGAACACGCCGATGACCCTCGAGATCCCGCCCGAGGTCGCACCGCACCGCGTCGCAGCGCTGCTGCGCGCCTTCGCCGACCGCTGCGCCCCATGAGAGTCGCCGTCATCGGCGCGGGCGTCGCCGGGCTGGCCACCGCCTACCTGCTGCGCGACCGTCACGAGGTCGTCGTCCTCGAGGCCGACGAC
This sequence comes from Acidimicrobiales bacterium, assembly GCA_040382135.1. Lineage (GTDB taxonomy): Bacteria > Actinomycetota > Acidimicrobiia > Acidimicrobiales > JBEIGA01 > JBEIGA01. The sequence goes on from JBEIGA010000040.1 coordinate 7,440, forward strand.
CGCCCCGGTGGGCACGTGCGAACCGTCCGGGTCGACCTGCCCGACGAGACCCACCACGTCGACTGCGGGTTCATCGTCCACAACCGGCCCAACTACCCGCTGCTCACCCGCCTGTTCGACGAGCTCGGCGTCGCCACCCAGGAGAGCGACATGTCGTTCTCCGTCAGCGACGAGCGCTCGGGGCTCGAGTGGAACGGACAGACCCCGTCGACGGTGTTCGCCCAGCCGCGCAACCTGGCCCGGCCGGCGTTCCTGCGGATGCTCGCCGACATCGTCCGCCTCAACCGTGCCGCCCGCCGGCTCCTGCGGTCCCCCGGGGAGGACGGCGACCTCACCCTCGGGGACTTCCTCGCCCGGCACCGGTTCCGCGGCCTCGTCGTCGACGCCTACGTGGTCCCGCTGGCGTCGGCCATCTGGTCCGCGGATCCGTCCGGGGTGGCCGGCTTCCCCGCCCGCACGATCTTCGGGTTCCTCGACAACCACGGGCTGCTCGCCGTGGGCGGTCGCCCCACGTGGCGGACGGTCGTGGGCGGCTCCTCGGTCTACGTGGACCGGCTCGTCGGCACCCTCGGACGACCGGTGCGGGTGTCGACGCCGGTGCGGTCGGTCGTCCGGAGCGACGACGGGATCGAGGTGCAGCCGGCGGGTGGGGCACCGGAGCGGTTCGACCAGGTGGTGCTCGCCTGCCACCCGGACCAGGCCCTCGCCCTGCTCGCCGATCCCTCCCCGCAGGAGGCGGAGCTGCTGGGAGGGCTGCGCTACCAGCCGAACGTGGTGACGCTGCACACCGACCGGCGGATGCTGCCCCGGGCGCGTCGGGCCTGGGCGAGCTGGAACTACCACGTCACCGCCGAGCCGAGGTCGCTGCCGACGGTCACGTACCACATGAACCGGCTGCAGCGGCTGGAGTCGCGGTCGGAGCTCTGCGTGACGCTGAACCGGCACGACGAGATCGAGCCGTCGGCGGTGCTGGGCCGGTTCGAGATGGCGCACCCCGTGTTCGACCTCGGCGCCGCCGCGGCGCAGCGCCGACTCGCGGAGATCCAGGGACGGCGGGGGACCTGGTTCGCCGGCGCCGGTTGGGCCGACGGGTTCCACGAGGACGCCATGGAGACGGCGGTCGCCGTGGCCGAAGGTCTCGGGGTCCGCTGGTGAACCGGCAACCCGCGCGGAGCGCCCTCTACGAGGGGGTGGTGTGGCACGAGCGGACCCGGCCGTTCCGGCGCTCGTTCCGGACGCGGGTCTGGTTCCCGTACCTGGACCTCGACGAGCTGCCGGACCTCCTCGCGGCGAGCCGGCTGCTCGACGACCGGCGCTGGCGACCCCTGCGGTTCCAGCGATCCGACCACCACGGCGACCCCGCGGTCCCGCTCGTCGACGCGGTGCGCGACCTCGTCGAGGACCGCACCGGGGAGCGACCCGACGGCCCCGTGCGCCTGCTCGCCCACCTCCGCACCTGGGGCTGGTGCTTCAACCCGCTGTCCCTCGCCTACTGCCACGACGCCGACGGCGTCCTCCGCTGGGTGGTGGCGGAGGTGACCAACACGCCCTGGAAGGAACGGCACGCCTACGTGCTGCCCGCCGGCATCGACGGGGTCCGAGGTCACGAGGAATCGAAGCAGCTCCACGTGTCGCCGTTCTGGCCCATGGAGCAGCGCTACCGCTTCGAGCTGTCCGCGCCGGGCGAGGACCTGCGGGTCCGCATCGAGAACGTGGCCCTCGACGGTCCCGACGCCGGGGAGGTCGTGCACGCGGCAGGCCTGTCGCTGCGCCGGCGCCCGCTCACCGACCGGGCGCTGGTCCGGATGCTGGTCCGCCACCCGCTGCTCACCCACCGGGTGTCGGCGGGCATCCACCGGCACGCCGCGGTGCTCGCCGCGCGAGGCGCCCGCTTCCGGCCCCATCCGAGACGTCGCACCGAGGAGGTCGTGCGATGACGTCCATCCCGCCGGTACCGGACACCTCCGTGCGTCCGGTGACGATCCGGCCCCTGCGCACCCGTCCCACCGCCGCCGACCGGGCGGCGCGCTCCGCGGTGTTCGGCCTGCTCGCCCGCCTGCGGCGGGGCCGCGTCACCCTGGTGGAGCCCGACGGCCACCGCCGGTTCGGGCCCGCCGACGACACGCTCCCGCACGCCACGATCCGGATCCACACCCCGGCCGTGTACCGGGAGGTGCTGACCCGCGGCTCGATCGGGCTGGGTGAGGCCTACATCGACGGCTGGTGGGAGGCCGACGACCTGTCCGCGCTGGTCCGGGTGCTCGCCCGGGAGCTGCCCCGCCTGGACCCGGTGCGCAACGGTGTGGACCGGGTCGTCCGGCCGGTCAGCGGTCCGGTGCGCCGCCTGCGTCGCCGGGAGGACCGCCACCGCGACCGGCGGAACATCCGGGCCCACTACGACCTGGGGAACGACTTCTTCGAGCGGTTCCTCGACCCGACGATGCTGTACTCGTCGGCCTACTTCGCCGACCCGGCGGCGTCGCTCGAGGAGGCGAGCCGGGAGAAGGTCGACCGGGTCTGCCGCAAGCTGCAGCTGGGCCCCGACGACCACGTGCTCGAGATCGGCACCGGCTGGGGTGGCTTCGCCTGCCATGCCGCCGCCCGGCACGGCTGCCGGGTGACGACCACGACGATCTCCTCGGAGCAGGAGCGCCACGCCCGCGAACGGGTGCGGGCCGAGGGGCTCGAGCACCTCGTGACCGTGCTCGGCGAGGACTACCGGGACGTCCACGGCGAGTACGACGCGGTGGTGTCCATCGAGATGATCGAGGCCGTCGACTGGCGGGAGTACGAGCGGTTCTTCGGCGCGTGCGCCGACCGCCTCCGCCCGGACGGCCGGATGGCGCTGCAGGCGATCGTGATCGGGGACCAGCGCTACGAGCGGGCCAAGACCACCGAGGACTTCATCAAGCGGTTCGTGTTCCCCGGCGGTTGCCTGCCGTCGGTGCAGGCGATCCTGGCCACGACGGCCCGGGCCACCGACCTCGCGCTCGTCGACCTCGAGGACTTCGGCCACCACTACGCCGAGACGCTGGCCCGCTGGCGGGAGCGGCTCGGCAAGCGCGCCGACGAGCTCGTCGCCGCCGGCTACGACGAGCCCCTGCTGCGGCTCTGGGACTTCTACCTCGCCTACTGCGAGGGGGCGTTCACGGAGCGCCACGTCTCGGTGGTGCAGGCGGTCTTCGTGCGGCCCGACTGGCGGCCGGCCGGGCTGGGGGCCCGACACCTGTGAGCAGGGGGCCGACCGCGTGGTGGGAGCCGGTGATCGACCGGGGCCTGCTCCCGGACCGGCTGCTGGCCGCAGCCATCCGGGCGCGGGTACGCCGGAAGCTGCGGTTCGAGGGCCGGGGCGACGACGCCGCCCGAGCTGCTCGGCTGGCGGACTTCGTGACGGCTCGGCGCGTCGGCCCCGTGACCGAGCACCCCGATGCCGCGAACGCCCAGCACTACGAGGTGCCGACGGCCTTCTACGAGCTGGTCCTCGGGCCGCGCCGCAAGTACTCGGCGGCCTGGTGGCCCGAGGGGGTGCACGACCTCGCCGCTGCGGAGGAGGCCATGCTCGAGCTGACGGCGAGCCGGGCGGGGCTCGCGGACGGGCAGCGGATCCTCGAGCTCGGCTGCGGCTGGGGTTCGCTGACCCTCTGGACGGCGGAGCGCTACCCGGACGCCGAGATCCTCGCCGTGTCGAACTCGGCGACCCAGCGGGCCCACATCGAGGCGCAGGCCGCCGAGCGTGGCCTCGGGAACGTGCAGGTGCGGACGGTCGACGTCGCCGACCTCGAGCCGCCGGGTCGCTTCGACCGGGTCGTGTCGGTGGAGATGCTCGAGCACGTCCGCAACCACGGGGAGCTGCTCGCCCGCATCGCCCGGTGGCTCGAGCCCGACGGCCGCTGCTTCGCCCACGTGTTCAGCCACCGGGAGCTCGCCTGGTCCTTCGAGCACGACCAGGCGAAGGACTGGATGGCCCGGTGGTTCTTCACCGGCGGGATCATGCCGTCGGACGACCTGCTGCCGCGCGTCACCGACGCGCTGGTCGAGGTGGAGCGCTGGTGGTTCCCCGGCGTGCACTACGAGCGCACCCTGCGGGCCTGGCTCGCCCGGCTCGACGAGCGCGCCGACGAGGTGACCGCCGTGCTCGCGGACGCCTACGGTCCCGACGAGGCCGACGCCTGGCGCAACCGCTGGCGGGTGTTCCTGCTCGCCTCCGCCGAGCTGTGGGGCTACCGCGGCGGCGCGGAGTTCGGCGTCACGCACCATCTCTTCGCGCCCGCCTGAGGGAGGCGCCCCGTGACCCCGGGTCGGCACCCCGCTCAGCCGGGGGACCGGTCGTAGACGACTGCCCGGCAGCGCACGTCGTCGCCGGGCGCGAGGACGACACCGGACGGCCGGATCGTCTCCTCGAAGGCGATGCTGGCGCCCGGAGCCAGCGACGGGATGGGCACGAGGGTCGGTCCCACCGTGTCGTCGCCGGCCTCCCCGAGGATGCGCAGCTCGTAGGCGCCCGCCTCGTCGGCGGTGTTGGTGAAGGCGCCGACGGTGACGACTGCGCCGTCGCGGCCGACCGAGCACGAGGCGAAGCGGACCTCGTAGTCGTCGAGGTCGGCGAGCTCGAGCGCGCCGACCGCCTCGTCCACGACGAGCCGGAGCACGACGACGAGCACGCCGGCGAGCAGCACACCCGCCGCCACGAGCCCGACGGCCACCACCCCCACCCGCCGCAGCCAGCCTTCGGGAAGTCCCGCCGGCCGTTCGTCGTCAGCCGCGTCCTCGTCGTGCACCGGGGCACCGTAACCCGGGTGCCCGTCCGGGGATGCGGTCGCCGCCGGAGGGTTCTACGGCAGGATCAGGAACGATGCCAGGACCCGATCACCACGTCGACGGGACCACGCCGACGGAGCTGCTCCGCGCCTACGCGTCCACCCACTGCGTGGTCGTGCACGACGGCGTGCGGTTGCTGCTGGCCGGGCCGGGCCCGGACCCGCTACCGGCGGAGCCGCTGTTCGTGATCACGGCGGAGAACCCCGGCTCGACGCCGCTTCCGGAGGTCGAGAACGCTGCGAGGAACGCCGAGCTCGAGATGGAGCTGCGCGCCCGGGGCTGGACGGTGTGGGCGGCGCTCGGTGAGGCAGCGGACGGTTCGTGGGCGGAGTCGGGGTTCGCCGTGGCGGGCGCAGCCCGCGACGCCGTCGTGGCGGTGGGCGCGCGGTTCGGCCAGCGGGCCCTGTTCGAACTCGACGCCGCCGCGCAGCGCATCATCGGCTGTCTCGGCGTCGAGCGGGGCGTGGTGCTCGCCGCGCGCCCGCGGGACTGGCGGACGCCTGACGATCATGGCGTCGGGTGAGGCCGCGCTCCGTGCGAACGCCTCACAGGTGTGAGATCGTTCGATGCGGTGACCGGGGCGCCGTGGGACCCCACTCCCGCCGCCGCCTCCCCCTCCTGCATCGGGCCCGCACGCGAGGCTGCCGCTCCCCGTCGGGTCGACGGAGCCGACGATGTCGATGCCGTCGGTGGTGCTCGGAGCCAAGCTGTCGACCGCCGTGCAGGTGCTGTTCGCTGCGAGCGCGGTGGTCGCCGCGCTGGTGATGATCACGAACGTGGCGGCACTCGAAGCGTTCGACGCCTCTTGGAGCGCCCCGGAGACGGCTCTGGAGGACGAACTGCAGGCGTGGTTCGATGCCGATGACCTGTCGGTGCGGATGGGGTGGGTGTTCCTGGCCGTGTGGGTCTCCACGGTGATCCTGCTGATGGTCTGGTCGAACAAGGCGCACAAGGCCACGACAGCGCTCGGACCCGGTCGGCGTCGATGGACCTCGGGCTGGACCGTCGGCGGCTGGTTCATCCCAGTGGCCCAGTTCGTGATCCCGAAGCTGGTGCTCAACGAGATCGAGCGGATCGCCATGGCGCCCCGGATGGGGCAGCAGGTGACCACGACGTGGCGGTCCCAGAAGACCTCCGCGATCGGATGGATCTGGTGGATCGGCCTCGCGGTCGCCGTCTTCCTGCTTCGAGGCTCGAACGTCGATCGAGGAGCGGATCGATGCCGGCAGGTGAGTGCCGCGGACGGGCAGGCACGGTCACCTGCGTACCTCCGGCCTGCATCAAGGCCGCCACCGCAGTCGCGCCCCCTGCTGCCGGTGTCCTTCCGATCCCTGACGTGGAGACCCTCGGCACCGAGTCGAAGGGCGACAGGCCGAGCTGAGCGGGGAGATGCGTGCGGGGTTCGCCGTCACTCCCGTGGGCTGACCGCCGCGCCCCCTGTCACACCAGGGGGTGACAGCTGGACGGAACCCAAGGAGTGCCCGTGCAGCCAACCATCTCCCTCGACCGCACCGTCATCGCCGTCCGCATCGGTGACACCGTCCACGTCATGCTCGAGCTCCAGGCTCCGTCCGCCCCACCGGTGGCGCGCCCGCCGTTGGACGTCGCCGTCGTCATCGACCGGTCCGGTTCGATGGGAGGTGCACCCCTCGAGTCGGTGACCCGGGCGACGGCGTCGTTGCTCCGTCTGGCCGGTCCGGACGACCGGCTCGGCGTCGTCGCCTTCGACGACGAGGTGGATCTCGTCCTGCCGCTGGCGCGCCACGATGCCGACCTCGCTGCCGGTCGGGTCCTCGCCCTCCGGCCCGGGGGTTCGACGAACCTGTCGGGTGGTTGGCTGAAGGGCCTGGAGCTGCTGGCGTCAGCCCCCCGGGAGGGCGCGCTCACGCGGGTGGTCGTGCTGACCGACGGCCATGCGAACCACGGCATCGTCGAACCGGAGCGGCTGGCCGAGATCGCCGCCGGGGCAAGGGAGCAGGGGGTCACCACTTCCTGCATCGGCTTCGGTGATCGCTACGACGAGGCACTGCTCGCCCTGATGGCCGACGCCGGGGCCGGCAACGACTACTGGTGCGCCGGACCCGACCAGGCCGCCGCCGTGTTCGTCGACGAGTTCGGCGGGCTGGCGAGCGTCGTCGCCCAGAACGTGTCGGTCGAGTTGCGTCCCGTGGAAGGTGTGGTCGACACGTTCGGGGTGCTGAACGACTTCCCCGTCACCCGGGTGCCCGGCGGCATGCAGATCGCCCTCGGCGACGCCTACGGCGACGAGCGGCGGCGGGTGGTCGCCGCCCTGGAGCTGCTGCCACAGCCGGATCCGGGTCCGGTCCACGTCGCCGATCTCGTCCTGCGCTGGGTGTCGGTGTCCGGGCCGGTAGCGATGCACACCGTCACCCTTCCGGTGACGATCGAGTTCGGCACCGACCCCGACGCCGCGGCGCCGAACCCCGAGGTGGTGGAGCAGGTGCGCATCCTCACCGCGGTCAAGGCCCGGGAGGATGCCCGTCGCGCCGCCGACGAGGGGCGGTACGACGAGGCCGCTCGGTCGCTGCGCACCGCCGCAGCGGCGCTCGACGGCATCGAGGAGGCCGAACTGCAGCGCCGGGAACTGCTCTCCGACGCCGAGCGGCTCGACCGGCAGGACTGGGACCACGGCTCCAGCAAGCGGCTCCACTCGACCAACCGGACGCAGTCCAAGGGTCGTCGGTCCCGCTACGACGACACGTCCGGATCCTGAACGGCGCCGGTGTCCGGGTCAGCAGGTCCAGCGGTAGACCTTGCCGGCCCGGGTGCGACCGACCTCGTCGATGCAGGCGCCGGCGGCCAGGCAGTAGGCGAGCTTTCGGGCGGTCCCGCGGTCCACGCCGGCGGCCACGGCGAGGTCGGCCGTGGTGAACCGTTCGGGCAACGGCCCGGTCACGAGAGCCGCCACATCGCCCATGCCGCTGAACGTGCGGGTCGCCACGATCCCGTCGAGCAGACGGTCGACGGTGCTCCAGCCCCCTCGGCCTCGGCGCCGGGAGGCATCGGGCACCTGGACCGCGGTGGTCTCGACCAGGACCACGTCGAGCGTGAGACCCGGGTGGTCGAGCATGCTCGGCAACGAGACCAGCTCGTCGAGCACGTCGTGGAGCCCTCCTCTCACCGGCGACACGCGGCGTCGACCCTGACGATCCAGCACGGTCCGGACCGAGACGGGGTGGACGATGTGCACCCGGCGCCCGTCGAGCAGGTGATCGAGCTTGCGGCCCATCGCTCCGAACGAGCCGGTCTGGATCTCGATGAGCTGCTCGTCGGGCGTTCCGAGCCCGCGCACGATGTCGATCACGAACCCGTGCAGCGGCACCTCGAACCGGTCGCCCGGCAGCGCGTAGAGCGCCTTCAACGCCGCATGGAGCGACCCCTCGTTGAGCGTGCCGATGACCGGTTCGTCCACCGGCGGACGTACGCAGTCCCGCTCAGCCGACGAAGGCCGAGGTGAGCATGGCGATCCACGTGGTGAGGGCGAACACCGCGAGCCAGAGCACCGTGCTCCGGTGGGCGTCGGCGAACAGTTCCCGCATCTCGCCCCGCAACTCCGCGATCTCGCCGCGGACTTCGGCGATCTCGCCGCGGACCTCCGCGATCTCGCCGCGGACCTCCGCCATCTCGCCACGGAGTTCGGTGGCGGTCATCCGAAGGTCGTTCCGGGTGGCGACATCTCCCCAGCCGGTGGGTGGCAGCAGCTCCATGAAGGTGTCCGCGCTCTCGATTCCCAGATGCTCCTGGATGGCCCGGTACAGGGCCATCCGCTCACGTTCGCTCACGGGCATGGTCGGGTCCCATCGTCGAGGTGACGAAGGGGAGGCCTGACCCGCTCCCGACTGGTGAACCGAGCGTAGCCCGGTCGTCGGCGTCGGCATAAGGTCACCGTCGTGCCGCCACAGGACCTCGTCGACCGTCTCGCCGTCGGCCTGGTGGCCGGGGGCCGGATCGTGCCCGGTCTCGAGGTCGACGCCGGGACGGGTCGGGGACGTGCGGTCTGGTGGCCCATGCCGGCGGCGCGTGACCGCGCCGCCCTCCTCGCGCTGTGCGGTGACGGAGGAGCGGAGGCACACGTCGCGGCGGCGGCGGCGCTCAGCGCTGCCGTGGATGCGCGGGTCCGCGCCCGGTCCGCCGCGGTCGGTGGGATCGAGGCGCCCCGGTCGAGAGGTCGTCCAGGGGTCGCGCTGCTCTGGGTGCGGGCCCTGCTCGGCGACGACCCCTGGCTCCCGGAGACCGCCCCGCCCGCGGGGGTCGCGGAGCTCGCGGCGAAGGTGGCGGCCTGGGCGGCCGAGGGCGTGCCCCAACTCGGCTCGGCCCGTCTGTGTCTGCGGTTCCGCGAACCGCCGGCCCCGGCCGATCACCCCTGGACGGTGGAGTTGCTGCTCCAGGACCTCGACGAGCCGTCGCTCCTCGTGCCCGCCCTCGACGTCTGGGCCGGGGTCGCGCCCTTCGGTCCCGATGCGGTCACCACCTTCCTCGCCCAGCTGGCCCGGGCGGTCCGTCTCGCCCCGGAGCTCGCCGGTGCGCTCGACGAGTCGCGGCCGGCTGCGGTGGCCGTCGACGCAGCCGCCGTGCTCACGCTGGCCCGTGACCGGGCCGAGGCGCTGACCGACGCCGGGATCGGTGTGCTCCTTCCTGCGTGGTGGGGTCGGAGACGGCGTCCTGCGCTCCGTGGCAAGGCCCGCTCGGCGCGTTCCGGGTCGGTCGGCGGCGTCGCCGGGATCGGGCTCGACGCCCTCGTCGACGTCGAGTGGCAGGCGGTCCTCGGCGATCGGGCGCTCACCGCCCGGGACATCGCCGCGCTCGAGGCGGCAGCGGCGGCGAAGCAGTCCCTGGTGCGGGTGCGGGGCGAGTGGGTCGAGGTCCGGCCAGGCGAGCTCGACGCCCTCCTCGCCCGCGCCGGCACCCGGGGCACGGCGACGGCGGGGGACCTCCTCCGCGCCGGCATGGGCCTCGCCGACGGCGCTGCGGTCGGCCTGCCCGAGGGGGTCGAGGTCGACGGGGTGACCGCGACCGGCTGGCTCGGCCGCCTGCTCGACGATGCCGCACACGGCGAGGTCGCCGCGGTCGCCTCGCCTGCCGGTTTCGAGGGAACGCTGCGCCCGTACCAGGAGCGGGGGGTGGGCTGGCTCGCGTTCCTCGGCCGGCTCGGGCTCGGTGCATGCCTGGCCGACGCCATGGGTCTCGGCAAGACCGCCCAGCTGATCGCCTCCCTCCTGGCCGATCCCGTGCCCGGTCCGACCCTCGTGGTCTGTCCCGTGTCGGTGCTCGGCAACTGGGAGCGCGAGCTCGCGCGGTTCGCGCCGGGGCGCCGCGAGCTTCTCCCCCCCGGTGCCGGCCGCCACGGCTCGGGCGCCCGGGGGCGGGCCGTGCCGTCCGTCGTGCGGCCCCCGCCCCACGACGTGGTCCTGACCGCCTACTCGCTCCTGGCCCGTGATCTGCCCCACCTGCGGGAGGTGACGTGGGCGCGGGTCGTGCTCGACGAGGCCCAGCAGATCAAGAACCCCGGCACGTCGCAGGCCCGGGCGGCGCGTGCGATCGCCGCGCCCCGTCGGGTGGCGCTCACCGGCACGCCCGTGGAGAACCGACTGTCGGAGCTGTGGTCGATCATGCAGTTCTGCAACCCCGGCCTGCTCGGCAGCGCCCGGTCGTTCCGGGAGCACTTCGCCCAGCCGATCGAGCAGGACGGTGACGACGAGGCTGCCGCCCGGCTGCGGCGGGTCACCGCCCCGTTCGTGCTCCGCCGGCTGAAGACCGACCGCACGGTCATCGCCGACCTGCCCGACAAGATCGAGGTCACCGAGCGGTGCGTGCTGACCCGGGAGCAGGCGACCCTCTACCAGGCGGTCGTGGACGATCTGCTCACCGCCGCGGACGACGAGGAGGGCATCGCCCGTCACGGCGCCGTCCTCGCCGGGCTGCTGCGCCTGAAGCAGGTGTGCAACCACCCGGCCCACTTCCTCTCGGACGGTTCGCCCCTCGGCGGCCGCAGCGGGAAGCTCACCCGCATCGAGCAACTCCTCGACGAGATCCTCGACGCCCGTCCGTCCGAGGGCCTTCCGGACAGGTTGCCGGACAAGGTGCTGTGCTTCACCCAGTTCGCCGAGTGGGGGACGATGCTGCAACCCCACCTGGCCCAGCGGTACGGCGAGGAGGTGCTCTGGCTGCACGGCGGGGTTCGACGCTCGCTGCGCGACGAGCAGGTCGCAGCGTTCCAGTCGCCGGACGGGCCGCGGATCCTGCTCGTCTCGCTCAAGGCCGGTGGCACCGGCCTCAACCTCACCGCGGCCTCCCACGTCATCCACCTCGACCGTTGGTGGAACCCGGCGGTCGAGGACCAGGCCACCGACCGTGCCTACCGGATCGGGCAGCAGCGCACGGTGGTGGTCCACAAGCCGGTGTGCACCGGC
>JBEIGA010000041.1:0-18660 GCA_040382135.1 Acidimicrobiales bacterium
CGTCACGCGTTCCGACTCACAGATCTCAGTAGGCGGTGGTGCGGGTGCGGTGGCGGGGGACGGCCTTGTAGGTGGGGCCGGCGCCGCGGTTCCAGAGCCAGCCGTCGAGGGCGCCGGCGGTGACGTGGGTGTGGCCGGCGGCGTGCAGCTCCCCGACCAGCAGTTCCACGACGTGGAGGGCGACGCAGCGGATCTCGACCTCGGCCGCGGAACCGGCCGTGATGTCCTCCACCGCCTCGATCCTGGCGACGAGCTCCGGCGCGAACCGCAGCACCCCGTCGAGGTGCAGGACGTGGGGGACGAGGTTGTCGGCGAACATGGTGAGCCGGTCCAGACCCGCCAACGCCCCCGGTCCCTGGTGGCCGAAGGCGACGGCCAGGTCGTAGGCGGCGATCTGCGCCCGCTTGAAGACCGGCACGGATCGTCCCCGGTAGTCCCAGGTGTCGGCCCAGGTGGGAAGGGCTGCGAGGCGGGTCACCAGCGCCTCGGCGTCGCCGCCGGCCGACGCGACAAAGCCGAGGAACGAGCCGTCGTGGTCCGTGCCCACGGTCCGGCCGAGCTCGCCCAGGGCGTCGGCGAAGCGGTCCATCAGCCAGTGGGCGGGACCGCCGTCGAGCTCCTGCCCGAAGATGTGGGCGCAGTCGGGCGTGGTGAGGGCGGCGAGGGCGTCGGCCGACAGCCCGTGGGCGGCGACGTGCTCCTCGAGGCCGGTGGCGACGGTCCAGTAGCCCGACATGCCCGGACGCTTGCGGAGCCAGGGGAAGGTGCCCGACCCGAAGTTGACGGCGTCGAGCGCGAGCACGAACGCGGCGGTGGTCTCGTCGTCGCCGTGGCGGTGGCGGCCGGGGTCGTCGTCGGGTCGGCCGATCTCCGCCACCGGGAGCGCAGCGGCGTAGGCGCGGAGACGGTCGTGGTCGATGCGGACCTGGTCGGCCTGGGCGGCGACCCAGGCGGCGCCCTCCCGGATCTCGTCGAGCAGCATGGGGTGCCAGGCTATGGGGGTGACCGACCTCGACGCGCAGGTGGCGGCCTGGCTCGCTGCGGACCCCGATCCCGCGACCCGCGCCGAGCTGGACGCCATGCCGGAACCGGAGCGCACCGCCCGGTTCGCCGGCCATCTCACCTTCGGCACCGCCGGGCTCCGCGGGCCGCTCGGCGCCGGACCGCTCGCCATGAACCGGGTCGTGGTCCGGTCGGCGGCAGCGGGGCTCACGGCCTGGTTGCAGGCGCGGGGCGCCGCCCCGACGGTGGTGATCGGGTGCGACGCCCGCCGCAACAGCGACGTCTTCGCCGCCGACACGGCGGCCGTGGTGACGGCGGCCGGCGGCCGGGCGTTGCGCCTGCCCGAGCGTCTGCCCACCCCGCTGCTCGCGTTCGCCGTCCGTCACCTCGGCGCCGACGCCGGCGTGATGGTGACCGCCAGCCACAACCCGCCGGGCGACAACGGCTACAAGGTCTACCTGGCCGACGGCGCCCAGCTCGTCCCTCCGGCCGACGGTGAGATCGAGGCGTGCATCCGAGCGGCCGGGCTCCCGCCCCGCGGGCTCCCGGCGGCGGAGGGGGAGCCGGTCGGTCCCGGTCTGGTCGACGCCTACCTCGACGCCGTCATCCCGGAGGGGCCGGACCTGTCGTCGCTGCGGATCGCCTACACGCCGCTCCACGGCGTCGGCCTCGGCGTGTTCACCGGGGCGCTGGCCCGACGGGGCGGCCGGGCCGACGTGGTCCCTGAGCAGGCCGAACCGGACGGCACCTTCCCCACGGTGGTGTTCCCGAACCCGGAGGAGCCGGGAGCGCTCGACCTCGTGCTCGCCCTCGCCGCCGAACGGGGTTCGGAGGTCGTCCTCGCCAACGACCCCGACGCCGACCGCCTCTGTGTGGCGGTGGCCGACGGTGCCGGCGGCTTCCGCGTGCTGAGCGGCGACGAGCTCGGTGTGCTCCTCGCCGACCATCGCCTGGCCACGACGTCCGGCCCGGACCGGCTCGTGGCCACCACCATCGTGTCCTCCACGATGCTGTCGGCCATGGCGGCCGGGGCGGGCGTGCGTTTCGTCGAGACCCTCACCGGCTTCAAGTGGATCGTGCGCCCGGCGCTCGACGATCCGTCGGCCCGCTTCGTGTTCGGCTACGAGGAGGCGCTCGGGTACGCGGTGAACGACGTCGTCCGCGACAAGGACGGCATCTCGGCGGCGATCGCGGCGCTCGACGCCGTGGTCCGCGTCGGTGGTACCGGACCCGACGTGTTGCGCCGGCTCGACGAGCTCGCCGCCGCGCACGGCCGGCACCGCACTGCGCAGGTGTCGGTCCGCTACGACGGCGCCGACGCCGGCGATCGCATGGCCGCCGTCCTCGCCGGGCTCCGGGCCGAGCCACCCGACCGGATCGGCGACGCGGCCGTGGCCCGGGTGCACGACTACCTGCCCGGCGGCACCCTGCCGCCCACCGACGCGCTCCGGTTCGATCTCGCCGGCGGTGGCCGGGTGCTCGTGCGCCCGAGCGGGACCGAGCCCAAGGTCAAGGTGTACGTCGAGCTGGTCGGCGACCCGGCGGACGACGCCGAGCTCGACGCACGGCTCGCCGCGTTGCAGGCCGCGGTCCCGGCGCTCCTCGGGGCCTGACCCGCCCGACGTCTACGATCCGGGCATGACCGACATCGCTCGCGCCGCGGTCCTGCTCGACGGGCTCTTCTTCGGCGAAGGGCCACGCTGGCACGAGGGACGGCTCTGGTTCTCGGACTTCTACGACCGGGTGGTCCGGACCGTCGATCTCGACGGGCGTGCCACCACCGAGCTGGAGGTCCCCGGGCAACCGTCGGGCCTCGGCTGGCTGCCCGACGGTCGTCTCCTCGTGGTGTCGATGACGGATCGCAGGCTGCTGCGGCGGGAGCACGACGGGGCGCTGGTGACCCACGCCGACCTGTCGGCCATCGCCACGTTCCACTGCAACGACATGGTCGTCGACGCAGCGGGACGGGCCTACGTCGGCAACTTCGGGTTCGACCTCGACGCCGTCCTCACCGAGGGAGGGCCGGAGGCTGCGCTCGTCGATCCGCGCACGGCGGATGTCGCCCGCATCGATCCCGACGGGACCGTGTCGGTCGCGGTGCGGGGCCGGCGCTTCCCGAACGGCACCGTGCTCACCCCCGACGGACGCACGATGATCATGGCCGAGACCCTCGGGCTCCGGCTCACCGCCTTCGACGTCGGTCCCGACGGCAGCCTGTCCGGCGAGCGGGTGTGGGCGAACCTGGTCGAGCCGTTCGTCGTGCCCGACGGCATCTGCCTCGACGCCGAGGGGGCGGTCTGGGTGGCGAACGCCCTGGCGCCCGAGGCCGTGCGGGTGGCCGAGGGCGGCGAGGTGCTCGCACGCGTCGCGACGAGCCGCAACTGCTACGCGATCATGCTCGGCGGACCCGAGGGCCGCCACCTCTGCTGCATGACGGCGCCGACCTCGCACCACGCCGCGGCGTCCGCCGCCCGCGAGGGGCGCATCGAGGTCGCCGAGGTGGCGGTGCCGCACGCAGGTCGCCCCTGACGCAGTCGAGGAGCAGGCGCTTCACACCCCCTGGGGTGTCAGGGGTTCACGCCAGCCCGAACTGGCGGTCCCCGGCGTCGCCGAGACCGGGGACGATGAAGGCGTGCTCGTTGAGGTGCGAGTCGATCGACGCGGTCCAGAGGTCGATCTCGAGCCCACTCGCCTCGAGCGCGGCCACCCCCTCGGGCGCGCACAGCACGCAGATCGCCGTGAGCGGGCCGGGGTTGGACTCGGCCAGCAGCTGCAACGTGTGCACGAGCGAGCCGCCCGTGGCGAGCATCGGGTCGAGCACCAGGACGCGCTTGCCGCCGAGGTCGGAGGGGATGGTGTTGACGTAGGCGTGGGGGAGGAAGGTCTCCTCGTCCCGGCGCAGACCCACGAAGCCGACCCGCGCGTTGGGGATGACGTCGAGGGTGGCGTGCAGCATGCCGAGCCCCGCCCGCATGACGGGCACCACGACCGGCGGATCGGTGACCTGCACCCCACGGGACGGGGCCATCGGCGTGTCGATGTCGATGGTCGTGACCGGGTAGTCGCGCATCGCCTCGTAGACGAGGAAGGTGGTGAGCTCCTCCAGGTTGCGGCGGAACTCCGCCCGCTTGGTGTCCTCGCGCCGGAGGCGGGAGAGACGTTCCTGGACAAGGGGGTGGTCGACGACGACGGTGCGCATCCGACCATTCTCCACCCTCGGCCCGGCTACCGTGAACCCATGTCCTCCTCGACCTCGGGCGTCGTGGCCCGCCTGGCGGAACAGCTCGACCCGATCCGCATCACACCGGTCGACGCTGTGGCGCTCGAGGAGCGGGCCGCCGCTCTCGCCGGTCGCTCGGTGAAGAGGCAGACGAAGGCGGCCCTGCTCGATCTGGCGATCCGCTGCATGGACCTGACCACGCTCGAGGGCGCCGACACGCCCGGCAAGGTGCGGGCCATGTGCGCCAAGGCGATGCGCCCCGATCCGTCCGATCCCACGGCGCCGCCGGTGGCCGCGGTGTGCGTCTACCCCGAGCTCGTCGCCACCGCGGTGGAGGCCCTCGGCGACTCGGGTGTCGGGATCGCCAGCGTCGCCGGCGCCTTCCCCGCCGGGTTGAGCTCGCTCGACGTGCGCGTCCGTGACATCGCCTGGGCGGTGGAGCAGGGCGCCACCGAGATCGACATCGTGCTGAACCGCTCGGCGTTCCTGTCCGGCGAGTTCGGACGTGCCTTCGACGAGATCGTCGCATCCAAGGCGGCGTGCGGCACCGCCCACCTGAAGGTGATCCTCGAGACCGGTGAGCTCGGCGGTTACGACGCCGTCCGCCGGGCCTCGATGCTCGCCATGGCCGCCGGCGCCGACTTCGTCAAGACCTCCACCGGCAAGGTCGGCGTGAACGCCACGCTGCCCACGGCCCTCTGCATGGCCGAGGCGATCCGGGACTTCGAGGACCAGACCGGCCGGATCGTCGGGCTCAAGGTGGCGGGTGGCATCCGCACCGCGAAGCAGTCGTGGCAGTACCTGGTGGTCGTCTACGAGACCCTCGGCGCCCGCTGGCTCACGCCGGACCTGTTCCGGCTCGGCGCCTCGAGCCTGCTCAACGACGTCCTCATGCAGCGGCGCAAGCTGGCCACCGGCGCGTACCAGCGCCTCGACGACTTCACGATCGACTAGGAGACGGCCCCGTGACCCGACCCGTCCCCGTCCCCGCCTCGCCCGACCTCGCCGTCACCGGCATCGAGTACGCCCCGGCGCCGGAGAGCACCGACATCGTGCATCTCCGGGACCGTTACGACCTCTGGATCGACGGCCGCTGGGTCGCGCCGGCCGACGGTGGCCGGATGACCACGGTGAACCCGGCCACCGAGGAGCCGCTCGCCGAGTTCGCGGTGGCCGGCGCAGCGGACGTCGACGCCGCGGTCGCCGCCGCCCGCGCCGCGTTCCACGATCGCTGGGCGCCCCTCGCTCCGTCCGAGCGGGCCAAGTACCTCTACCGGATCGCCCGCATCCTGCAGGAGCGCAGCCGCGAGTTCGCCGTGCTCGAGACGCTCGACGGCGGCAAGCCCATCAAGGAGAGCCGCGACGTCGACCTGCCCCTCGCAGCGGCCCACCTGTTCCACCACGCGGGTTGGGCCGACAAGCTCGAGTACGCGTTCCCGGGCCGGCGCCCGCGTCCGCTCGGGGTCGTGGGCCAGGTCATCCCCTGGAACTTCCCGCTGCTGATGGCGGCGTGGAAGCTCGCCCCGGCGCTCGCCACCGGCAACACCGTGGTGCTGAAGCCGGCCGAGACCACCCCGCTCACCGCCCTGCTCCTCGCCGAGGTGTTCGAGGAGGCCGGGCTGCCGCCGGGCGTCGTCAACATCGTCACCGGGGCGGGGGAGACCGGCGCGGCGCTGGTCGCCCACCCCGGCGTCGACAAGGTGGCGTTCACCGGCTCCACCGACGTCGGCAAGCAGATCCAGCGGACGCTCGCCGGGACCGGCCGGCGCCTCACGCTCGAGCTCGGCGGCAAGGCGGCCAACATCGTCTTCGAGGACGCCGCCATCGACCAGGCGGTCGAGGGGATCGTCAACGGCATCTACTTCAACCAGGGTCACGTCTGCTGCGCCGGCAGCCGCCTCCTCGTGCAGGAGTCCGTGGCGGAGCTCGTGGTCGCCAAGCTCCTGCGGCGCATCCAGACCCTGCGCGTCGGCGACCCGCTCGACAAGAACACCGACGTCGGCGCCATCAACAGCCGGCCCCAGCTCGAGAAGATCCACGAGCTCGTCGCCGCCGGCGTCGCCGAGGGCGCCACGATGCACCAGTCCGCCTGCCCGCTGCCCGAGCGGGGCCTGTTCTTCCCGCCGACGGTGTTCACCGACGTGGCCCAGAGCCATCGGGTGGCACGGGAGGAGATCTTCGGCCCGGTGCTGTCGGTGCTCACCTTCCGCACCGCCGAGGAGGCGGTCACGAAGGCGAACAACACGAGCTACGGCCTCTCCGCCGGCATCTGGACGGAGAAGGGCTCGCGCATCCTCTGGATGGCCGACCGCATGAAGGCCGGCGTCGTCTGGGCCAACACGTTCAACCGCTTCGACCCGGTCAGCCCCTTCGGCGGCTACAAGGAGTCGGGGTTCGGCCGCGAGGGCGGCCTGCACGGCCTGGAGCCGTACCTGCACCTGGAGGGGGCGTGGTGACCGACCGGCTCGAGGTCCGCAAGACGTACAAGCTGTTCATCGGCGGGGCGTTCCCCCGCTCGGAGTCCGGGCGCACGTACCCGGTCGAGTCCGCCGACGGGCGCTTCCTCGCCCACGCCTGCCTCGCCTCCCGCAAGGACGCCCGTGACGCGGTCGCCGCGGCCCGCAAGGCGCAGGAGGGGTGGGTGGGTCGCACCGCCTACAACCGGGCGCAGATCCTGTACCGGGTCGCCGAGATGCTCGAGGGCCGCGCCGCCCAGTTCCGTGAGGAGCTCGCGGTGGGCGGGTCCCCGGACCCCGCCGCCGAGGTGGCCGCGGCCGTCGACCGCTGGGTCTGGTACGCCGGGTGGGCCGACAAGTTCGGCCAGGTCCTCGGCACGCACAACCCGGTGGCCGGGCCGTTCTTCACGTTCTCGGTGCCGGAGCCCTCGGGCGTGGCCGCCGTCGTGTGCCCGGACGACGCGCCACTGCTTGCCCTGGTGTCCCGGGTGGCGCCCGCGATCGTGGCCGGGAACACGGTCGTGGTCGTGGCGAGCGAGCGGTGGCCGCTCGTGTCCATGACCCTCGCCGAGGTGCTGGCCACCAGCGACCTGCCGGGCGGGGTCGTCAACCTCCTCACCGGTCGCCGGGCCGAGCTGGCCGTGCCGCTCGCCGCCCACCGTGAGGTCGACGTGCTCGACCTCACCGGCGTCGACGACCCGGCCGTCCGCACCGAGGCCGAGCGTGCCGCCGCCGACCACGTCACCCGGGTGCGCCGCGCCGAGGGTCCCGCCGCAGCGTGGTTCGATCCGTCGTCGCAGTCGCCCTACGCCATCGCCGACTTCTGCGAGATCAAGACCGTCTGGCACCCCATGGGCCTCTGACCCCACCCCACCCCCCTCGTTCTGGCGTTGGATCTGCACCGCCCCGGTCCGGATCCGACGCCGAATCGGGGTCGGTGACCCCTCAGGCGAGGCCGCGGCGGGCGCGCCAGCGTTCGTGGCCGACCATGCGGTCGAGAGCGGCGACGGCCCGGTTCGCCGACCAGTAGGCGAGCCGACCGGCCTCACGGGTCGCAGCCACCGCAGCGTTGTCGGGTCGGGCGACGGCGAGCTCGGTGGCGAGCAGGACCGGCTTGCCGTGCTGCTCCGACGCGGCGACGGCGGCCTCGGCGTAGCGACGGTCCTGGCGCTCGTGGAAGTCGACGATGCGCTCGAGCCCGTGGTCGGGGTGGAACGGACCGCTGCGGGCGAGGGCGGCCTGGTTCGCCTGGATGCCCATGCCGAGCAGGATCACCGCGTCGACCGACGGGTGGGCCGTGACGAGGTCGATGAGCGTGGGGATCGTGTCCCGGGTCTCGCCGCCGGCGAGGTCGATCGGGTTGTTGCGGCTCCAGCGCGGCGGCAGGTGCTCGTCGATCGCCGCCAGCAGGTCGTCCGGGAGCGTGAGCAGCTCGAGGTTCGCCGACGCGGTGATGGCGTCGGCGGTGACCACCCCCCAGCCGCCGGCGGTGGTCAGCACGGCCACCCGGCCGGTGGGTGCGGGGCGCGGCTGCGACGCGAACGTGGCCGCCGCCTCGAACGCCTCCTCCACGGTGTGGGCCCGGACCAGCCCGGCCTGGCGGCACATGCCGTCGAACACGGCGTCGTCGGACGCGAGCGCTCCGGTGTGCGAGGCCGCGGCCCGCTGGCCGCCGCTCGTCGACCCGCCCTTCAGCACCACCACCGGCTTCTTCTCGGCCACGACCCGGATGCGCTCGTAGAGCCCACGCCCGTCCTCGATGCCCTCGAGGTAGCAGAGCGACACGGCGGTGGCGGGATCATCGGCGTACCACTCGAGGTAGTCGACGACGCCGGTGGCGGCGGCGTTCCCGGCGGAGATGGCCCGGCTCACGCCGACCCCCGTGACCGACGCGAGGTTCAGGAACGCGGAGACGAAGTTGCCCGACTGCGACGCCACGCCGATCCGGCCGAGCGGCGGGTAGGGGGCGACGATCTGGGCGCACAGCGACGCCGGCGGCGACACCACACCCTGCCCGTTGGGGCCGGCGAGCACGATCCCGACCTCGGCGGCCACGGCCACGAGCCGGTCCTCGGCCTCGCGCCCCTCGGGCCCGGCCTCCCGGTAGCCGCCCGCGGCGCAGAACGCGGCGCGGACCCCCCTGGCCGCGCAGGCCCGCAGCAGCGCCTCGTTCGCCGAGGGTGGCGTGCAGATGAAGACCAGGTCGGCCTCGCCGTCGGGGACGTCGTCCACCGACGCGAGCACCGGCACCCCGAGCACCTCGCCCGGCTCCCGGCTGACGGCGAACACCTTCCCCCGGTAGCCGGAGGCGAGGATGTTGTGCAGGGCCACGAACCCGAACTTGCCGGGGTGGCTGGAGACGCCGGCGACGATGACGCCCCGGGGTTCGAACAGGGGAGCGAGGTCGAGGCTCATCGGGTACCCGCCTTCTCGACGAGGGCGTCGACGGCCACGGGCACGCCGTCCACCACGATCAGCGGGTTGCAGTCGATCGAGACGATCGACGGGTCGTCGGCGGCCAGGCGGCCCAGCGCGACGAGGGCCTCGACGAGGGCCGCCCGGTCGACCGCGGGCTCGCCGCGGAACTCGCCGAGGATCCGCTGCGACGCCAGCTGGTCGATCATCTCCTCGGCGTCGACGGGGGCGATCGGGGCGAGGCGGAACACGACGTCGCGGATCGCCTCGGCCAGCACGCCGCCGAGCCCGAGCATCACCACCGGCCCGAACTGGGGGTCGGCGAGCACGCCGGCGATGAGCTCGCGTCGTCCCGCCACCATGGTGGAGACGAGGACGCTGACGTCACCGTCCTCGGGGCGGGCGGCGGCGAGGAGCTCGGCCACGGCCGCCCGGACCGCCTCCGGCGAGGTGAGCCCGAGGCGCACCAGGCCCCGCTCGGTCTTGTGGGCGATGGTGTCGCCGCACAGCTTCGCCACCCACGGGCCGTCGAGCCCGGCGAGGGCGGCGTCGGCGTCCGCAACGGAGCGGACCAGCGCGTACGGGCTCACCCGGACGCCGGCCGCGGCGACGAGCGCCCGGCTGTCGGCCTC
Source organism: Acidimicrobiales bacterium (assembly GCA_040382135.1). GTDB lineage: Bacteria > Actinomycetota > Acidimicrobiia > Acidimicrobiales > JBEIGA01 > JBEIGA01. The sequence goes on from JBEIGA010000041.1 coordinate 9,726, forward strand.
CGAGAGCGTGTGGGACGTGACGGCGTGCTGCACGCCCGCGTTGCTAGCAGACGGGCGGGACGAAGGGCGTCAGTCGCCCGCCCACATGAGGGCGGCGTAGCCGGGCTTGATGACGCCGTTGATGAGGCGGAGCCGGTCCTCGAAGGGCCAGAACGCCGACTTCATGGCGTTGATGGTGAGCCACTGGAGGTCGTCCCAGTCGTAGTCGAACGTCTCGACGAGGGCCTCCATCTCGGAGCTCATCGAGCAGTCCGACATGAGCCGGTTGTCGGTGTTGAGGGTGACCCGGAACCGCAGGCGCTTCAGGATGTCGATCGGGTGCTCGGCCATCGTGCGGGCGATGCCGGTGTTGATGTTCGAGGTGGGGCACACCTCGAGCGGGATGCGGCGGTCGCGGACGAAGTTGGCGAGCCGGCTCATCTCGGCCGAGCCGTCCGGGAGGGTCTTGATGTCGTCCATGAGCCGCACACCGTGGCCGAGCCGTTCGGCGCCGCAGAACTGCACCGCCTCCCAGATGGAGGGTGTCCCGAACGCCTCGCCGGCGTGGATCGTGGTGTGGAAGTTCGCCCGCTGGACGTACTGGAAGGCGTCGAGGTGGCGGCTCGGCGGGTAGCCGGCTTCGGCGCCCGCGATGTCGAAGCCCACCACACCCTCGTCGCGGTGGCGGACGGCGACCTCGGCGATGTCGAGCGAGCGGGCGGCGGTGCGCATCGCGGAGCAGATCACGCCGACGGTGAGGTCCGTGCCCCGCACCCCGGAGCGGAAGCCGGCGAGCACGGCGGCGACGACCTCGTCGAGGGTGAGGCCCCGCTCGGTGTGGAGCTCGGGGGCGAAGCGGACCTCGGCGTAGACGACGCCGTCGGCGGCGAGGTCCTGGGCTGCCTCGTAGGCCACCCGTTCGAGGGCCTCGGGGGTCTGCATCACGCCCACGGTGTGGGCGAAGGTCTCGAGGTACAGCTCGAGGTTCGAGCGGGAGGCCCCGCGGTGGAACCAGGTGCGGAGGTCGTCCGGGTCGGTGGTGGGGAGGTTGGTGTACCCGGTCTCGGTGGCCAGCTCGATGATGGTGGGGATGCGCAGGCCCCCGTCGAGGTGGTCGTGCAGCAGCACCTTCGGGGCCTGGCGGATGAGCGCTGGAGTGGGTCGGTTCGCCATGCTCCAGGCTAACCCCGGTTCAGGGGCGCCGGGGATCGACCAGGACCTTCGTCTCGCCGGGCGCTCCGGCGGCGAGCAGGTCGAGGGCGCCGGCGAGCCCGTCGAGGCCCACGGTGGACGTGTGCAGCGGCTCGGCCCGGACCCGCCCGTCGGCGAGCATCGCCATGCACGGCTCGAACTCGGTGCGCAGGTAGGCGATCGACGCCCGGACCGTGACCTCCTTCATCAGCCACAGGCCCGGGATCACGGTGGCGGGCCGGTCCGACAGGCCGATCAGCATGACCTGGCCGCCGCGCCGGGCGAGGTCGATGGCCCGCTGGATCGTGTTGGGGACGCCGGCGCACTCGAGCACCACGTCGGCACCGCGGCCGCCGGTGCGCTCCCGCACCAGGGCGTCGGCCTCCTCGCCGGGTGCAAGGACGAGGTCGGCGCCGAGCGACGCGGCGAGCGCCCTCCGGCTCTCGCCCGGTTCCACCACGACCACCTCGCCCGCGCCGAGCACCCGCGCCCACTGGAGCGCAAAGGCGCCGATCGGCCCGGCGCCCTGCACCACCACGGTGTCGCCGAGGCGGATGCCCGCCCGGGCCGTGCCGTGGTAGGCGACGGTGGCCGGCTCCACGAGCGCCGCGGCCTCGTCCGACAACCCGGCGTGCGCCCGCACCACCCGGGCGGCGCCGGCGGCGATGCGGGGGGCGTAGGCGCCGTGGGGCGAGCCGAGCGGGTCGTGGGTGAGCGAGGCGAGCGACGTCATGCACCAGTCGGTGAGCCCGGCCCGGCACTCGGCGCAGGCCCCGCAGGGCGGGAGGATCGCCACCACGACCCGGTCGCCCTCGGCCACGCCCGACACCCCGGCGCCGACGGCCGACACGGTGCCGGTCCACTCGTGCCCACAGAGCGTGGCGGGGTAGGGGCCGCCGTGGGCCCACGCGTGGACGTCGGTGCCGCAGATGCCGCAGTAGGCGACGTCGACCACCACGCCGCCCGGCGCCGGCTCGGGGTCGGCCACCTCCCGCCATTCGAGGGAGGACGGACCCGTGATGATCCCTGCGCGCATGCGCGGCACGCTAGGCCACGGGCTCGAAGCCCCGCAGGGGCAACGACGGCGAGCGCTGGAGCCAGTTGTCGGCCGGGTAGTGGGCGGCGCCGTCGATGACGTGCAGCGTGTAGGCGTGGCGGCTGACCGGCGAGCGGTTCGGGGCGCTCCAGTGGGGGAGGAGGCCGTCGAAGACCACGAGGGTGCCCTGCTCGGCCTCGAGGGGCACCTTGCCGGTGTCGTCCCACGGGGTCGGGTCCCAGACCTCGGTGACCGTGCCGGTGCCCTCCCGGCGGAAGCGGCTCTTGGGTGCCTGCCGGTGGGCGCCGGGGACGGCCCACATGCAGCCGTTGTCGACGGTGGCGTCCTCGATGGCGAACCAGAAGCCGACCACGCTCTTGGGCTCGGTCCAGAGGAACGTGTGGTCGACGTGCCACACCACCTCACCGCCGATCGAGGGTGGCTTGAAGATGTACATCGACTGCAGGATGCGCGGGTCCTCGATGCCGACCTGGCGGGCGATGTCGCCGAGCCCCGGCTGGCGGGAGAAGCGGTCGAACACCGGGTCGAGGTCGTGCATGGCGTGGCCGAGCTTGTTGAGCGCCAGGTCGATCGGCCGGGTGAGGTGGCCCGCGGTGTCGAAGGCGCCGTCCTCGAAGAAGAACCGGATCTTGTCGCCCGAGGTGAGGAAGTACTCGTCCTGGGCGTGGCTGCGCTCGGTGGTGGAGAACACGGTGGCGACGCCCTCGGCCACGGGATCGAAGCCGGCGATGAGCGCCAGGGTGCGGGCCCGCAGCTCGTCGCAGGCCTCCGGCGTGGTGAACCCGGGCAGGACCACGAAGCCGTCCCGGTGGTATCGCTCGAGCTGCTCGTCGGTGAGCACGGGGGACCTCCTCGTCCGGGGCCTCAGCCGGTGATGCGGCGGGCGACGAGCGGCCGTGCGGCCGGCGCGTCGTCACCGATCAGGATGCCGGGAGCGAGCACCTCCAGCGCTCCGGGCAGGCGCGCCTCGTCGTCGGCGTGGAGCTCCAGCAGGACCTGGCCCGCGGTGACCGCCTCGCCCGGCTTCACCCGGACCATCGCCCCTGCGCTCGGGCTGACCGGGTCCTCCTTCCGGGCGCGGCCGGCCCCGAGGCGCCACACGGCGTCACCCACCGCCCGGGCGTCGAGCCGCTGCAGGAAGCCCGCCCGTTCGGCCCGGACCTCGTGCACGACGGCAGCGCGGGGGAGCGCGGCGTCGGGGTCGCCGCCCTGGGCGCGCACCATCGACCGCCAGGCGTCCATGGCGCGGCCGTCGCGCAGCGCGTCGGCGGGGTCGGCGTCGATGCCGACGGCGTCGAGCATCTCGCGGGCAAGCGCGAGGGTGATCTCGACGATGTCGGCCGGCCCGCCTCCGGCGAGCACCTCCACCGACTCGAGCACCTCGAGCCCGTTGCCGCAGGCTGCGCCGAGCGGCGTCTCCATGTCGGTGAGCAGGGCGCGGGTCTGCACCCCGTTGCGCTCACCGATGCCGACCATCGTCTCGGCGAGCTCGAGCGCCCGGTCGAACTCGACCATGAAGGCCCCGGCGCCGAACTTCACGTCGAGCACCAGGGCGGAGGTGCCCTCGGCGATCTTCTTCGACATGATCGAGCTGGCGATCAACGGGATGGACTCGACGGTCCCGGTGACGTCACGGAGGGCGTAGAGCTTGCGGTCGGCCGGGGCGAGGCCGGCGCCGGCCGCGGCGATGGCGCAGCCGATGGTGCGGAGCTGGGCGATGAACTCGTCGTTGGAGAGGTTCGCCCGCCAGCCGGGGATCGCCTCCATCTTGTCGAGGGTGCCACCGGTGTGGCCGAGGCCCCGGCCCGACAGCTGGGGCACCGCGGCCCCGCACGCGGCGACCAGCGGGCACAGCACCAGCGACACCTTGTCGCCCACACCACCGGTGGAGTGCTTGTCGACGGTCGGCCGGCCCACGCCCGAGAGGTCGAGGCGTTCGCCCGACGCGAGCATCTCGGCGGTCCAGACGGCCAGCTCGTCGGGAGCCATGCCCTGGAACACCACCGCCATCAGCAGGGCGGAGGCCTGCTCGTCGGGGATGGCTCCGGCGGTGTACCCGCGGATGAAGAACGCGATCTCCTCGGGGGTCAGGGCTCGGCCGTCGCGCTTGGCCCGGATGACGTCGACCATGTTCCCGGAGATCGGGCTGACGGTGCTCACGACGGCGCTCCCGGGAGGTCCTCGGGCCCGAACGCCAGGGGCAGCAGGTCTGCCAGGCGGAGAGGGGCGGGGTCGTGGTCGATCACGAGGTCCCGGCCGCCGAACTCGTACAGCAGCTGGCGGCACCGGCCGCACGGCATCAGCGTGGCGCCGTCGCCGTCGGTGCACGCGAACGCCACCAGCCGGCCGCCCCCGCTGCGGGCCAGCGCCGACACGAGACCGCACTCGGCGCAGAGGGTGAGGCCGTAGGAGGCGTTCTCGACGTTGCAACCGGTGACGATCCGCCCGTCGTCGACCAGTGCCGCCGCCCCCACCCGCAGCCGGCTGTAGGGCGCGTAGGCGTGGGCGGCCGCCTCGGTGGCCAGCGCCCGGAGGCGGGCGAGGGTGGCCGGATCCGCAGGGCTCGATGCAGCCGGGGTCAATGGTCGCCCTTCCGCCACACCTTGCCGTCGGCCGCGGGCATCCGCAGGCGCGAGCCGGAGAAGACCAGCACCACCAACGTGAGGATGTGGGGGGTGACCTGGGGAAGCTGGCGGGGCACGGTGTCGGTGGTGAGGTACCAGACGAGCAGGCCGACGCCGATGGCGGCGGGCACCAGCACCGACACGCCGCGGGTGCGGAGTCGCCAACGCCAGCCGCCGGGCACCTCGGTGCGCTCCATGCCGACGGTGCGCACGGGCACCTTCTCCTTCTTGAGCGCCGCCCGGAGCGCCAGGAGCAGCATGGCCATGGAGCCCACGAGGAGCAGGGCGTGGACCCCGTTGCGGTCGCGGAGCTGGAGGCCGTCGGCGTAACCGAAGAGGAGGGCGCCGAGGGCAGTGCCACCGGGCCGCCAGTTGCCGAAGATCATGGTGGCGAGGCCGATGAAGCCCCGGCCGTTGACCTGACCCTCGCGGTAGATGCCGGTGAGCTCGGTCACGATGAACGATCCGGCCAGGCCGGCCAACGCGCCGGAGATCACGACGGCGATGTACTTGTACCGGTAGACGTTCACGCCGAGGGAGTCGGCCGCGGTGGGGTGCTCGCCGCAGCTGCGGAGCCGGAGCCCGAACCGGGTGCGCCACAACACGAACCACGAGACGGGCACCAGCGCGAAGGCGATGATCGTGAGCCACGAGACGCGGTCGAGGATCGGGAGCTCCACGTAGCCGACGCTCGTGACCCGCGGCGACTGGGTGATGCTGCCGCCGTCCATGTCGGTGAAGACCTCGTCGGCGAGGTAGCGGGCGATGCCCGGCGCCATGAGGTTGATGGCGACCGCCGAGATGATGTGGTCGACGCCGAACGACACGGTGGCCACCGCGTGCAGCAGGCCGCCGAGCGCGCCGCCCACCATGCCGATGATCGTGCCCCAGACCGGCCCGAACTCGATCGCGCCCCATGCGCCGAACCAGGTGCCGAGGACCATCATCCCCTCGAGCCCGATGTTGACCACGCCCGATCGCTCCGAGAACAGGCCGCCGAGACCGGCGAGCAGCAGGGGCACCGCCCACCGCAGCATGGCGGAGGCCTGGGCACCCGAGACGAGCTCGTCGGTGGGCGGCTCGGAGATCCACTCGGCGATCTGCAGGACCGCGATCCCGAGGAAGGTGAGCGCCGGCCAGCGGAACCAGGCCCGGCGCCAGAGGGTGCGCGGATCGAAGCCGGTGCCGGTCCCGGATCCCGTGCGCTCGACGGTGGCCGTCATGCCCGCACCCCCTGTGCCGCGGCCGGCGCGGCTCCGCCCCCGCCTCCCGAGTCCTCGTCGGCATGGAGCGCGGCCGTCGCCCGGGCGGCGGCGGCGACCTCACGTCGTCGCTGCGCCCGCTCCACCACGGCGTAGGCGATGACGGCGGCGAAGATGATCACGCCCTTGGTGATGGTGACGATCTCGCGGGGCGCGTCGCCCTCCAGTTCGAGGATCGGTGCGGTGGCGTCGAGATAGGCGAACACCATCGCCGCGGCCACGATCCCGCCCGGGTTGTTCCGTCCGAGCAGCGCGACGGCGATGCCGAGGAAGCCGAGCCCCTGGGGGAAGTCGCCGCCGAAGTGGTAGCGGTCGCCGAGGACGTCCGGGAGCCCGATCAGCCCGGCGATCGCGCCGGAGGCGATCATGGCGATGAGGATCATCCGCTTCGCGGGGACGCCGGACGCCTCGGCCGCCATCGGGTTCGCGCCGCTGGCACGCAGGTCGTACCCCAGGGTCGTGCGGTTCAGCACGAACCAGTAGGCGAGCCCGACGACCACGGCGACGAGCAGGAAGCCGTAGACGTGGCGACCCTTCTGGATCTCGCGGGTGAAGATCTCGAACAGCCCGTTGAGGTCCGGCATCCGACCGGACTCGGGGATGTCCGCGGTCCGGGTGTCCTGGCCCTCGGAGTCCCAACGCGCCAGGAGGAACGCCGCCACGAACGAGACGCCGATCGCGTTGAGCATGATCGTGGCGATCACCTCGTTCACACCCCGGGTGACCTTCAGGACCGCCGGGATGGCCGCCCAGAGGGCGCCGATCACCATCGCGACGACGATGATCACGGTGACGTGGAGCGGCGCGGGCAGGTCGATCACCGTGCCGACCTGGGTCGAGATCAGGGCGGCGAGGATGTACTGGCTCTCGACGCCGATGTTGAACAGGTTCATGCGGAACCCGATGGCGACGGCGACGCCGGCGATGTAGAGCGGCGTGGCCCGGTTCACGGCATCGACGAAGGTCTCGAGACGGCTCCCGTAGGAGAGCATCGCCGAGAACGCCGCCACGGGGTCCTTGCCGCTGATGAGCAGCACGAGCGACGAGAACAGCAGGGCGAACAGCACGGCCGCGACGGGCGCGGCGAGCGAGAGCAGGATGCTGCTGCGCGGCCTGACCGGACCGGTGCTCATGCGACCTCCTCGGTCGAGACCGCGGCGCCGGTCATGTACGAGCCGAGCTCCCGAGGGGTGACCTTCGCCGGGTCGAGGGTGGCGACGAGACGCCCGCGCAACATGACGACGAGGGTGTCGGAGAGGCCGATGAGCTCGTCGAGGTCGGCGGAGACGAGCAGCACGGCCAGCCCCTTCCCCCGTGCCTCGCGCAGGTGCTCCCAGACGGCGGCCTGGGCGCCGACATCGATGCCCCGCGTCGGATGGGCGGCGATGAGCACCTTGGGGTCGGCGACCATCTCGCGTCCGATGATCAGCTTCTGCTGGTTGCCGCCCGACAGGGCCCGGGCGGTGACGTCGATGCCCGGGGTGCGGACGTCGTAGGTGCCGACCAGGTCCTCGGTGCGGGTGCGGGTGGCGGCCCGATCGACCAGCATGCCCTTCGCGTAGGGCGCCGAGGTCTGGTGCCCGAGCATGGCGTTCTCCCACAGCGGCGCGTCGAGCAGGAGCCCGCGCCGGTGCCGGTCCTCGGGGATGTACCCGAGGCCGCCCTCCCGCCGTCGGCGGGTGTGCCAGCCGGTGATGTCGGTCCCGTCGAGCTCGACCCGGCCCTCGACGTGGTGACCGAGGCCGAGGAGCGCCTCGATGAGCTCGGCCTGTCCGTTGCCCTCCACGCCGGCGATGCCCACGACCTCGCCGCGGTGGACCCTGAGGTCGACGCCGTCCACGACGACGCGCCCGTCCGGCGATCGGACGGTGAGGCCGGACACGGCGAGCGCGAGCTGGTCGGTGACGGTGGACTCCCGCGTCTCGGGGCTCGGGAGCTCGCTGCCGACCATCATCTCGGCGAGGTCTCCCGCGGTGACGTCGGCGGCATCGACCGTGCCGACGGTCCGGCCGCCCCGGAGCACCGTGATGCGGTCCGAGATCGCGAGCACCTCGTCGAGCTTGTGGTCGATGAAGATGATCGTGACGCCGCTGGCCCGGAGCTCCCGGAGGTTCCGGAACAGCTCCTCGACCTCCTGGGGGACGAGCACCGCGGTGGGTTCGTCGAGGATCAGGATGCGGGCACCCCGGAACAGCACCTTGATGATCTCGACCCGCTGCCGCTCGCCGACCTCGAGCTCCTCGACGAGCTGGTCCGGGTGGACGTCGAGCCCGTAGGTCCGCGACAGCTCCTCGACGCGCTTGCGCGCCGTGCGGAGATCGAGCAGGACCCCGCCCGAGGTCGGCTCGGAGCCGAGCACGATGTTCTCGAGCACCGTGAGGTTGTCGGCGAGCATGAAGTGCTGGTGCACCATGCCGATCCCGAGGTCGATGGCGTCCTTGGGCGACTTGAACCGCACGGTCTCGCCGCCGACGAGCATGGTGCCCTCGTCCGGCGGCTGCATGCCGTAGAGGATCTTCATCAGCGTCGACTTGCCGGCGCCGTTCTCACCGCACAGGGCGTGGATCTCGCCTGCCTCGACCCGGAAGGTGACCCGGTCGTTGGCCACGACGCCAGGGAAGCGCTTGGTGATCCCCTGCAGTTCGACGGCTGCGGTCATGCGGGCCTCCGCCTCCCGGACGCGAGCGAGGGACCGGACAGTAGCCCGGTCCCTCGCAGGCGTCACGTTGACGAGGTCGTCAGCGGGAGCCGGATCACCCGATGGTGTCGGGGACCTCGATCTCGCCGTCGATGATCATCTGCTTGATCTCGTCGAGCTGGTC
>JBEIGA010000042.1:0-18345 GCA_040382135.1 Acidimicrobiales bacterium
CCCCGAACCTCAAGATCGTTGCAATATCAGCGTTCTCCGGACCGACCCGTCACACCCGGTCGGTAGACTTCGCACATGTGTTCGACACTGGTGGAGTCGATCGAAACCGCGGTTGCCGCGTTGGAACAGGCGCTCGCGGCGGACCCGCACGGCGTCGCGGACGAGACGCTGCGCCGGTTGATGCCCACGGTGCAACGGGCCCGGAACCTGCTGGATGCCACCGATGTGCGCCTGGTCGGGGTGTTCCACGCGAAGAAGCTCGGCGAAGCCGACGCGCTCACCACCATCCAGTGGTTGGCCCACAAGACCCGCGTCCCCACCGCCGATGCACGCGAACGGATCAACGCCGCCGCCTCACTCCGGCACCTCCCCGAGACCGACGCCGCGTTCGCCCAGGGGCGGATCGGCAAGGCCCAGGTGCTCGCCCTCGCACGCATCGACACCGAACGCACCGCTGAGAAACTCGAGGAGGGCGAGCACTACCTCGTCGAACACGCGGCGGACGACGACTACGCCACCTTCGAGCGGATCCTCCGAGCCTGGAAGCTCGCCGCCGACCCGGACGGACCCGAACCCCGGTGCCCGCTGCGACGCTTCGACCTGCGCCGCGGACCCGACGGCGAATGGGACGGACGCCTCCTCGCCCCGGCGGACGAGGGCGCCGCCATCGACGCCGCGTTGGCGCCGTTCGAGCGGATCGAATGGGAACGCGACTGGGCCGAGGCCCGGCGTCTCCACGGCCTCGACGCCGCCGCCCACCACCTCCCCCGCACCGCCTCCGAACGCCGGCTGGCCGCCCTCCTCGCCCTCGTGTCGCGTGGTGCCGGCAGCCCCGACAGCACCCGCGAACCCAAACCGCTCGTGAACATCGTCGTCACCCAGGCCGCGTTCGAACGAGCCCTCGCCCAGGCCGCCGGCCTCCCCGTCGAACCCTTGGACCCCACCAAGGTGCACGAGCTCGACTGCCGACTCACCGACGGCACCCCCATCGACCCCGCCACCATGCTCCGACATGCGTTGTCCGGGTTCGTACGACGGGTGGTGATCCAATCCCCCGGGATCATCACCAACATCGGACGACGGCAGCGGCTCTTCACCGGACCGATGCGGCACGCCATCCTCTCCCTCGTGCCGCACTGCGGGTTCCCCGGCTGCACCGTCCCCGCCCGCAACTGCGAAGTCGACCACCGCCACCGATGGCGCCACGGCGGCCGAACCCAACCCGAGAACGGGGCACCGCTCTGCGACCGGCACCAGAAGCTCAAAGAACGCGGCTTCACCGACCGGCGGAACCCCGACGGCACCTGGACCTGGCACCGCCCCGACGGCACCACGCTGGAATGACGTGCAGACTCGAGGCATGGGGCTGGAGTTGCGCACCGCCACCGCCGACGACCTCGAGGAGATCGTCGCGGCAGACGGCCGCGCCTTCTCGATCACGTACACGCCCGAGGACGTCGTCGCGATCCGGGACGTGCTCGAGCTCGACCGGTTCCGTCTCGTGCTGGACGAGGGCGCGGTCGTCGGCTTGGCGGGCAGCTATGTCAAGGAGCTGACCCTGCCGGGCGGGGCGCTCGTCCCCATCGCCGCCGCCACGTGGGTGTCGGTCGCCGTGACCCATCGCCGCCGAGGCCTGCTCCGCCGGCTCATGACTGCGGTGCACGCCGATGCCGCCGACCGCGGCGAGCCGCTGCTCGCGCTGACCGCCTCGGAGGGCGGCATCTACGGGCGCTTCGGGTACGGCGTCGCCACGACCATCCCCGTGACGAGCATCGACCGGCACCGGGTCCGTCTCCCGAGCACGTCGGCTCCCCAGGGCGCCGTCCGCCTGGTGCCCACCCCCGACGCAGCCCCGCTCCTCGCCGCCGGCTGGGACCGGTACCGACGTGCCCAGCCGGGCGAGGTCTCCCGGGACGAGGCCTGGTACCGCCTCCTCCTGCGGTCCTGGGGCGCCGGCGCGGTCATGGCGGTCCACGCCGATGGCCACGTGGTCTGGACGGTCGAGCCCGACTGGAACGACGGCCACCCCCGGCACCGTCTCACCATCCGCGACCTCGCAGCCGCAACCCCCGAGGCGCACAGCGCCCTCTGGGCCACCGCCCTCTCGGTCGACCTGGTGGGCACGGTGAAGGCGGTGGGGATGTTGGCGCCGGACGACGCCCTGCCCCTGTTGCTCGATGACCCGCGGGCCGTCCGCACCACCGACCTGGTGGTCGACCGCGCCGGTGCGGGCAGCCTCCTCCTCGGCGGCACGGCCCCGAGCGTGCTCGCCCGCGGCGGCCGGCTCCGCGCTCGGAGCGCCGAGGTCCTCGCCCGGGCCGACGCGCTGCTCGGCTGGGATCCGGTCGCCCACTGCCGCAGTTCCTTCTGACCGGAGCGGGTCGCTCCCCTACGCTCGGACCCATGCCGGGCCCCGTCGCCACCTGCCGCACGCTCTGGTCGGTGTCCTTGCCGCCCACCCCGCTGCTCGAGCGGATCCGCATCGCGGCCGACGTCGGGTTCGCGGCCGTGTCCGTGTCGGCGTCGGACGTGCTGGAGCTCGATGCGGCGGGGGTGCCGCTCGCAGAGGCCCGAGCGCACGCGGAAGCCGCCGGCGTGGCGCTGCCGGTCATGGACGGCTGCATGTCCTGGTACCGGTTCCCGCCGCCCAAGCGGCCGATGGACTACCCCGAGCCGCCGGTCGACGAGATGATCGCCGGCGCCGTCGGGATCGGCTGCACGATCCTGAACGTCCTCGCCCCGTACGCCACCGACGCGAGCCTCGACGAGCTCGCCGCCTCCTACGCCGCCCTGTGCGACCGGGCCGCACCCGCCGGCCTGCGGGTGATCGTCGAGTTCTCCCCGTTCCCCCCGATCGGGTCGCTGCGTCGGGCGTGGGAGGTCGTCCGGCGGGCCGACCGGCCGAACGGCGGGATCCTCCTCGACAGCTGGCACTTCTTCCAGGGCGAGCCCGACCTGGAGCTGCTGGCCTCGCTGCCGCCGGGGACGATCCGTGCGGTCCAGCTGTCCGACGGCCACCGGGGGCGGTTCGTCGCCTCCCTGCCGAAGGACACCTTCCGGCACCGCATGCTCCCCGGCGCCGGCAGCTTCCCCCTCGACGAGCTCCTCACCGCGCTCGCGCCGGCGGTCGACCCGGACGAGACCCTGCTGTTCGGCGCCGAGGTCATGGCCGAGGAGCTCTACGCCCTCCCTGCCGCCGAGGTGGCCGGGATCCTCGCCTGCGCCGGCGGGTAGTGTCCGATGTCACACAGCGGAACCAGGGGGAACAGGCCATGGAGTTCGGCGTCTTCACGAACATGTACCACCCGAAGCACTGGCGCGACGGCAAGGTGCGCTCGGAGCACCAGACGCTGCTGAACGAGCTCGAGTACATCCAGCTCGCCGACCGGTGCGGGTTCAAGTACTCGTGGTCCGCGGAGCACCACTTCCTCGACGAGTACTCGCACCTCTCGGACTCCGAGACGTTCATGGCGTACGCCCTCGCGAAGACCGAGCGCATCCACGTGGGGTCGGCGATCTTCAACATCACGGCCCCGGTCAACCACCCGGTCCGCATCGCCGAGCGGGTCGCCATGCTCGACCACCTCGGCGAGGGCCGGTTCGAGTTCGGCACCGGCCGAGGCTCGTCCTCGACCGAGGTGAACGGGTTCGGCATCGGGTCCCGGGACGCCACCATGGGCCTCTACGACGAGGCGTTGCCCCAGATCGTCCGGATGTGGGCCGAGGACGAGTACCACTACGAGGGCACCAGCTTCTCGGTCCCGCCCCGCCGGGTGCTGCCCAAGCCGTACACCGACCCGCACCCGCCCATCTGGGTGGCGGCCGGCTCGCCGTCCACGTTCGAGAAGGCGGCCCGGCTCGGCATCGGGGTGCTGTGCTTCACGCTCGGGACCCCCGACACGCTCGCCCCGCTGATCGAGATCTACAAGAAGACCATCGAGAAGGCCGAGCCGGTGGGCGGCTACGTCAACAACAACATCATGGTCACCGGCGACATGATGTGCCTCGAGGACGGCGACCGGGCCCGGCGCGTCTTCGCCGCCAACCGGATGAGCTACCACACGGGTCTGGTGTTCAAGTACCTCGACTCGTTCCCGGTGCCCGAGGGGATGCCGCGCTGGCCGGACCTGCCCCCGGACCCCACGCCCGAGGAGCTGAAGGCCGGCGTCAACGCTGCGGCGAGCTGCGTGGGCGATCCCGACGAGATCGCGAAGACGATCCAGAGGTTCATCGACATCGGCGCCGACCAGCTCACGTTCTCGTCCACGGTGTGCGACTACGACATGGAGATCGTGCGCGAGTCCTACGAGCTGTTCGGCAGGGAGCTGATCCCGAGGTTCGACACCGACCCGGTCCACTCCACGACCCGCCAGCGCGAGGCGCAGGTCGGCGCCAGCTACGCCACCCGCTGACCGGCGCCCGGCTCAGCGGCCGCGCTCGAAGGTGGCGAGGCCGCCGGGGGCGATGCCGTAGAGGCCGCGCAGGGCGGCGTCGAGCTCCTCGGCGGTCAACGCCTCCCCGGACCTCGACCGGTAGCTCGACACCTTGTGCCAACCGCCGACCCGGTTGACCTCGTTGCCGTCGATCCGGAGCACCGCGCCCGTCAGCCAGCCCGACGCCTCGCTCGCCAGCCACGCCACCACCGGCGAGGCGTTGGCGGGGTCGAGCGGGCTCCAGCCGGCGTCGAGGTCGGCGGTGATGCCGGCCGAGGCGAGCACGCGGGTGGCGGCGATGGGGGCGATGGCGTTGGCGGTGACGCCGAACCGCTGCATCTCCATGGCGGTGACGGTCGTGAGCGTGGCCACCGCGGACTTGGCGGGCGCGTAGTTGGCCTGCCCGATGTTGCCGAACAGGCCGGCGCCGGAGGTGGTGTTGACCACCCGGCCGCTGACCGGGCGACCCGCCTTGGCCAGCTCGCGCCAGTGGGCGCAGGCGTGGCGGGTCAGCGCGAAGGCGCCCTTCAGGTGGACGGCGACGACGGCGTCGAACTCCTCCTCGGTCATCGACACGAGCATCCGGTCGCGGACGAAGCCGGCGTTGTTCACCACCACGTGCAGGTCGCCGAACGCCTCGACGGTCCGGGCGACGAGCGCCGCCATGCCGTCCCAGTCGGTGACCGACGTGCCGTCGGCCGTCGCCCGGCCGCCCATCGCCTCGATCTCGGCGACGACCTCCTCGGCGGGCGAGACCGGCGCCTCCTCGTCCTCGCCCCGCAGGCCCACGCCGAGGTCGTTGACCACCACCGTCGCCCCGTGCCGCGCGAGCTCCAGCGCGTGGCACCGGCCGAGCCCACGGCCGGCTCCGGTCACGATCGCGACGCGTCCGTCGAGCATCCCCATCCGTCGTCCTCCTGTCGTTCGGTGTCGCGTGCGGTGTGCGCGGGCTCAGCTCGCCGGGCGCGGCGGCCCGGCCTGGGTGAAGCGGGTGCCGGGCGGGTCCACGGCCCAGGGCGCCGGCTGCTCCCAACCCTCCTCGTAGATCAGCTCCGCCATGGGGCGACGCCGCACGGCGCCGTGGCCCCCCTCGGGCCTGCCGAGGGTGATCGTGCCGGCCATGAACACGTCGTCCGGGATCCCGAGCAGGGGACGCAGCCGGTCCTCGACCATGAACTGGAACCCGGTCATCACCCCGCCGTACCCGAGGGCCCGGGCGGCGAGCAGCAGGTTCTGGCAGGCGGGGAAGACCGAGGCGCCCTCGAACGACGTGGCCTCCCGGTAGCGCTTCAGGCACGGGAGCACGAGCACCGGCACGCGCTCGAAGTCGTCGGTGTAGCGCTGCATCGTGCGGGCGGTGCGGGCCTTCGGCGAGTCGTCGACGGTGCCCGAGCCGCGGTCGTAGCCGTCGTTGGTGCGCTTCCCCTCCCAGATGCGGCGGGCCGCCTCGCCGATGAGGCGCTTGGCCTCCTGCGCCTTGGGCCCGTCGGTCAGCACCACGAACCGGAACGGCTGGCGGTTGGAGCCGCTCGGCGCCCGGGTGGCGGCGAACAGGATCGCCCTGAGGTGCTCGGGCGGGATCGGCTCGTCCCGGTACCGGCGGATGGCCCGGGTGGTGCACATGCCCTCGAGGAGGCCGACGGTGTCGGCCGGGAGCGGCAGGTCGGCGAGCCCACCGGTCTGCGACGTGTCGGTCATGGTCTCCCCCGTTCCGGTGCCACCCCGGCAGGCCCGTCCTGCAGGCGACAGGATGGGCCCATGGCGATCTCGGTATCCAACCACGGCGCCGTGCGGGTCGTCGTCATCGACCGTCCCGAGCGGCGCAACGCCCTCGACCCGGAGACGTCGGCGGCGTTCGGTCGCGCCGTCGCCGAGGCCGCCGAGGACGACGACGTCCGGGTGCTCGTGCTGACCGGCGCCGGCGACCGGGCGTTCTGCTCCGGCATGGACCTGAAGGCGTTCCGGGACCTGCCGCCCGGGACGGCAGGCGGCAGCGGCGCAGGCGGCGGCGGCTTCGGCCCCGACGCCATCACCGAGCACGTCTACCCCAAGCCGGTCATCGCCGCCGTCAACGGCGCCGCGGTGGGTGGTGGGCTCGGCCTGGCGCTCGCCTGCGACCTGCTCGTCGCCGCCGAGCACGCCACCTTCGGGCTCCCCGAGGTCCAGCGGGGCCTCGTCGGCACCGGCGCCGGCGCACGCACGGTCCTGCGCCTGCCGCCGGCGATCGCCATGGAGCTGCTCCTCACCGGCGAGCCGATCGACGCCGCGCAGGCGCTCGCCCTCGGCCTGGTGAACCGCGTGGTCCCCGCCGACGAGCTGATGGACACCGCCCTCGCGCTCGCGGAGCGGATCGCCGCCAACGGACCGCTCGCCGTCCGGCTCAGCAAGGCCCTGGCCTACGAGGTCCGCCAGCTCGGCCCGGCCTCGACATGGCGAGGCTCCGCGAGCTGACCGCCCCGGCCATCCGCAGCGAGGACGCCCGCGAGGGCGCCGCCGCCTTCGCCGAGAAGCGCCCGCCCCGGTTCACCGGCCGCTGACCCCGCACCACAGGACCGCGTGGGACCCCGTCAGGTGGGGAGGTCGTCGACCCAGCGGGCGAGGTCGCCGAGGACGCCGAGGTCGACGCCCAGCTCGGCGGCGACCGACCGCACCACGGCCACGTCCTTGCGGAGGAACGGGCCGGCGGCCGGGGCCAGCGCCTCGAACGGTGCGTTCGCCAGCAGGTCCAGGGCGTAGCTCTGCCCGCTCGACCGCTGCACCGCCTGCGCGAGGGCCACCCGGTCGACGCCCACCGACTCGGCGAGCGCCTCCATCCGGCCGGCGAGGCCGAGGTGGACGGTGAACAGCAGGTTGTTCAGCAGCTTCACGACCTGCCCGGTCCCGACGTCGCCGAGGTGGATCACGGCCTCGGCGTACGCGGCCAGCACGGGTCGGGCGCGCTCCAGCACCTCCGGTTCACCGCCCACGAGCACGGTGAGGCGGCCCGCGGCGATGTCCTCGGCGGAGCCGCTGACCGGGCAGTCGAGGAACGCCACGCCCTCGGGCGCCGCCGCAGCGAGCTCCCGGGCCAGCGCCGGGCTGCCCGTGGTGTGGTTCACCACGATCGAGCCGGGGCGCAGGGCGGCCAGGGCACCGTCGTCGAGCAGCACCGACCGCAGCTGGTCGTCGGAGAAGGTGCAGACGATCAGCACGTCGGTCGCCGCGGCCACCTCGGCGGGCGAACCGAGCGCCCGGCCCCCGGCCGCGGTCACGTCGACCACCACCTCGGGACGACGGGCGAAGAAGACGAGCGGCAGGCCGGCCGCGAGCAGGCGGTCCACCATCGGCCGGCCCATCTGGCCGACCCCGACGAACCCCACGACGGGCCGGGCGGCGGGGCCGGGGGCGGTCACCGCAGGTGCTCCACGAGGACGGGCACCTCCGCGAGGGCGCGGAGGGCGTCGTTGAGGTGGGTGCAGCCGTCGGTCTTGGGCAGCTGCTCGAGGACGGTGGTCCGCAGCTCGGCCATGGGCGTGCCGACGAGCCGGGCGATGTTGCCGGGAGCGTTCGGGCACTCGAGGTAGGGCAGGATCCGCGGGTCGGCGGCGACCGACGTGAGGGTGAGCGTGGCGGCGTCGGCGGTGGCCGCCAGCAGGTACTCGTGCACCGCCACGCGGCCGTGGTCCGGGTCCCCGGCGCTGTCCTGGAACGACGCCTCCACCCGCACCGTGTCCCCGTCGAACCAGACGTCGACCCGCCGGGCGCGGCGCATCGAGACCTGGGGCTGCTCGGGCAACTCGTGCCAGCCGAGCGGGTCGTCCGGATGGACGAGCGGCCCGACGGGCTGGACCCTCGCCCCGGCGGCCGGGCGGCCGAGGTCGTCGAGCGCCGACGATCCGGGGGCGAAACCGATGCAGATGCCCGCCATGTGGGGCTTCTCGGTCACGACCAGCGGCCCCGACAGGTCCGGGAACCGGGACCACTGGAACCCGCCGATCAGCGTGCAGCCGGCGAGGTCGTCGAGCAGCAGGTACAGCGGCGTGCCCGCCGCCCGCTCGCCGGGCAGCACCTCGTCGATGGCGAAGCGCAGGTGCCCGCCGCCCCGCGCGCCCACGAGCCCCTCGATCCCGGGGCGGGGCGGGTGCGCGGTGACGTCCTCGATGACCCGGCCAGGGCTGGCGCCGGCCTCCACCGCGGCCGAGCCGAGCACGACGGCCGGTCCACCGCCGGCGGGGGTGAGGAGGTCGCGGGCCCGGCCGTGCAACCGGAGCTGCGAGCCCCGCCCGGCGACGTAGGTCATGTCGATCGTGGACGTGCGCCGCACCGAGCCGGGCCGGCGCAACGGCGCGTGCCCCGCAGGGCCGGCCACCCGCTGCACCGGGTCGTGTGCGGCGCTCATCGGACCGGGTCGAAGTCGTCGAAGGTGACCTCGAGGGTGCCCGTGTCGAGCACGGCGTAGGAGAACCGACGGCCGTTGCCGGGGTCGCGGGCGTCGCCGGCCGAGCCGGGGTTCACCACCAGCGCCTTCCCCACCCGGACCGCCATCTGGCTGTGGGTGTGGCCGAGCACGACGACGTCGGCGTCGACGTCGGCGAGGCGGTCCAGCTCCTTCGACCGCGGGAACACGTACTGGGTGTACGGCTCGCAGGGGCTGGCGTGGGTCATCAGGACCCGCAACCCGTCGAGCTGCAGCTCCAGGCGCAGCGGGTGCCCGGCGAGCCACTCGACGTTCGCGGCCCGCACGTGGGCGGCCTCCCGGGCCCGCGCGCCGTGCGGGGCGAGCAGGCCGAGGTCGTGGTTGCCGAGCACGCAGCGGGCCTCCCGCTCGCGCAGCAGCTCCACGACCTCGTTGCTGAACCGGTAGTCCTCCACCATGTCACCGGCGCAGAGCAGCTCGTCCACGTCGCCCATGCGGTCCAGGGCGGCCGCGAGTCCGACGGCGTTCGAGTGGAGGTCCGAGACGATCCCGATCCGCACGCCTCAGGGCTCCTCGGGACGGATCCGCTCCAGGAGGTCGGCGGGGACCGTGTTGCGGAACCCCTCCCCCGGCCAGTTGAACCAGCCCGACGAGGCGATGGCGCCGCCGTCGGGGTGCAGCGTGGTGCCGGTGATGTAGCCCGACAGTCGCGACGCCAGGAACAGCACGGCGTTGGAGACGTCCTCCACCCGGCCCACGCGTCCCATCGGGATGGCGATCTGCGCGCCCAGCTCGTCGAGGATCGCACCGTTGGCGCCGCCGACGCCGCTCATCATCCCCTCGGTCGGGGTGATGTCCGGGGCGACGTTGTTGATGCGGATGTTCTCCGGACCGAGCTCCACGGCCAGGGTGCGGGCGAACTGGGCGACCGCCGCCTTCATGGCCGAGTAGACGGCGAAGTTCGGCGCCGCCCGGTGGGCCTCGATGGTGGTGAGGTTCACGATGCTGCCGCCCTCGCCGCTTCGGCGCATGAGCGGGATCGCCATCCAGGTGGCGTCGACCACGTGGAGGAAGTTCGTCCGGATCAGCGTGTCCCAGCCCTTCGGCCGGGTCTCCGCGAACGGGGCGCGGAACGTGCCGCCCACCACGTTCACGAGGATGTCGAGACGCGGCCAGCGCTCGCCGACCTTCTCGAAGAAGGCGGCGTAGGCGTCGTGGTCGCGGACGTCGAGCACCTCGCACAGGGCGTCGGCGCCGAGCTCGGCCAGCGCGGCGGCGGTCCGCTCCACCGCCGCGGGGTCACGGTCGCACACGGCGACCGACACCCCGCAGCGGGCGAGGTCGAGCGACACGGCGGCGCCGAGGCCGCCGGCACCGCCACCGATCACAGCGACCGAGCCGGCGAGCCCGGCGCGGTCATCGAGCAGCCCCACGGCGTCAGGAACCGTTCGCCTTGGGCTTGTTCAACTCCGCCTTCATCTCGTCGAGCTGGGCGAGGATCGGGTAGCCGCTGATGCTGATGGCGTTGCCGTGGCCGAGCGAGTGGATGTCGAACACGGACTGCAGCGCGGCGTAGTAGCCCTGCACGTCGAGGGTCTGGTTCACGGCCCGCTTGGCCTGGGCGAGGCCGTAGGCGTCACGCGTGGCGATCAGGTGGGCGAGCTCCATGGTCTCCTCCCACAGCTGCTCCTTCGGCACGACGGAGCGGACGAGCCCGATCTGCAGCGCCTCCTGGGCGTCGAACGCCCGGCCGGTGAAGAGCATGTCCTTGGCCCGACGGGCGCCGAGCTCCCACGTGTGGCCGTGGTACTCGACGCCGCCGATCGCCATCAGCACGACCGGGTCCTCGAACCTGGCGTTGTCGGCGGCGACGATCAGGTCCATCGGCCACAGCAGGTTCAGGGCGCCGGCGATGGCGCGGCCCTGAACGGCGGCGATCGTCGGCTTCGGGATGTTGCGCCAGTGCCACGAGTACCCGAAGTACTTGCGGGCCTCCCAGCGGTACATCTTGTGCAGCTGGTAGCGGCCGTCGGGCTCGGCGAGCGACACGGCGTCCGGGTCGCCGCCGGCGAGGTCGTGGCCGGCCGAGAAGTGCTTGCCCTCGCCCCGCAGGACGATCACCTTGACCTGGTCGTCGTACTCGGCCTGGGTGAAGCAGTGCTCGAGCTCGTCGAGCATGCGCTCGTTCTGGGCGTTCGCCTTGTCGGGGCGGTCGAGCGTGATCGCAGCGACCCGACCCTCGATCTCGTAGCGCACGTACTTCAGTTCCACGGTGCGGGTCCTCCCCCAGGTCGTCGGCCCTTCGGCGCGACGTCAAGGATGCCATTCCTCTAGAGGTTGCCGCACCCCGGCCCCGCCCGGCCGGGGTCGACTACGGTCCGGCCATGCGCGCCGTCCGATCCGCACCGCCGGGCGTCGAGGTCGTCGACGTCGACGAACCCGAGGGACCGGGTGCCCTCGTCCGCATCCGGTCGGCGTCGATCTGCGCCTCGGACCTCGGCTACATCGCCGCCGGGTCGAGGTTCGTGCTCGGCCACGAGCTCGCCGGCACCACCGAGGATGGCACCGCGGTCACGATCGAGGCGATCTTCGGCTGCGGCGCGTGCGACCTCTGCGAGCAGGGCCTGCGGAACCTGTGCGCCACCACCGCCACCACCGCCCTCGGCGTCACCGTCGACGGCGGCATGAGCGAGTGGTACCGGGTCCCCGAAACGGCCCTCGTGCCCCTGCCGAAGGGGTTGCCGGTGGCCGACGCCTCGCTCGTGGAACCGGCTGCCGTGTCCTGGCACGCCCTTCGGCTCTGCGGGGTGGTGCCGGGCATGCGGGTGGCGGTCGTCGGCGGCGGCGCCCTCGGCCTGCTCGCCGTGGCCGGGGCCCGGGCGATGGGCGTCGACGAGATCGGCCTCGAGGCCCGCTACCCCCACCAGATCGCCATCGGCGAGGCGCTCGGCGCCCGCGCCGCCGAGGGCGCGTACGACGTCGTGATCGAGGCCGCCGGATCGGAGTCCGCGCTCGCCCGTTCGGCGGAGCTGGCCCGGCCCGGCGGCAGCGTCGGGATCCTCGGCCTGCACCACACCAACGCCTGGCCGTTCCACACGGTGTTCCTGAAGGAGGTCCGGCTCGTGCCGAGCATCGGCTACTGCAGCCACGAGCGCGGCCGCGACTTCGCCGACGCCGCGGCGATGCTGGCCGCCGACCCGGCCATCGGCGAGGCGCTCATCACCCACCGCTTCCCGCTGGAGGACGCCCCCGAGGCGTTCCGCGTCGCCGCCGACAAGACCACCGGCGCCCTGCGGGTGGTTCTGGAACCCTGAGGGGGACCGCAATGCTCGAACATCCTGACTGGGTCCGGCGGATGAACCTGTTCGCGCCGGCGGTCGGCGGCGGCGACCGGCTCGTGGGGCTCGACGCCGACGAGCTGCTCGCGCTGGCCCGCTCCAGCACGGGTCTCGACGACGTCGGCGAGGACCTCGGCGACGGCGTCGGCGGTTGGGAGGAGGCGTACCGCGTCTCGATGGCGTCGATGGACGCCGAGTCCGGGCTGCACCTCGTCGGCCGGCTGATCACCCGCGGCGAGGTGCTGCGGAACCTGCAGACCCGCCTCCGCCTGGTGGAGCACTGGAAGCGCACGCCCGCCGTGCTCGACGAGCGGATCGAGGCGCCGGTGTTCATCCTGGGCGCCCCCCGCACCGGCACCACGATCCTGTTCGAGCTGATGGCCGAGAACCCGGCCCTGCGGGCGCCGCTCGCCTGGGAGGCGCACCACCCCCTGCCCATCGACGGCGACCCCGTCGAGCTCGCCGAGTGCGAGCAGGAGCTGTGGGCCGACATCCATCCGCCGTTCGCGGCCATGCACGAGCTCGCCGCCCGCCTCCCCGGCGAGTGCCTCCACTTCCTCGCCCTCGACCACCGCGGCCCGCACTGGAGCATGAACTACGCCCGGCCGTCGTTCGACGCCTGGACCGCCGGCCGCGACACGGTCACCCCGATCTACACGCTGCACGAGCGCTTCCTGCAGACCCTGCAGCACCAGCGGGCCCAGCACCACGAGGGGGCTCGGCCCACCTGGCTCCTCAAGTCGCCGGGCCACGCGGCCACCATCACCCAGCTCCTCGAGCGCTACCCGGACGCCCGCTTCGTGCACACCCACCGCGACCCGGCGAAGTTCGTGGCGTCGGTGGCCAACCTCATGGCGACGGTCCGGTTCATCCGCAGCGACGACGTCGACCCGATGGCGTTCGGCCCGGCCATGGCGTTCGCCTTCCGGTTCATGCTCGAGCACACCATCGACCTGCGGCGCTCGGGCGTCATCCCCGAGGACCGCATCGCCGACGTCCACTTCACCGACCTCATGGCCGACCCGGTCACCACGATCCGCCGGGCCCACGACCACCTCGGCCTGCCCTTCGCCGACGGGTACGGCGACGCCATCACCGCCTACCTGGCCGCCAAGCCGCGCGGCAAGCACGGCGTCCACCGCTACGACCCCGCGGAGCTCGGCATCGACCAGGCCTCGGTCCGCGACGACTACGCCGCCTACATGGACTTCTACGGCATCACCCCGGAGGACCCCGCATGATCATCCCCCCCGCCGAGATGCTCGACCAGACCGGCAAGGTCGACTTGCTCGACCAGACCGGCAAGGTGGTGGTGGTGACCGGCGGCAGCCGGGGCATCGGCCGGGCGCTGGTGCAGGGCTTCGCCGCCGCGGGCGCCGACGTCGTGATCGCCAGCCGCAAGCTCGACAACTGCGAGGCGCTGGCCGCGGAGGTCCGGGCCGCCACCGGGCGCCGGGCCCTGCCCGTCGCCTTCCACGCGGGCCGCTGGGCCGACGCCGACGCGCTCGCCGACGCGGTGTACGGCGAGTTCGGCCGCTGCGACGTGCTGATCAACAACGCCGGCATGTCACCGCTCTACCCGGACCTGGTGTCGGTGTCCGAGGACCTCTACGACAAGGTCCACGCCGTCAACGCCAAGGGCCCGTTCCGGCTCAGCGCGCTCGTCGGCAGCCGCATGGCCGAGGGCGACGGCGGCGTGATCCTCAACGTCACCACCGCCGGCTCGCTGCGCCCCAACGCCGACGACCTCCCCTACGCCATGGCCAAGGCCGGGCTCAACGCCCTCACCCTGGCGCTGGCGGGCGCGTGGGCGCCGAAGGTGCGGGCCAACCTCCTGATGCCCGGCGCCTTCGACACCGACATCGCCCTCGCCTGGGGCGAGGAGGCCAAGGCCCGCATCGGCGAGATGAACCCGATGGGCCGGATGGGCCGCCCCGAGGACATGGTCGGCATCGCCCTGCTGCTCGCGAGCGACGCCGGCAGCTACATCAACGGCGCCCAGATCCTCATGGACGGCGGCCTCTTCCGCACCCTCTGACGCCCCGAACCCTCCGAGCGCCGTACCCTCTGACCCCGTGCCCTCCGAGCCCCAGATCGACGAGCCCCTCGACGCCGCCGCCGCGGTGGCGGGCCTGATCCGAGACCTCACCCCCGAGCCGCTCGGCGACGACCGCTTCGCGGCGGTGGCCGCACCCCAGGTCCGCACCCACCTCTTCGGCGGCCTCGTCGCCGGTCAGGCCCTCGCCGCCGCGTACCGGACGGTGGACGACGACCGGCAGGTCGCATCGGTCCACGCCTACTTCCTGCGGGCCGGCGTGGTGGGCGAGCCGCTCGAGCTGCGCGTGGAGCGCGACTCCGACGGCCGCTCGTTCTCGTCGCGGCGGGTCACGGTCACCCAGCGGGACCGCACGATCTTCTCGATGATCGCCCTCTTCCACGTGCCCGAGGAGAGCCCCGAGATCCTCCGGCCCCTGCCGCCCGGGGTACCGCCGCCCCTCGCCCTGCCCCGCAAGACCGGCGGGCCGCTCTTCGCCGGCGACGCCATCGAGGTCCGCGAGCTCCTCCCCGACCGGCCGGCCGACGGCTTCCACCTCCCCGACTGGTACTGGACCAGGGTCGCCGCTCCCCTGCCCGACGACCTGGCCCTGCACGCGTGCCTGCTGCTGTTCACCTCGGACACCGGCTGCCCGTGGCCCTACAACGTGCCCGACGGCTGGGGCACCGGCGCCAGCCTCGACCACGCCCTGTGGATCCACCGCCCGACGCGGATGGACCGCTGGCACTTCGTCGCCACCGAGATCGGCTCGCTCGGCGACTCCCGCGGCCTCTACCTCGCCCGGATCTTCGACGAGGACGGGCGCCAGGTCGCCACCGTCGCCCAGGAGAACCTGGTGCGGCCGTCGGCCGACGGCTTCGTCCGCCGCGGTCGCTGACCCGCGCCCCGTCTACCATCACCCGGGTCCGCCGGGGGGCGGGCGCCACAGGGGGTGTCGCCGTGGACCTGACCTTCGCACCGGAGCAGGAGGCCTGGCGGGAGGAGGTCCGTGCCTTCCTCGCCGCCGAGCTGCCGCCCGACTTCGACTGGGACAGCGAGTACAACGAGGACGAGGAGGGCTGGGACTTCGCCTTCGAGTTCACCCGCCGCCTCGGGGCGAAGGGGTGGATCGGCCTGACCTGGCCCGAGGAGTACGGCGGGCTCGGCCGTCCCGCCATCGACAACTTCATCCTGTGGGAGGAGCTGGTCGCGGCCAACGCCCCGATCATCAACCACATCGGCTTCGGTCTCGCCGCCGCCGCCCTGCTCGGCGGCGGCACCCACGAGCAGAAGCTGCAGTTCCTCCCCGGCATCGCCCGCATGGAGACCTTCTGGGCCGAGGGCCTCACCGAGCCCGACGCCGGCTCGGACCTGGCGTCGCTGCGCACCACCGCCCGCTGGACCGGCGAGCACTGGGTCGTGAACGGCCAGAAGACGTACACGACCTGGGGCACCCACGCCGACGTGCTGTACCTGGCCGCCCGCACCGACCCGGACGCCCCGAAGCACCGCGGCATCAGCATCTTCTGCCTGGACCTGAAGGCCCCGGGCGTCAGCTTCTCGCCGCTGCACAACATCGCCGGCGGGCGCCAGAACCACACCTACTTCGACGACGTGATCGTCCCCGCCGACCACCTGATCGGCGAGCTCGGCCGCGGCTGGGACTACATCATGGGCTCGTTCTACACGGGCGGCCCGATGGGCGGCGCCGACCGCGAGATGGACCACCGCATCCGCCAGCTGGTCCGCTGGGCCCGCACCGCCACCCGCTACGGCCGTCCCCTCCTCGAGGACCCGTACGTGCGGGAGCGGATCGCCGAGCTCACCGTGATGACCGAGGTCGCCCGCGTGATGAGCTACGAGGGTCTGTCCAACTTCCTGCACCGCCGACCGCCGGTGTTCGCCGGCGCCATGGGCACGGTCGTCGCCAAGGAGGCCAAGCCCCGCTTCGGCCAGCTCACCTCCGAGATCGTGGGTCCGCTCGGCCAGGTCCGGGGCGACGCGCCGGTCGCGCCGCTGCGGGGCATGCCCGCCGAGTGGTGGCTGCGCGGCATCAACAACCACGCCGGCGGCACACCGCAGGTGAAGCGGATGGTCATGGCGACGCGCGGCCTCGGGCTGCCGCGGTGACCGGGGCCGAGGCGAGAGGGACGGGGGGACGACGATGATCGACTTCGAGCTCGACGAGGGCCAGCAGGAGCTGGCCGCCGGGGCCCGTGGCCTGTTCGAGCAGGCGGGCGGGATCACCCTCGCCCGCGAGCTGCTCGAGCAGGGCGGCGGCTGGTCCCGGGACCTGTGGGCGCGCATGGCGGCGCTCGACTGGGCCGGGCTGCTCGTGCCCGAGGCCCACGGCGGCAGCGGCGGCGGGGTGCTCGACCTCTACGCCATCTCGGTGGAGACCGGCCGGGCGCTCGTGACCTCGCCGCTGATCCCCTCCTCGGTGATCGCCGCCCACGTGCTGACGGCGGGCGGCACCCGCGCCCAGCAGGCGGACCTGCTCCCCCGCATCGCGTCGGGCGAGGCCATCGTGATCCCTGCGGTGCTCGAGCCGTCCGGGGCCTGGGACGAGGGTGGCGTGGAGACCACGCTGGACCGTGGCCCGGACAGCCTGCGCCTCTCGGGCACCAAGGTGCTCGTGCCGTTCGCCGCCGACGCCGACCGCCTGCTCGTCGCCGCCCGCGAGGACGACGGCGTCACCCTCGTGCTGGTCGACCCGGCGGCACCGGGGGTCACCGTGGCACCCGTCGACAACGTCGCCGGGCTGCCACTCTCGACGGTGGTGCTCGACGGCGTGGTCGCCGCGCCGGCCGACGTGGTGGGCACCCCCACCGAGGGCTGGTCCCTGCTGGCCCCGGCGTTCGCCCGGGGCGCGGTGCTGCGGTCGGCCGAGATCGCCGGGGCGGGGCAGCGCATGCTGGACCTCTCGGTCGACTACGCGAAGGAGCGGGTCCAGTTCGGCACGCCGGTCGGCAAGCACCAGGCGGTCCAGTACCTGTGCACCGACATCGCCATGGAGTCGCACCTCACGGCGCTCCTCGCCCGCCGGGCCGCGTGGCTGCTCGACGTGGGGCAACCCGCCGACCGGGCCGTAGCGGCGGCCAAGCTCTACGCCAGCCGGGCCGCGCACCACATGGCCCAGCAGGCGCACGAGGTCTTCGCCGGGCTGGCGTTCATGATGGAGCACGACCTCCACCTGTTCACCCGGCACGCCAAGCACTGGGAGCACGACCTCGGCGACGTGCGCCACCACGCCGAGGCGCTGGTGCAGGCCGTCGAGGCCGAGATCCCCTGATCGGGACCCGCCCCCTCAGATCAGCAGGGGGTAGCCGCCGCTGACCTTCAGGGTCTCACCAGTCACGAAGCTCGCCTCGTCCGAGCACAGGTACAGCACCGCGGCGGTGATGTCCGACATCTGCCCGAGCCGGTGCACGAGCTGCAGGCGACCGACGAACTCGTCGACCATCGCCTGGGGCAGGTCGTCGACGGCGTTCTCGGTGGCCATCAGCCCGGGGGCCACGGCGTTCACCCGGATGCCGTCCCGGGCGAGCTCCTGGGCCAGGGCGATCGTCAGGCCGCGCACCGCCAGCTTCGACACCCCGTACGGCGTCGGGTTCAGGTAGCCGGCGATCGAGGAGATGTTCAGCACCGCACCGCCGCCCCGCTCGGCCATCGACGCCCGGCACGCCGTGGTGCAGTTGACGACACCGAAGACGTTCACGTCGAACAGCGCCCGCAGGTCGGAGCGGGGCATCACCGAGAACGGCTGGTTGTAGCGCATGAGGTGCAGCCCGGCGTTGTTGATGAGCACGTCGACGCCGCCGAGCTCGGCCACCGTCGTCGCCACCGCGGCCTCGACCTGCGCCTCGTCGGCCACGTCGCAGCGCACCGCCAGCGCAGTGCCGCCCGCCTCCCGCAGCTCGGCCGCGGTCCGCTCGCCGCCCTCGGCGTCGATGTCGGCGATCACCACCGCCGCACCCTCGGCCACGAAGGCCCGGGCGAACGACCGCCCGAACCCGATCGCGCCTCCCGTGATCACCACGACCTTGTCTGTGAACCGCCCGTCCTCGAACCGCATGCGCTCGACCCCCTCTTCCCCGTTCTTTTAAGCGAAAGGGCGCCTTATTCGCCCGTTAGCTTAAAAGA
>JBEIGA010000043.1:0-18223 GCA_040382135.1 Acidimicrobiales bacterium
GCCTCGTCGCCGAGCGCCGCGACGAGCTCGCCGCGACCCGGAGCGCCGAGTCCGCCAAGCCGATCACCACCGCCCGCGGCGAGGTCACCCGTGCGGTGGACACCCTGCGGTTCTCGGCGGCGGTCGCCCGGACCCTCGGCGGGGAACTGCTCCCGCTCGACGCCTCCTCCGCCGGCGTCGGCAAGCTCGGCTTCGTCAAGCGTGTGCCGATCGGCGTGGTCGCCGGGATCTCGCCGTTCAACTTCCCGCTCAACCTCGTCTGCCACAATGTCGGCCCGGCCATCGCCGCCGGCTGCCCCATGGTGCTCAAGCCGGCGTCCTCCACACCGCTCACGGCGCTCGCCCTCGCCCGTCTGTTGCTCGACGAGTGCGGGCTGCCGCCGGGCTGGCTCCACGTGGTGACCGTGCCGGGATCGGTGGCGAACCACCTCGTCGACCACCCGGACGTGGCGATGATCACCTTCACGGGTTCGCCGGAGGTGGGCTGGGGGATCCGGGGCCGGGTGCCGCGCAAGAAGGTCGGGCTGGAGCTCGGCAACAACTCGCCGGTCATCGTCGAGCCGGACGCCGACTGGCGCGACGCCGCCGCCCGCATCCGCGTCGCCGGCTTCTCCTTCGCCGGCCAGAGCTGCATCTCGACCCAGCGCCTCTACGTCCACCGGTCCATCCACGACGAGTTCCTCGCCGAGCTCGTCGCCCAGGTCTCGACCCTCCGCGTCGGAGACCCCGCAGACGAGGCCACCGACGTCTCGGCGCTCATCGACGCCGGCGAGACCGAGCGCGTCGCCTCCTGGATCGACGAGGCCGTCGCCGCCGGCGCCACCATCGCCCACGGCGGCCGCCGTGGCGACGACGGCGTGCTGCAGCCGACGGTGATCGCCGGCGCCACCCCGGACATGAAGGTGTGCGCGAAGGAGGTGTTCGGTCCCGTGGTGACCGTCACCGCCTACGACGATCTCGAGGACGCCCTCCGGATGGCGAACGACTCCGAGTACGGCCTGCAGGCGGCGGTGTTCACCGGCAGCCTGCGGACGGCGCTGCGCGCCGCCGACGTCCTCGACTTCGGCGGCGTCCTGGTGAACGAGGTCCCCACCTGGCGCGCCGACCACATGCCCTACGGCGGCCTCCGCGACTCGGGCAACACCCGCGAAGGCCCCGCCTACGCGGCCCGGGAGATGACCGAGGAGCGACTGGTCGTCTTCCAGCCCTGAAGTCCGCCCGTCCTTCGTGCGACGATGGGCACAGGTTCGACCAGGAGGGGACATGACGGCAGCAGGCGCATTGGGTGGCCGGGTCGCGATCGTGACCGGCGGCAGCCGCGGCATCGGCAAGGGCATCGCGCTCGAGCTCGGCGCGGCGGGCGCGACCGTCTACGTCACGGGTCGCTCGGTCAGCGAGGCCGACCACCCGCTGCCCGGCACCGTCGGCGCGACGGCGGCGGAGATCGACGCCATCGGCGGCACGGGGATCGGCGTGGCCGTCGACCACCGTGACGACGACGCGGTCGCGGCGCTCTTCGCCCGGGTCGCCGAGGAGCAGGGCCGCCTCGACGTGCTCGTCAACAACGCCTTCATCATCCCGGACGAGCTCACCAGCGGGCTGCCGTTCTGGGAGGTGCCCATCTCGAACTGGGACGACATGATCGACGTGGGGACCCGCTCCGCGTACGTGGCATCGGTCCTCGCCGCCCGCACCATGGTCCCCGCCGGGCACGGGCTGATCGTCAACGTCAGCTCGTCGGGCGCCCAGGAGTACGCCTGGCACGTCGCCTACGGCGTCGGCAAGTGCGCCCTCGACCGGCTCACCGCCGACACCGCGCACGAGCTGCGCCCCCACGGGGTGCACGTGGTCAGCCTCTGGCCCGGCTTCGTCCGGACCGAGCGCATCGACCTGGCGCAGCAGGCGGGGATGCTCCCCCCGGGCCTCGACCTCACCGGCAGCGAGTCCCCGCGCTTCTGCGGCCGGGCCGTCGCCGGCCTCGCCACCGATCCCGGGGTCGACCGCTTCACCGGCACGGCCGTCGCCGCCCGCACCCTCGCGGACGAGTACGGCTTCACCGACATCGACGGCACCATGCCCAACGGCCCGATGCACGACCGCTCAGTCGACTGATCCGCTCAGCCCGTCGGCCGTCACCCGTCCTCGCCGAACCGGCCGGGCGCGGAGCACGGAAACGTGCTTCCCACCCGGCCAGTTCGAGAGCGGTGGGCGTCAGTGGCAGCCGCAGGCGGTGCCGCAGCCGCCACCCATCCTGGGCATGGGTGCGGGGGCGGGCGCACCGGCTCCGGCAGGGACCATCGAGGAGAACACGCTGAACACCCGCGTGGTCTCGGGGTGGCCCTCGGGGCACAGGAGCGGGGCGTCGGCCTCCGACATCGTCCGGCGCGCCTCGAACCGCGAGTCGCAGGTGCGGCACAGGAACTCGTAGGTCGGCATGGGCGGTCCTCCTGGTCGGGGCCAGGATACGACGCCGCCGAGCGCCGGTCAGATGCGGGTGATCCCTCCGAGGCGGACGACCGCCTCGCCGGCCTCCCGTGAGGCGTCGAGGTCAACGATGCCGGTGAGCACCCACTCGGCGAAGCCCGACGGGTCCAGCACGGTCTGGCGGACGGTCCACCGCCGCCCCTCCTCCCGCAGCACGAAGTGGGCCGGCCCACGCGCCTCGGGGTCGAGGCGGACCTCCCCGTGCTCCTCCCAGTACGGGGCGAAGGCCTCCGCCAGCGCGGCCGCCGTCCACGGTTCGTCCTCGTGCACGGACGGCAGCTCTGCCAACGCCTCGTACGAACGAGTGGCGAGCAGCTGCACCCAGCGGAACACCTCGTTGCGGACCATCACCCGGAACGCCCGGACGTTGGCGGTGACGTCACGGCGCTCGTCCGGCGCCGCGGCGCCGCCCGGCTCGGCCTCGTCGGGGTTCTGCAGCCGCTCCCACTCGTCGATCAGGCTCGAATCCACCTGGCGCACCAGCTCGCCGAGCCACTCGGTGAGGTCGTACACCTCGTCGGTCTTCGCGTCCTCGGGCACGTTCTGGACGAGCCCCTTGTAGGCGTCGCTCAGGTAGCGCAGCACCACGCCCTCGGACCGCTTCAGTCCGTACGAGGCCACGTAGTCCCGGAAGCTCGACCCCCGCTCGTAGAGCTCGCGGGCCACCGATTTCGGCCGGATGTTCTCGTCCTCGACCCAGGGGTGCGCCTCACGGAACCGGTTGAACGCCGGGTAGAGCAGATCGGCGAGCGGCTTCGGGTGGGTGACGTGGGCGAGCTGCTCCATCCGCTGGTCGTACTCGATGCCCTCGGCCTTCATGCGAGCCACGGCATCGGCCCGGGCCTTGTCCTGATGAGCCTTGATGATCGGCATCGGGTGCTCGAGCACCGCCTCCACGACCGACAGCACCTGGAGCGGGTAGTCGACGGCCTCGCGGTCGAGCAGCGGGATGGCGTCGAGCACGAACGGGCTGAGCGGCTGGTGGAGGGCGAAGTCCTCCTGGAGGTCGAGGTTCACGCGGACGAGCCGGCCCTCGTCGTCGGGCTCGGGAAGCCGTTCCACGATCCCGGCGCCGGCGAGCGACCGGTAGATGTGCACCGCCCGGCGGATGTGCCTGCGCTGGCGGACCCGCGGCTCGTGGTTGTCGGTGAGCAGGACGCGCAGGTCGCGGCAACCGTCGCCCGGCCGGTCGAGGACGTTGAGCACCATCATGTGGCTCACCCGGAAGCTGGAGTCGAGCAGCTCGGGGTTGCCGTTGACGAGCTTCGTGAAGGTGCCCTCGCTCCAGTGGACGTAGCCCTTCTCCGGGGGCTTCTTCTTCACGAGCTTCTTCCGCTTCTTCGGGTCGTCCGCCGCCTTGAGCTCGGCCCGACGGTTCTCGATCCAGTGGGCCGGCGCCTGCACCCAGACGGTGCCGGCGTCGTCGAAGCCCTTCCGACCGGCGCGCCCGGCGATCTGCTGGAACTCCCGGACGCTCAGCACCCGGGTACCGCCACCGTCGAACTTGCAGAGCTGGGTGAGCAGCACCGAGCGGATGGGCACGTTGACGCCGACCCCCAGGGTGTCGGTGCCGCAGATCAGCTTGAGCAGCCCCACCTGGGCGAGTCGCTCGACGAGCCGCCGGTACTTGGGGAGCATCCCGGCATGGTGCAGACCGATCCCGTGGGAGACGAAGCGCTTCAGGTCCTTGCCGACCGGCGTGTCGAAGCGGAAGCCACCGAGCTGCTCACGGACCTGCTCCTTCTCGGCGCGCGTCAGCACGTCCATGCTCATCAGGTGCTGGGCCTGCTCGCTGGCGGCCGCCTGCGTGAAGTGCACGATGTAGACGGGCGCACGGCCAGTCTCGAGCAGCTCCTGGATGGACTCGTGCAACGGGGTCTCCCGGTACTCGAACTCCAGGGGCACCGGCCGCTGGTGGCTCCGGACGGTGACCGTCTCCCGGCCGGTCCGGCGGGTGAGGTCCTCCTCGAAGAACCCCGTGGACCCGAGGGTCGCCGACATCAGCAGGAACTGGGCGTGGGGCAGTTCGAGCAGGGGGAGCTGCCAGGCCACGCCCCGTTGCGGGTCGCTGTAGTAGTGGAACTCGTCCATCACCACGAGGCCGACGTCGGTGTCCGCGCCCCGGTGCAGTGCCCAGTTCGAGAGGATCTCGGCCGTGCAGCAGATGATCGGCGCGTCCCGGTTCACCGCGGCGTCGCCGGTGATCATCCCGACCCGGTCGGAGCCGAAGTCCCGGCACAGGGCGAAGAACTTCTCGGAGACCAGTGCCTTGATCGGGGCCGTGTAGACGCTGCGCACGCCGCGGGCGAGGCCGGCGAAGTGGGCGGCCGCAGCGACGAGCGACTTGCCCGAGCCGGTGGGTGTGTTGAGGATCACGTTCCGGCCCGCCAGCAGCTCGAGGACGGCGTCCTCCTGGGCCGGGTAGAGCGACATCCCCTGCTCCCCCACCCAGTCGACGAAGCCCTCGAGCAGCTCATCCGGACCGGGGTCCGCCGGGAGGTGGTCCGCCAGCACGGCCCCATTCCTAGCGGGTGCGGCTGCGGGAACGGGCGGTGGCGGCAGACACACAATCCCCGTTGCTCCATATGAATATTTTTCATATGCTTTCGAGCATGCGGCGGGATGGTGGCAGGAACGGTGGGGCACGGCATGGCGAGCCGTCGACGAACGCAGGGGCGGAGGCGCGTCTCCGTGACCTGATCCCCGGAGGCGCGCACACCTACGCCCGTGGCGCCGACCAGTACCCGGAGGGGATGGCGCCGGTCATCGTCCACGGTCACGGCTGCCACGTGGAGGACGTCGAGGGACAGCGGTACATCGAGTACGGCAGTGGCCTGCGCGCGGTGATCCTCGGCCACGCCCACCCCGCGGTCACCGAGGCCGTGACCCGTTCGATCGGCGACGGGCAGATCTTCGTCCGGCCCCACCTGCTCGAGATCGAAGCGGCCGAACGTCTCGTCGAGCTGATCCCCTCCGCCGAGATGGTGAAGTTCGGGGTCAGCGGCTCGGACACCACGTCCGCCGCCGTTCGGCTCGCGCGGGCGGCCACCGGGCGAGACCTCATCGCCTACTGCGCCGACCACCCCTTCTACGCCACCTACGACTGGTTCATCGCCACCACACCGATGTCGGGTGGCATCCCCGCCGGCGTCAAGGAGCAGGCGCTCGGGTTCAGGTACAACGACGCGGCCTCGCTGGAGACGTTGCTCGAGGCCCACGAGGGCCGGATCGCCGCGGTGATCCTCGAAGCCCAGAACCTGGAGCCTCCGCAGCCGGGGTTCCTCGAGGCCGTGCGCGCGCTGTGCGACCGTCACGGTGCCGTCATGATCCTCGACGAGATCATCACCGGGTTCCGGTGGGACCTCCACGGTGCCCAGCACCGGTTCGGCATCACCCCCGACCTGTGCACCTTCGCCAAGGCGATGGGCAACGGGTTC
Organism: Acidimicrobiales bacterium; assembly: GCA_040382135.1. Taxonomy (GTDB): domain Bacteria; phylum Actinomycetota; class Acidimicrobiia; order Acidimicrobiales; family JBEIGA01; genus JBEIGA01. The sequence continues at coordinate 5,922 of JBEIGA010000043.1, forward strand.
CCCATCGCAGCACTGGCCGGCAAGCGCGAGCTGATGGAGCTCGGCGGGTACGACCACGACCGCGAGCGGGTCTTCCTGCTGTCGCAGACCTACGGCGGGCTCCGGCTCTCGCTGACCGCGTTCCTCACCACGGTCGACGTGATGGAGACCGAGGACGTCCACGCCCGTCTCCAGGACACGGGCTCGACGCTGCGCGATCGCATCAACGCCGTCGCGGACGGCCTCGGCATCCTCGACCACTTCTCGGTCGTCGGGGATCCCGCCGGCCTCATCTACGTCACGAAGGACGCCGGCGGCGAGCGGTCGCAGGAGTTCCGCACCCTCTTCCTGCAGGAGACGGTCAGCCGCGGCATCCTCGCCCCGAACCTCTTCGTCAACGCGGCCATCGGCCCCGAGGAGGTCGATCGCACCGTCGACGCCGTCGAGCAGGCGCTGGTCGTGTACCGCAAGGCGCTCGAGGACGGGATCGACGGTCTGCTCCTCGGACGCCCCGTCCGTCCCGCGCTGCGGCCTCGGGGCTGAGGACGGCTGCCCGGCGATCGGGGACCACCGCCCCTAGGCACCGCCAGAGCGCGGTCGTACCTTCGACCCGACAGGAGGCGACGGTGCAGATCCCCTTCAGGCGCAACCCGACCCACACGCTCGGCGTCGAGCTCGAGCTGTGCATCGTCGATCGCCGTTCGGGCGCGCTCGTCGACGCGGCCACCGAGCTGCTCGACGAGCTCGGGGCGAGCCACCCCGGCGGCGAGCACCCCAAGGCGAAGCACGAGCTGTTCGAGTGCACGGTCGAGGTCATCACCGGCGTGTGCACCACGCCCGCCGAGGCGCACGATGACCTGCTCGACACCCTGCGCGAGGTCGCCGCCGCAGCCGGGCGGCGGGGCCTCGGCCTCATGAGCGCGGGCACCCATCCCTTCGGCCGACCAGCGGAGCGCGCCATCAGCCCCGACCCCCGATACGCAGCGCTGGTGGAGGAGATGCAGTGGGCCGCCCGCCGCCTCCTCATCTTCGGCACCCACGTGCACGTGGGCGTGCGGTCCGGGGAGAAGGCGATCGTGATCGTGAACGAGCTGCAGCGGTACCTGCCGCTCCTGCTGGCCCTCTCCGCGTCGAGCCCCTACCTGGAGGACGAGGACACCGGCATGGCCTCGGTGCGCTCGAAGGTCTTCGAGGCCCTGCCCACCGCCGGCCTGCCCCCGACCCTCGCAGGGTGGGCCGACTTCGAGGCCTTCATGGGCACGCTCATCGAGGCGCGCTGCATCAGCTCCATCCGCGAGGTCTGGTGGGACATCCGACCCCACCCGGACTTCGGCACCGTCGAGTTGCGCATGTGCGACGCCGCGCCCACCGTGCGCGAGGTCACCGCGATCGCGGCGCTCGCCCAGGCCCTCGTCGCCTGGATCGACGACCTCGACGACCGGGGCGAGCTCGGTCCGCCGCCGCGGGAGTGGACCGTGCGCGAGAACCGATGGCTCGCCGGCCGACACGGGCTCGAGGCGGAACTGATCGTCGACGAGGCGGGAGCGCGGCGACCCGCGCGCGACCTGGTCGCCGAGTTGGTCGACACCCTGACGCCGGTGGCGGTGCGGCTCGGATCGGAGGCGGAGCTGCGCGACGTGCTCGTGCTCGCCGGGCTCGCCCCCGCCGACGCGCCCGTGGGCTCGGGGCCCGGGTACCTCCGCCAGCGACGGGTGATCGCCGGTGGCGGCGACCCGGCCGGGGTGGTCGGCGCGCTCGTGCGCGAGCTCGACGAGGAGCTGCAGGCCCGATGAGCACCGACCCTCCCGCTCCGCCACAGGACCGTCTGCGCACCTGGGTCGCCGACCACCGCGAGGAACTGGTCGCGGTGCGGCGACACCTGCACGCCCATCCGGAGCTCAGCGGAGAGGAGCACGCGACCACCGAGTTCATCGCCGAACGGCTCGAGATCGCCGGCCTCAGCCCGCGACGACTCGCCTCCGGCACGGGCCTCGTCTGCGACATCGGCGCGGAGGGACCGCTCGTCGCCCTGCGCGCCGACATCGACGCGCTCGCCATGGCGGACGAGAAGGACGTCCACTACCGGAGCCGGGTGCCGGGCGTCAGCCACGCCTGCGGCCACGACGTCCACACCGCGGTCGCGCTCGGGGCGGCGCTGTTCCTCTCGCACCTCGAGCCCTCGGTCCTCCCCGGACGGGTCCGGCTGATCTTCCAACCTGCGGAGGAGCGCGTCCCGGGCGGCGCGGTCGGCGTCATCGGCGAGGGGCTCCTCCACGGGGTGGAGGCGATCTACGGCGTGCACTGCGACCCGAAGCTCGACGTCGGAAAGGTGGGACTGCTCGGCAGCGCCATCACCTCGGCCGCCGACATGATGACCGTCCGTCTCGTCGGGCCGGGCGGTCACACCGCCCGTCCCGAGCAGACCGTCGACATGGCGCAGCTCGTCGCCCGGATCGTTGCGGAGCTCCCCGCCCGGGTGCAGGCGTCCATCGGCGACGCCGGGCTCGTGAAGCTCGTGTTCGGCAGCATCCGCGCCGGCGACGCACCGAACGTCATCCCCACCCACGCGGAGCTGCGCGGCTCGGTCCGCACGCCGTCCATCACCGCGTGGAACGGCCTGCCCGAGGTCGTCTGTTCCCAGCTCGCCGCCATCTGCGCCGACGACGAGCGGCTCACGTGGGAGGTCGACTACGTGCAGGGCGTCCCGCCCGTGGTGAACCACCCGGACGCCACCGAGCTCGTCCGTGACGTCGCCACCCGCGAGCTCGGCGAGGAGGCCGTCACCGCCACGGCGCAGAGCTGGGGCGGCGACGACTTCGCCTGGTACCTGCGGGAGGTCCCCGGTTCGTTCGTGCGCCTCGGCATCCACGATCCCCACGCGGGTCGGCCCCACCTCGACCTCCACGCCGGCCACTTCGACGTCGACGAGCGGGCGATCGACGTCGGCGTCCGCCTGCTCGCCGCCACCGCGCTCGAGACGCTCCGCCGCAGCGGAGCGCGTCCCTGACCGGGACATCGGTCACGAATCGGCCGACACACCGGTCTCCGGTTCCCGACGACCGCCGCGGTGCGCGAAGGTGACCGCATGGCGCGTGGCCGGGCAGCGGAGCGGACCGGATCCGATGGCGGCGGTCGCATCCACGCGGCCATCGACATCGGCACGAACTCCTTCCACCTGCTCGTCGCCCGACTCCACGACGAGGGTGGCTTCGAGATCGTCACCCGGGAGAAGGAGCCGGTGCGCCTCGGCTCGGGGGCGGGCGAGATGGACCGGCTCGCGCCCGACGCCGTCGACCGCGGCATCGCCGCCCTCCGTCGGTTCCGTGCCGTGGCCGACGCCGCCGGGGCGGACATCACCGCGGTCGCCACCAGTGCCGTGCGTGAGGCGACGAACCGCGACGAGTTCCTCCGGCGGGCGTGGGACGAGGCCGGCATCGACGTCGACGTGATCTCCGGCGTGGAGGAGGCCCGGCTCATCCACCTCGGGGTGCTGCAGGCCCTCCCCGTCTTCGAGCAGCAGATCCTCCTCGTCGACATCGGGGGAGGGAGCACCGAGCTCCTCGTCGGGCACCAGGGACGCACGGTCGAAGCGGTCAGCGTCAAGCTCGGGGCGATCCGGCTGACCGACCGCTTCTTCCCGGACGGGGCCATCGGCCGCCAGGCCGTGGAGGACTGCCGCTCCTACGTCCGCTCCTACCTGGCACCCGCCGTCGGGCGGCTCGGCCCCCACCACCACGACGTGGCGGTCGGCAGCTCGGGCACCATCCTCACGCTCGCCACCATGATCGAGGCGGCGCGCGGCGTCGAACCCGGCCGGCCGCTCAACGCGGTGGCCTTCGGGCCGGAGGACCTCGCCGCCGTCGTCCGGAACCTGCTCAAGGCGAAGACGACCGAGGCCAGGCGGCGCATCGCCGGCCTCGACGGCCGTCGAGCCGACATCATCGTGGGCGGCGCCCTGCTGCTCGAGCAGGTGATGCAGGCGTTCGGCATCCACCGGATGCTCGTCTCGGAGTACGCGCTCCGGGAGGGCGTGTTCCTCGACCGCTTCCAGCAGGACCGGTCCGACGCCCTGCAACGCCTCGTGGACATCCGCAGCGAGAGCGTCCAACGGATGCTCGACCGCTACGGCGAGGACATCGCCCACGTGACCTGCGCGACGCGGCTCGCCCTGCGCCTCTTCGACGAGCTCGCCCCGCTCCACGGTCTCGACGACGAGGCCCGGCGCCTGCTCGAGCACGCAGGCCTCCTCCACAACGTGGGCCTGTTCGTGTCCCACGCGGCCCACCACAAGCACTCGTACTACGTGATCCGGAACACCGACCAGCTCGTCGGCTTCACCGACCGCGAGATCGAGCTGATGGCCCAGGTGGCCCGGTACCACCGCAAGAGCGACCCGTCGCTCCGCCAGCCGGAGCACGCCGCCCTCCACCCGGACGACCGGCGACTCGTCGCGCTCCTCGCCGGGATCCTGCGGATCGGCATCGCGCTCGACCGCGGCCACAGCGGCGCGGTCGACGACGTCCGGTGCCGGGTCGCCGCCGACGGGATCCACATCGTCGTCCACGCGGACGGTGACGTCGGGCTCGAGCTCTACACCGCCGACCAGCGCCGTGCCCTGCTCGAGCAGGAGCTGGGCCGCCCCATCACCATCGCCGGCTGAGCGAGGGGTCGGACCTCGGTCCGTCACCGACCCTTCACCCCGACGTCACCACTCGGACGGCGGCACGCCGCCGCGCAGCCGGTACCGTCGGAGGCGATGCGGATCCTGGTGACGAACGACGACGGAGTGGACTCGATCGGGCTGCACGTGCTCGCCCGCGCCATGGAGGAGCTCGGCGAGGTCGTCGTGGTGGCCCCCGACCGCGAGTACTCCGGGGCGAGTGCGGCGTTCGGCGCCCTCCACCTCATGCGCCCGGAGATCCACCGGATACGGATCGACGGCGTCTCCGAGGCCTGGGCGGTGTCGGGTCCCCCGGCGCTGTGCGTCATGTTCGCCACGCTCGGGGCCTTCGGCGACAAGCACTTCGATCTCATCGTCAGCGGCATCAACCCCGGCGCGAACGTGGGGCGGTCCGTCTACCACTCGGGCACCATCGGCGCCTGCCTCACCGGACGCAACGCCGGCATCAGCGGCGTTGCGGTGAGCCAGTCCGTCGAGGGTTTCGGCGTCGAGGGTCAGGGCTGGGACGACGTGCTCGAGAAGCAGCAGTGGGGCACCGCCGGCGTGGTCGCCGCCGCCGCCGTCCGCCGCATGCTCGACGATCTGCCGCCCGAGCCGGCGGTCCTCAACCTCAACGTGCCCAACCTGCCGCTCGCCGACGTGAAGGGTTGGCGCCGGACCATCGTCGGCACGGTGCCGCCGCGCACGATGGCCACCGTCCACCTCGAGCCCAAGGCCGGGCACGAGGACTCGTACAAGGTCCGCATGGGCTGGGGCGATCCCGTCCTCCTCCCCGAGGAGACCGACGGCGGCACGGTGGAGCGTGGCTACGTGTCGGTCACCTGGCTGAGCCGGATCACCGCCAGCGAGCCCGCCGGCACCGACTCCGCCGAGGCCGGCCTGGACGAGCTGTTCGGCTGACGCGCCACGCCCCGATCCCCTCGGGGACGTCGGTCAGCCGTTGAGGTCGAGCCGGAGATCGAACGACAGGTCGGAGCTCGACGCCCACTGCTGGTGGACCGAGACCGCGAGCACGTTGACCCCGGGCACCAGCGCCGACGCAGGCAGCGTCACCACGTGCCACACGCGCTCGGCCGCGCCGTCGACGTTGGTGAGCGCACGTGTGGTGGCGCTCAGCGGCCCGTCCGGGAGGTTCGAGCGGTGGACCTCGACCCCGTTCAGGTGGACCGCCGCCCCGTCGTCCCGCAGGAGCTGCAGGGTGAGGCTCCGGACCGCGGTGGGGTCCTCGACGGTGAAGGTGGTCCGGAACCAGGTCACCACGTGCTTGCGGGACGCATCCGGACCGAAACCGACCACGGAGGCCTCGTCCCCGTCGCCGTAGCCGAACTGCCCGAGGCCGGTGCGCCAGGCCGAGTCGTCGAAGCCGGCGGTGGTCCAGGAGGCACCGGGGTCGACCCCGGTGTCGAGGAAGCGCCAGGACGTCGAGGCGGTGACGACCGGCGTGACCGCCGGAGCGGTGGTCACGACGACCGAGGACGCCGCCGAACGGTTGCCCGCGGCATCGAGGGCCACGACCTCGAAGCCGTAGGTGGTCGAAGGGGTCAGGCCGGTCGCGGTGTACGTCAGGCCGCCGAGGGTCCCCAGCACCACACCGTCGCGACGGACCTCGTACCCCACCACGCCGACGTCGTCGGTGGAGGCCTGCCACACCAGCCCCGCCGAGGTGCTGCCCGTGGGGGTGGCGGTGAGCCCCGCCGGGGCCGAGGGCGGGGTCACGTCGTCGCCCGGGACCGGGATGTCGACCGCGGTCGGGGCCGAGGGCGCCGACGCGTTCCCCGCGGCGTCGATCGCCACGACCGTGTACGTGAGCACGGACCCGGGAGCGAGACCGACGTCGTCGTGGGAGAACCCTGCGGTGGTGGCGATCAGCTCGGCGAGGGCGCCGTCGACCGAGCGGTACACCTCGTAGACGACCGGTCCCCCGGCGTCGGTGGAGGCGAGCCAGGACACGCGGACCGTACCGGGCCCGGCGACCACCGCCTCCACGCCTTCGGGCACCGAGGGTGGCGTGAGGTCCTCGGGAGGCGGCGGAGCCTCGCCGATGACGGCATCGAGCTCGAGGGCGAAGCTGAGGTCCGAGCTGGACGGGTCGGCGTTGTGCACCTCGACCGTGAGCACGTTCAGGCCGGCGACGAGCGCAGCCGGGTCCAGCTCCACGGCACGCACGGCCGACTCGTCGGCACCGACCAGTGCGACGAGGGCACGGGTGGTGGGCAGGACGGTGCCGGTCGGGAGGTTGAAACGGTGCACCTCCTGCCCGTTGAGTCGGACGAGGGCGCCGTCGTCGACGACGAGCCGCGCTGCGAGCGCCTGGACGGCGAGCGGGTCGTCGACCGTGAACGTGGTCCGGAACCACGTGGTGATCGGGCGGTTCGCGGGATCCGGTCCGGAGGGCACGATCGTCGCCTCGTCACCGTCGCCGTACCCGAGCTGCATCGGCCCCACGGCCCAGGCGGCGTCGTCGAAGGCCGGCGACACCCACTCGGCCGGCGGCGTGGCGAGCGCCAGGTAGCGCCAGGAGGACCCCGGCCGGACGAGCGGTCGCGGGGTGCGGACCTCGACGGCATCGGTCGGTGCCGAGGTGTTGCCCGCGGCGTCGACCGCCACCACCGTGTAGCCGTACGTCTGCTCGCCGGCGACCGCGGCGTCCACGAAGATCGGGTCGATGGCGAAGCCGACCGTGACGCCGTCGCGCTGCACGAGGTAGCCCTCGACGTGCTGGTCGTCGGAGGAGGCGACCCACCGGAGGGTCACGGCGGTCCCGGCCGGCTCGGCCACGAGGTCTGCGGGCACGGTGGGTGGGGTGCTGTCCGTCGCGGCGGCGTTCGGGAACACGGCGATGCCGCGCGTGGCGACCCCACCGACGTTCAGGAACTCGCCGCCGATGGCGAGCGCGTCCCGGGAGGCGGCGATGTCCCAGACGCCCCAGTAGCTGTCGATGCTGGGGCGGAAGGACGGGTCGAGGGCACCGGAGCGCGCGTCGGCGGCGAGCAGGCGGACGGTCGTGTCGCCCCCGAAGCTCTCGTGGAACCCGAAGTAGACGGTGCCGGACACGTGGCGGACCGTCTGCACGTCGCCGTCGGCACGCTGGAGCCAGAGGCGACGGCCGGTGGTGGCGGCGTAGGCCGTGGCCTGGTTCCCGTAGCCGCCCTGCGCGGCGAACACGGTGGCGCCGTCCGGGGCGATGTCGAGGTCGAGGATGCTCGCCGAGAGCTGCTGGAACGTGGTGGGCAGCAGGGCGCCGTCCGGGGCGAGCGCCGCCAGGTACGAGCGGCTCACCCCGCCGATGGTGCGGAAGTTGCCGCCGACGTAGACACGGTCGCCGCTCGGGGCGACGGCGACGGCGTGCACGGTGGCGTCGGCCACCGGTGCGAAGTCGGCGCGGAGGGCGCCGCTGGCGGCGTCGAACGCGGCGAGACGGCTCCGCGTCGTGCCGTTGGCGGTGCCGAACGCCCCTCCGGCGTACACGCGGTCACCTGCGAGCGCGAGGGCGTAGACGTGGCTCGTGACCGACGCGCTCCACGGGAGCCGAGCCCCGGTGGCGAGGTCGAGCTTCGCCAGCCGCGACCGCGGCGCCCCGCCGAGCGAGGTGAACGAACCGCCGACGTACAGGGCACGCCCGTCGCTGACGAGGGCGCGCACGACCCCGTTGGTGTCGGCCCGGAAGTCGGTGCGGAGGGCGCCGGTCACCCGGTCGATCGCGGCGAGGTTCGCCCGTGGGACGACCGGCGTGCCTCCCGGGCCCCGCAGCTCGGTGAAGCTCCCCCCGAGGTACACGGTGTCGCCGACGACGGCGACGGCACGCACCGGGCCGTTCGCGGACCACCCTGCCACCGGCGTGGTGCGGAAGCGGACCGCAGCGTCGGCGGCCGGCGCGGTCACCACCACCGCAGCCAGGACGGCGAGCGTCGTCAGGAGGCCGAGGACGGCCCTGCGCGACGCCCCGCCGCACCGTGTGTCGAGCATGCACGAAGACTACCGAACATTGCTCCGAGATGTCGAAAGACATCGAAAGACAGCAGAACGCGGCTCAGCGGCAGACACCGGCGGCCACGAGGGCGGCGACCTCCTCGGGCCCGATGCCGAGGACCTCGCCGAGCACGGCCTCCGTGTCGGCACCGAGACACGGCGCCGAGGGGGCGACCCGCAGGGGCAGCCGGGAGAAGCGGGTGGGGTTGCCCACCTGCCGCTCCGGCCCGACCTCCGGGTGCACCAGCTCCACGATCGCCCGCCGCGCGGCCAGGTGCGCATCGGCGTGGTGGTCGAGCGGCCCCATCACCGGCATGGCCGACACACCCGCCGCCTGCAGCGTCTCCGCCGCCTCCTCCGGTGAGCGATCCCGGGTCCAGGCGGCGAGGCGCTCCTCGATGCGGTCGCGCGCCGCCAGCCGGCCGGCCGGCGTGCCGAGCGCAGGCTCGTCCTCCCAGCCCACCGCTGCGCACAACCGGCTCCAGGCCGCGTCGTCGGACGCCACCACGGCGACCCACCGGTCGTCACCGGCTGCGGGGTACACGCCGTGCGGCACGGTGTGGTCGCTGCGGTTCCCGACCGGACCGGGCTCCACGCCGGTCAGCGCGGCGTCGAGGTACACCTCGCCGAGGAGGTAGGCCGCGGCCTCGGTCTGGGCCATGTCGATGTGCTGGCCCTCGCCCGTCGCGGCGCGGTGACCGAGCGCCGCCAGCACCGCCACCGCCAGCAGCTTGCCCGCGATGTGGTCCGGGTGGTTCAGCGAGGTGCCGCAGGGGTACGGCGCATCGGGGTGGTTCCAGAGCACGTGGATGCCGGCGAAGCCTGCGTTCAACGGACCGTAGGCGGGCATCTCCCCGAAGGGCCCGCCCACGCCGTAGCCCTGTGACGAGGCGTAGACGACCGCCGGGTTGCGCGCCGCGACCGCCGCGTACCCGAGGCCCAACCGGTCGAGGACGCCGCCGCGGTTGTTCTCGGCCACCACGTCGGCGGTGGCGCACAGCTCCAGCGCCAGCTCGCGGCCGCGCTCGGTGGAGAGGTCGAGGGCGATGCTCCGGCGGCCCCGGCACTCCGTGTTGAAGGCGAAGCCGCAGTCGATCCGGCCCATCCCGGTCTGCCGGAGGACGTCCGGGTGGGTGGAGGACTCGATCTTGACCACGTCGGCACCGAGCTCGGACAGCATCCAGCAGAGCTCCGGCACCACTGCGGCCACACCGAACTCGACCACGCGCACGCCCTCGAGGAGCAGGCCACCCCCTCCCGTGGGCGGCGGGAGCACGCGGGCGGGGAAGGACCCGGTGGCGTCCTCCCCGGGTTCCGGTGCGGCCCGGCGGACCGATGCGGGCGTGGCGCTCAACCGGTACGGCACCGAGGCGAACGGGGCGTCGCCGAGGCCGGGGAACCCGGTGGCGGTGAAGAAGCCCCGGTGCTCGGCCTGCTCGTGGGCCACGAACTCCGAGGGCGTGTGGAGCACGCCGACGGTGGCACCGCGGGCGAGCGCCTCCTCGAAGAGCTCGGCGCGCGTGCGATCGGTGAGGCGTTCCTGCGCCACGAGGCGGATCACGTCGGCGTTCATCAACCGGAAGCCGTTGTCGCTCCACTCGGGCCCGGTCAGCGCGTCCGGGTCGCCGCACAGCCCGACGAAGCCCTGCCACTGCTTCGGGCTCCCGATCACCGCACGCACCCATCCGTCGGCCGCCGGCAGCACCCAGTACGCACCGTCGGCGTTCCGAGTGCCCGCAGCCGGCAGGTACGGGTTGATGTGGAGGTAGGAGCCGATCGCGATGGACCACGGTGTGGTACCCGCGAGGGCCGCCTCCTGAGCGCTCACCTCCACCACCTGACCCGACCCCGTGCGGGCCCGGTCCTGCACGGCGGCGACGGCGCCGAGCGCTCCGTGCACTGCGGCGCAGTCGTGCGCCAGGTGGCCCGGGAGGCCGCACGGCGGCAGGTGCGGGAAGCCGCTGGCGAACAGGGCGCCCGACGCAGCGAGCGCCGGGAGCGCCTCGACGTGCCAGCCGGCGCGGGGCCCGTCGAGCCCGAGGTCGGTGAGCGCCACGTGGCCCTGGTGGGGGTGGCGGGCGGCGACGGCGTCCGGGGCGAGATCGTGCCGGGCGCCCCCGACGGGCCCGAGGTTCTCGACGAGGACGTCCGCCCAGCCGAGCAGCTCCTCGAACCGCTGCCGGCCGAGCGGCGACCCGAGGTCGGCGACGACGCCCCGCTTGTTGGCGTTGCGGTAGCGATGGAGCGTGGGCGACACCGACGCCGGTGGCGCGAGGTGGGGGGTCTCGACCCGGATCACGTCGGCGCCGAGATCGGCGAGGATCCGGGCACAGAGGGCGCCGCGCAGGTCGGTGAGGTCGACCACGCGGAGCTCGTGCAGCGGGCCGTGCGACATGGCGCGACGGTACTGTGCGGGTGTGAGCGACGCACCCGGACCAGCCCCGTCGAGCCTGCCTCCGCTCGACATCGCGATCCCGGAACCGGGACATGCGGTGGGCACCGCAGTGGTCGACGAGCGCCACCACAACCCCTACGGCCTGGTCCACGGCGGGGTGGTCTTCACCCTCGTCGACACCGTGATGGGCGCGGCCACCGTCGGCGTCATGGAGCCCGGCGACACCTGCGCCACCATCGAGATCCACCTCCGCTACCTCCGACCCGTGACCGACGGGACCATCCGTTGCGACGTCCACGTGCTCCGCACCGGCCGCCGGGTCGTCCACCTCGAGGCGAAGGTGCGCGACGTCCAGGACCGGCTGCTCGCCTCCGCCACCGGGTCCTATGCGGTGATCCGCCCGGCCACCCCGTCGGCACCGGAGGTCCCGTGAACGCCGAGCCGGTCGCCCGAACCTCCTCCGGCCTCGTCCGTGGCCGCGCCCGGCGGGGCGCGCTGCGGTTCCTGGGGATCCCGTACGCCGCGCCACCCGTCGGCGCCCTGCGGTTCCGTCCTCCGGCGCCCGCCGAACCGTGGGACGGCGTCCTCGACGCGTCCCGGCCCGGCCCCGCCGCCCCCCAGCTCCCGGGTACCGGGATCACCAACTCGTTGCCGGTCCGCTGGGACGAGGACTGCCTCACCCTGAACGTCGTCACCCCGGCCGTGGACGACGCCCGGCGCCCCGTGCTCGTCTGGATCCACGGCGGCGACTACCGGCACGGGCAGGGCGCGATCCCCTGGTACGACGGCGCCGGGTTTGCCCGGGCCGGCATCGTCACGGTCACGATCAACTACCGCCTCGGGGCGCTCGGCTTCACCGACCTCGGGGCCCTCGACCCGGCGTACGGCGGTGCCGGCGTCGCCGGGTCGCTCGACCAGGTCGCCGCGCTGCGGTGGGTGCGGGCCAACATCGGCGCCTTCGGCGGCGACCCGGACCACGTCACCGTCGCCGGCGAGTCCGCCGGCGCCTTCAGCGTGGCCACCCTGCTCACCTCCCCTGCCGCCGCCGGGCTGTTCCGGCGGGCGATCCTGCAGAGCGGCGCAGGCCACCACGTGCACACGCGCGCGAGCTCGGCCACCGTCGCCCGCCTGCTGTGGCAGGAGCTGCGGCTCGCCGCGCCGGCGCAGCTCGCGGGCGTCGAGGTCACCGACCTCCTGGAGGCACAGGCGGTGGTCGAGGCGGCCGCCGGCGACCCCTTCGGCCGGGACGGGTTGCGGCTCCCCTGCGGCCCCTTCTAC
>JBEIGA010000044.1:0-18214 GCA_040382135.1 Acidimicrobiales bacterium
CCGTGAGCTCCTCCATGGCGGCGATCGCGGCACCTAGCGCGCACCCGCCGAACAGCGCCCGGTAGCCCGACGAGATCCCCTCGGTGACCGGCAGTCGCCAGCGGGACGGCTCCTCGGTGGCCTCCAGGCCGAGCCAGGCGCGGACGTCCATCAGCCCGTCGCCCTCATCCGACAGCGCTCATCCCACAGCATCGACGATCGCCTCGGCGATCAACCCCGGGTCCTCCAGCGGGGCGAAGTGGGTCAGGTCGGGGAACGAGGCGAAGCGCCCTCCGGGGACCGCCGCAGCCACCGCGGACGCCATGAGCGCGGGCGGGGCGCCGTCGCCCGATCCGCCGACCACGACCCGGCACCAGATCCCGCCCAGCTGCTCGAACGCGCCCACGGGCGGCGACTCGAAGTTCCGCGCCTCGGTCTCGCCCCGGCACTTCAATCGGACCGTCCCATCGGGCAGCTCGACGAAGGCGTGGTCGACGTAGGCGTGGAGGCCCTCGGAGGTGCAGCGGGCGAACGGGCCTCGCCCCTCGAAGCGCTCGTAGGCCACCGTCCGGTCGGCGAACACCTCACGTCGCCGCCGGGCGACCGCGGCCATCGGGTTCTCGCCCATGGCCTCGGCCGTGGGCTTCGGGAACAGGATCGGCTCGAACAGGAACGCCGAGCCGATGGTCCCGGGACGGGCGAGCTCGGCGAGGACGATCACCGCCCCGCCCATCGACCAGCCGGCGGCACGGACGCCGCTGCCCAGTCCGAGCGCGTCGATCACCAGCAGCAGATCGTCCCCGGAGCGGCGCCAGTCGAGGGGCGCACCCTCGGGCAGGAGGCTGTCGCCGTGCCCCCGCAGGTCGACGGCGACGCAGCGGTAGCGGCCGGCCAGCCGCCGGACCACGGGGTCCCAGGCGCGGGCGTGGAACCCGTTCGCGTGCACGAGCAGCAGCGGCGCAGCGTCGCCCCCGTGGTCGTGGACGGCGAGCGACACGCCATCGCTCACCGGAACGTGGAGGACGCAGGGCTCGGGCACCCGGACATGCTGCCAGACCGCCGTCCCGACACCCGCGCCCGCCGGTCGCAGCGCGCGAGACTCCCCGCATGACGACGAGCAGCGGCGACACCGACGGCGGCGCGACCGGGGAACGGCTGGCGACGGCGCACGCAGGCGCACGGGCCCGGATCGGGGCGATGGCCCGGGCGGCGACGCCGGAGGCGATGGCCCGCACCGTGCCCGCGTGCCCCGAGTGGACGGCGCACCAGCTGCTCGCGCACTGCACCGGGACGCCGGCGTCGATCGTGGCCCGGCAGCTGCCGACCGGCGACCTGCAGGCCTGGCTCGACGGCATCGTCGCGGACCGGGCCGACTGGCCCGTCGAGGCGCTGCTCGCCGAGTGGGACGCGGCGTCGACGACGATCGAGGCGAGCCTCCGGGAGCAGCCGGGCTACCTGTCGACCCTGCTGTACGACGTGCTCGCCCACGAGATCGACCTGCGCACCGCGCTCGGCGCCACCACCCCGCTCGACGACGAGGCGCTGCAGGTCGGGCTCGAGCTGACCGTCGGCAACCTGACCGCGGACCTCGCCGCCCACGGCCTGCCCGGTGTGGTGATCGACGCGGGCGCGTCGCGGTGGCTCGCCGGCGAGGAGCCGGTCGGGCTGGAGCTGTTCGCCCCGCCCGAGGAGCTGTTCCGCCTCCTCGGTGGGCGTCGGAGCCGCGCGCAGATCGCCGGCGCAGTCGTGACCGGCGACCTGGAGCGTTTCCTCCCCGCCCTCACCCACGGCCTCGCGCTGCCGGCCGAGGACCTGCGCGACTGAGCGCAGGGTCGACCGGGACGGGAGCCCGGCCGGCTCGGCTCAGAAGAGCGGGCCCTCCGACGCGATCTGGTACTTCAGCATCGACACGCCGGTGATGCCGAAGTTCCCCATCGCCGCGCCGAACGCCTGGAAGTGCGGCTCGCCCATGTGCACGGCGAGGGCCTCCTCGCTCTCCCACTTCTCGTACACGTTGACCGTGGCCGGGTCGATCGGGTCGATGGCGAGGACGTAGGCGTGGTTGCCCGCCTCCTTGCGCGTGCCCTCCATGACCGCGGCTGCGGCCTCCCGGAAGGCGTCGGCCTTGGCCGGGTCGATGCTGATGGTGCCGGCGACGATGAGTGCCACGTCGGTTCCCCCTGGTGCGGTGTCGGCGGCGAACCCTACCCGCGGCTCGCCTGCACCACCCGGGCGGGCAGCAACGCCACCAGCCCGGCCACCACGACGGTCCCCCCGGCGAGCAGCAGCCAGGCGGTGGCGTAGCGCTCCCCGAGCGCGTCCGCGGCGAGGTCCGCGGTGAGGAGGCCGAACACGAGCGAGATGCCGAACAGGCCGCCCGACTGGCGCAGCGTGGCGAGCACGGCCGTGCCGAGGCCGTAGTTCGCGGTCGACATGCCGCTCACCGCGAACGTGTTGAACAGGGTCAGCACCATGCCCCAGCCGCCGAAGCCGGCCAGCAGGATGCCGGGGAGGAACGCGGTGACGTAGTCGGGGTCCTCGTCGACGTGCAGGCCGATCCACAGGAACCCGACGACGGTCGCCGCGAGGGCGAGTTGCATGAGGCGACGCTCACCCACGCGGCCCCCCACGCGGGACGCGACCTGCGCCCCGACGGCGGCGAGGACCGGGAGCGGTGCGATGGCCAGGCCGGCGTGCAGCACCGTCCAGCCCCAGACCTCCGCGAACAGCTTCGTGGTCATGAACAGGTTGGCGAACAGGACCATCGCGAACAGCGCGGCCGCGGCGCAGACGATGCGGTAGGTGCGCTCGCGGAACAGGGCCGGGTCGATGGCGGGCGCAGGGTGGTTCCGGGTGCGGTGCAGGAAGACCGGCACCAGCCCGATCGCCACGACCGCTGCGGCGACGAGGCGGGGATCGGTCCAGCCCCACGCCCGCACCTCGACGAGCACCAGGGTGGTCAGCGCCAGGATCGCCGCGAGGACGGCCGAGCCCACGAGGTCCGGGAGGGACCTGGCCTCGTCGTGGGCGGTGTCGACCAGGATCCGCTTCGCCGGGACGAACGCCGCGAGCCCGGCGATGCTCGACAGCAGGAACGCCCACCGCCAGCCCGGACCGTCGATCACCACGGCGCCGAGGGTGGGGCCGAGGGCGCTCGCGACCGAGCCGGTGGTGATCCAGAAGGCCAGCGCCTGCCGGTGCCGTTCGGGCGGCCAGGCGGCGAGCAGCAGGCCGAGGGAGGACGGCATGAGCATCGAGTGCCCAACACCCTGGATCGTCCGTCCCACGAAGAGCTGCGCCGCGACGGGCGCCGACGCCGTGAGGACCGCGCCCAGGACCCACGCGAGCAGGCCGAGGCGGAAGATGCGGAGCCGACCGGTGCGGTCGCCGATCCGGCCCATGGCCACGATGAGGGAGGCGACCACGATCGTGTACCCGGTGACCATCCAGGCCAGCGACGTCGCCGCCGTGTCCGGGAAGCTCTCCTGCACCGCCGGCAGGGCGACGGGGACCATCAGGCCTTCGACGGACACGATGAAGATCGACACGCCGGTGACGGCGGCGACCTGCAGCTCGCGCCTGGTCGACCGGGTCACCGCCGAACGGCTCACCGTGTCGCTCCCCCCGGTCATGCGGCCCTTCCTAGCCGAACGGTAGGGTCCGCGCCGTGGGGGGATCCGACGACATGCACGACCGGTTGCTCTCGTTCCTGCGAACCCAGCTGCCCGGCGCGGAGGGCCTCACGATCCGCGGGCTCCACCGCACCACGGGCGGCCAGTCGCGGGAGAACTGGCCGTTCGACGCGTCCTGGTCCGACGCCGAGGGCCCCCACGACCTCCCCCTCCTGCTGCGCCGCGACCCGATCGGCAGCGTGCTCGAGACCGACCGCCGCGTGGAGTACGGCGTGCTCGTCGCGCTGACCGGCTCCGGGATCCCGGCACCCGGGATCCGCTGGATCGACCCCGACGGCGAGCACCTCGGCCGGCCCGCCGTCGTGATGGACCGCCTCGACGGCACCTGCGACCACTTCGTGCTGTCCGGCGGCGACCTGCAGCTCCCCGAGCCGGACCGGCGGCGCCTCGCCGAGCGGTACTGCGGCGTGATGGCGTCGATCCATCGCTTCGCCTGGCGCGACGCCGGCCTCGACCCGGCGTTCTTCCCCGTGCCCGCGCACCCCGCCCACGCCGCCATCGACCACTGGAGCGCCGAGCTCGCCCGCCAGCAGGTGGAACCGCACCCGGAGCTGACCGAGGTGGCGTGCTGGCTGCGGGAGCACGCGCCCGAGGCGCAGACCGTCACGCTGGTCCACGGCGACCTCAAGCCCGGCAACTCGCTGCTCCACCAGGACGCCAGCGGCCGCTGGGACGTGCAGGTCATGCTCGACTGGGAGACCGCCCACCTCGGCGACCCGCTCGAGGACGTCGGCTGGGTCACGAACCCGCTCCGCCAGCGGGAGCACCTCATCCCCGGGGTGTGGGAGCGCGCCGACCTGATCGCCCGGTGGGAGGCCGCCACCGGTCTCACGGCTGATCCTGCCGCCGTGCGGTTCTGGAACGTCCTCGCCAACTACAAGCTGGCCACCATCACCCTCACAGGGGTCCGGTCGTTCCTCGACGGGCGCGGCGAGCGGGTGTGGTCCGCATCGCGGTCGCTCGCCCGTTTCCTGCTCCGCCAGATCGACGAGGGGTGATCCCGTGCGTCCGACCGTCACCGAGCAGCTCCAGGGCGCGGCGCGCGTGCTCCGCGACGTCGTCGCCCCCCACGTCACCGACGCCAACGCCGCAGAGCAGCTCGGCCACGCCGCCGTCGCCCTCGACGCCCTCGCCGCCGGGTGGGACCGCTACGCCGTGACCGTCCTCGCCGACCTGCACGAGCTCGAGACCCTCCTCGCCGACCTGGACCCCGGGCACGTCCCCGGCGCGCCGCTCCCCGACCCTGCCGCCCTCCCCACGGTCGCGGAGCTCGACGGGCGCCACACCGCCCGCCGCGCCGAGCTGTCGGCACTGATCGAGCGGCTCCACGCCGCGCCGTCGAGCGCGGGGTCCGCCGAGGGGATCGCCGACGCCCTCGCCGCGGTCCGCGCCCAACTGCTCCGCTCCGCCGACCGGTTCGCCTGAGGAGGCACCCGTGCTCACCCCGCTCGACGACAGCCTGTGGCACCAGCTGCCCACCACCTTCGACCACGCCGGCACGAGCGACCCCCGGTTCTTCGACCGCTGGTGGTTCGCCTGCTACGACCCTGAGGGCCGGGCCGCCGCCCAGGTGACCATGGGCATGTACAAGAACATGAACGTGCTCGACGGCGGCGTGATGGTCCTCGACGGCGCCCGGCAGCACAACCTCCGGGCGTCCCGCAGCCTGCGACCCGACTTCGAGCCGGCCGTGGGCCCCCTGCGCGTGGAGGTCGAGGTGCCGCTGGAGCGTCACCGACTCATCGTCGAACCCGGCGACCACGGCATCGCCCTCGACCTCGTCTGGTCGGCGGTCCTGCCACCCGAGGAGGAGCACCCGCACTTCGCTCGGGTGCGTGGCCGGGTCACCGAGGACTACCACCGCTTCGACCAGGTGGGGGTCGTCTCCGGCACCATCGAGACCCCCGACGGCACCATCCGGGCCGAACGCTGGTGGGGCGGCCGCGACCACTCCTGGGGCGTCCGTCAGTCGGTCGGCATCCCCGAACCGGTCACCGGCCCCGCGCCGGCCCCCGGCGACGCCGGCTTCCTGTTCGCCTTCCTGTTCTTCGCCACCCACGACTGGGCCGGCCACGTGCAACTCGCCGAGCGCGGCGACCACCAGGTGTACCTGACCGGCCTGCTCCGACAGCGCAGCCGGCCCGAGGTGGACCGCCACGTCACCCACGCCACCCTCCACCCGGTCTACATGCCCGGCACCCGACGGTTCTCCCACGCCGAGTTCGCCTGCGTGCTCGACGACGGCGAGGCCCTGGTGCTGCGGGCCGAGGCCAACCCGTCGAGCTTCGCCATGCCGGGGCTCGGGTACTCGGGCGGATGGCGCGACCGACGGGGGCTCGGGGTCTGGCGGGGCGATCTGGTGCTCGAGCACGAGACCTGGGACGTGTCGCACCCGGCCGACGTGGTCACGGAGGACGGCACCGTCGAACGCCCCGCCCATCGGATCGCCCCGGTCGCCGTCACCGTCGGGGACGACCCCGCCGGCACCGGCAGCCTCACGCTGATCGCGACGGGCACCCTCCCCCGCCTCGGCCTCGGTCCCGACGCCTGAACCGGTCGCACCTGACGGTCGTGATGGGCCGTGCGGCCCTCCCGGCCGGTGGAACGGGCCATCTAGCATCGACGGTCGTGCCCGCACTCCCCCACCGCAGCGCGCCGTGAGCGATCTCGCCGCACGGCTCCACGGCCTCGTCGAGGCCCTCTACCCCCTGCCGCGGAGCATCACGGGGGATGGGGTGCGGCGGACGCTCGACCTCCTCGGCGCGGACCTCCCGATCGAGCGGACCGAGGTCCGGAGCGGGACCACGGTGCTCGACTGGCAGGTGCCCGACGAGTGGGTGCTGCGCGAGGCCTGGATCGAGGGGCCCGACGGACGTCGCGGCGTCGACGTCGCCGACCACAACCTCCACGTCGTGGGCTACAGCCGCCCCGTCGACGCCACGCTCGACCGCGCCGCGCTCGACGCCCACCTGCACAGCCTCCCCGACCGCCCCGACCTCATCCCGTACCGCACCTCGTACTGGGCCGACGCGTGGGGCTTCTGCCTCCCCCACCGGCAGCGGGCGGCGCTGCCCGACGGCGACTACCGGGTGCGCATCGACGCCGAGCTGGTCCCGGGTTCGCTCACCCTCGGCGAGGTCCACGTCCCCGGCGCCTCCGAGGACGTGGTGCTCGTCTCGACCCACACCTGCCACCCGTCGCTCGCCAACGACAACTGCTCGGGCATGGCCGTGGCCGCGGAGCTCGCCCGTCGTCTGCTGGCTGCCGACGACCTGCGCCTGAGCTACCGCATCGTGTTCTGCCCGGCCACCATCGGCGCCATCACGTGGCTCGCCGTGCGCCCCGAGGTGGTCGCCCGCGTGCGGCACGGCGTCGTGCTGGCCGGCCTCGGCGACCCGGGCCCGCTCACCTGGAAGCGCTCCCAGCGCGGGAACGCCGCCGTCGACCGGGCCGCCGCCATGGTCCTGCCCCGCCACGACGCCGGCGCCCGCCTCCTCGACTTCTCCCCCTACGGCTACGACGAGCGCCAGTACTGCTCGCCCGGGTTCGACCTGCCGGTCGGCCGCCTGTCCCGGCAGGTCCACGGCACCTACCCCGAGTACCACACGAGCGCCGACACCCCGGCGTTCGTCGACGCCGACCGGCTCGCCGCCGCGGCCGACGCGGCATGGGACCTGCTCATGGCGATCGACGCCGACCGGACGTTCCGGAACCTCGCGCCCCACGGCGAGCCCCAGCTCGGCCGCCGGGGCCTGTACGACACGCTGGGCGCCCGGCCCCACCCGGGCGATCTGCAGATGGCGATGCTCTGGGTGCTGAACCAGAGCGACGGCACCCGCTCCCTGCTCGACATCGCCGAGCGGTCGGGGCTGGCGCCTGCACACCTGGCCGACGTGGCCGGGATCCTGGCGGACCACGGGCTCCTCGAGGAGACCCGATCGATGGAGGAGACACGATGACGGTGGACGCGGTCACGATCACGGCCTGCCGGGCGTGCGGCTCGGAGGATCTCGTCGAGTTCGTGTCGCTCGGCGAGCAACCCCTGGCCAACGGCCTGGTGCGCGGCGACGACGAACGCGACGACCGCACCTATCCCCTCACCCTCGTGCGCTGCGGCGGCTGCGGGCTCGTGCAGCTCTCGGTCACCGTCGACCCCGAGCTGCTGTTCCGTGAGTACCTGTACACGTCGTCGGTCTCGAAGCTCCTGCTCGACAACGCCGCCGACATCGTCCGCCGGACCGTCGAGCGCGACGGTCTCGGCGCCGACGACCTGGCCATGGAGATGGGTTCCAACGACGGCTACCTGCTGAAGGGGTACGTCGAGCGGGGCGTGCCGGTCCTCGGCATCGACCCCGCCCGCAACCTCGCCGTGCTCGCCGAGGCGAACGGGGTCCCCACCCTCACCGAGTTCTTCGGCTCCGAGCTCGCCCGCCAGCTGGTCGCCGAAGGCCGGCAGGCGTCGGTGTTCCACGCCAACAACGTGATCGCCCACGTCCCCGACATCATCGACGTGCCCCAGGGCGTGGCGCTGGTGCTGCGGCCCGACGGCATCGCCATCTTCGAGTCGCCGTCGCTGCAGGCGATGCTCGAGCACCTCGAGTTCGACACGATCTACCACGAGCACCTGTTCTTCCACTCGCTCACGAACTTCTCGGCGCTCCTGGCCCGGGCCGGGCTCGAGGTCGTGGACGTCGAGGCCATCCCGGTGCACGGGACCAGCCTCCGGGTCACCGCCGCCCATCCCGGCAGTCGCCCGCGGCAGCCGATCGTCGACGAGGTCCTCGCCGCCGAGGCGGCCGCCGGGCTCGGCGACCTCGCCACCTACCAGCGCTTCGGCGAGCGGGTGGCCGCCATCCGTGCCGAGCTGGCGTCCATGCTGCTGCGCCTGCAGGCCGAGGGGCTGAAGGTCGCCGGCTACGGCGCTGCGGCGAAGTGCACCGTGCTGCTCAACGCCCTGGGCGAGGCCGGCCGGGTCCCGATGTGGGTCGCCGATGCCAGCCCCCACAAGCAGGGCCTGTACGTGCCGGGGGTGCGCCGGCCGGTGGTGCCGCCGTCACGGATCGCCGAGGACGAGCCGGACGTGCTCGTGATCTTCGTGTGGAACCTGCTCGAGGAGATCCTCGCCCAGCAGCACGAGTACCGCGAGCGCGGTGGCAAGGTCCTCGTGCCGGTCCCCGAGCCGCGCATCGTCTGAGCCGGCGCCCCTCAGGCCTCGTCGGGGTCTCCGAGGGCGCCGGGGTCCTCGATGTCGCCGAGGGCGCCGATCTCGCGCAGGTAGGCCACGTGGCGGTCGAGCACCACGACCACGTGCACCGGCTCGAGCTCGGGCCGTTCCCGGATGGCCCGCTCCACCACGAAGTCGTAGGCAGCCTCGCCATCGACCTCGACGAGCACCGGATCGGCGAAGTTCACCGCGCCGAGCTCCTCGCCGAAGTCGCTCGACAGGCCCACGTCGGTGAACCAGTCGAGGTGCCAGAGGACGATCCGCTTGACGTCGTCGTAGGACAGCTGGGCCGTCACTTCTTCCGGCAGCCGCTCGGCGATCCAGTCGACCGCGTCCTCCACCCGCAGAACGGCAGGGGCCGGCTCGTTTGCGAGCCGGCCCGAGACGACCGTGACGGTGAACACCGCGACGGCCAGGACGGCCAGCACGGCGACGACGATCAGGACCGCTTCCACGGGTGCGGCCGGCCCTGGGGTGGGATCAGATCCCGATGCGCTGGGCGAGCAGCTCCCGGTGGTACACCGGGTCGCCGAACAGCAGCTCGGAGCTCTTGGCCCGCTTGAAGTACAGGTGGGCCGGGTGCTCCCAGGTGAAGCCGATGCCGCCGTGGATCTGGATGTTCTCGGCGGTGGCGTGGAAGTACGCCTCGGAGCAGTAGGCCTTGGCCAGCGAGGCGACCGAGGGCAGCTCGTCGTTCAACTCCGCCGCGCACCAGCCCGCGTAGTACGCCGCCGACTTGGCCGACTCGACCTCGAGCAGCATGTCGGCGCACTTGTGCTTGATGGCCTGGAACGAGCCGATCGGCCGGCCGAACTGGACGCGCACCTTGGCGTACTCGACCGACATGTCGAGCACCTGCTGGGCGCCGCCGACCTGCTCGGCGGCGAGGGCCACGGCGGCGAGGTCGAGCACCCGCTCGAGGACCGACCAGCCCTCGCCCTCGGTGCCGACCAGGGTGGCCGGGGTGTTCGAGAACTCGATCCGGGCCTGCTTGCGGGTCTGGTCCATGGTGGCCAGCGGCGTGCGGGTGAGGCCGGCGGCGTCGGCGTCGACCGCGAACAGCGACACGCCCTTGGCCGTGCGGGCGGCGACGAGGATCAGGTTCGCCGTGTGGCCGTCGAGGACGTACATCTTGGTGCCGGAGAGGGTGAAGCCGTCACCGGAGGCGGCGGCCTCCATGGTGATGCCGGACTCGTCCCAGCGACCGTTCTCCTCGGTGAAGGCCAGGGTGGCGATGGTCTCACCCGAGGCGATGCCCGGCAGGTGGGCGGCCTTGGCGGCGTCGTCGCCCGAGTGGATCAGGGTGTTGGCGGCCAGCGCCACCGTGGAGAAGAACGGGGCGCACAGCAGGGCACGGCCCATCTCCTCGAGCACGACGATGAGCTCGATGTAGCTGTAGCCGGAGCCGCCGAACTCCTCGGGCACGATCAGGCCCTGCAGGCCGAGCTGCTCGGCCATCTGCGACCAGACGGCGGTGTCGTAGCCCTCGGTGGTCTCCATCAGCCGGCGGACCTCGGTCTCCGGGGACTTGTCCTCGAGGAACGACCGCACGATGCGGCGCAGCTCTTCCTGCTCCTCACTGAAGGCGAAGTTCACCCTTGCTCCCCTCGGTCCTGGGTCGGCGTCCGAGCCTGCGGACGCGACCTGCGTTCTAGCGCGATCCGGCGGATCAGGCGAACGCCGGCAGGGGCACCGTACCAGCGCCCGCACGACGGTGCGGTGCCCAGGGGCGGTGCGCCCGACCGAGTCGCGTCACCCCTTGCCCAGCCGTTCGAGGGCCGTCTCCCGGGCCCAGCGGTAGTCGGCCTTGCCGTTCGGGGCCCGGTAGACCTCGTCGACCACGACCACGTGCTTGGGCAGCTTGTACCGGGCGATCGCGCCGGCGGCGTGCGCCACCAGCTCGTCCCGGTCCGCGGGCGCGGCCAGGGAGAGCACCGCGGTGACCGCCTCACCCCACTCCTCGTCCGGGACGCCCACCACCGTGCAGTCCACGACCGCGGGGTGGGTCTTCAGGGCCTCCTCGACCTCTTCCGGGTACACCTTCTCGCCGCCGGTGTTCACCGACACCGAGCCCCGGCCGAGGAGCGTGATGGTGCCGTCGGCCTCGACGGTGGCGTAGTCGCCTGGCACCGCCCAGCGCTGCCCCTCGATGAGCGGGTAGGTGCGCTCGGTCTTCTCCGGGTCCTTGTAGTAACCGAGGGGGATGGCGCCTCCGACCGCCAGCCGGCCGATCTCGCCGGAGCCGGGCCCGACGCGCCGCCCGTCGTCGGTGAACACCTGGGCCGTGGGGCCGAGCTCGAACCGGGCGGTCCGCCGAACCCCACCCGCCCGGGTGACCATCTGCGAGGCGAACCCCACCGCCTCCGACGCCCCGAGGGAGTCGAACAGGATCATGTCGTGGCGTTCGAGCAGGGCGAGCTTGGTCTCCTCGCTCCACATCGCCCCCGAGGACGCGATCTGGACCAGCGACGAGAGGTCGTACGGGCGCCCTGCGGCCTCGGCGGCCTCGAGCGCGGCCACGAGGCGCTTGCCGAACACGTCCCCGACGATGGCGAGGTGGGTGAGCCGGCGGCGCTCCACCGTCCGCAGCATCTCGTCGGCGTCGAACGACCGGCCCGTCAAGGTGACGACCGCGCCCCCGAGGATGAACGTGAGGATCGACGACATGCCGCCGGTGCCGTGCATCAGCGGCGATCCGGGGCAGAACCGCCAGGCGACACCGAGCTCGTGGAACCGCACGGCCGCCTCGGACGCCGAGGCGAGGTCGGTGGGCGGCTCCAGCCCGACGCGCAGGAAGAACGGCGCGGAGTTCGTGACGAGCACGCCGTGGGGCCACATCACGCCCTTCGGGTGCCCCGTCGTGCCACCCGTGTAGAGGAACCACAGCTGGTCGCCGCCGCCCGGCAGCGGCTCCATGGGCTCGTGGCCGGCGATCAGCCCCTCGTAGGACAGCACGCCGTCGGGCAGTGGGGCGTCGGCGTCGCCGCCGACCTGGACGATCGCCCGCAGCGCCGGGAGGCGGTGCCGGACGTCGAGGACCCGCTCGACGAGGTCCGGCGCCGCCACCACCACCGTGGCGTCGCTGTTGTCGAGCAGGTAGCGGATCTCCTCGGCCTGGTACCGGTAGTTCACGTTGACCGGCGCGGCACGGAGCTTGAACGCGGCGACGACCGACTCGTTGTACTCCGGGCAGTTGTAGAGGAGCTGGGCGACCTTGTGGTCGGGTCCCACGCCGAGCTCCCGGAACGCGGCGGCGAGCCGGCCGGTGCGGTCGTCCATCTCCCCCCACGTGATCTCGCGGTCGCCGTGGGCGAGGGCGAGGGCGTCGGGGATGCGGGCGGCGACCGAGTGGACGAGGTCGCCGAGGCCGATGTCGGGAAGGGTCACGCCGGGTCCTCCTCGTCCAGCGCACGGCCGACGGGCACGCCGTCGACGATCTGATCCAGGTACTCCGAGAGCCCGGAACCCTCGCGGTCACCGACGCGGTAGCGGGTCCAGCCCTCGGTGATCCGGGTCCGCAGCTCGACGCCGTCCGGGGTCGTGCGGCGGTTCCGCAGCGGGATGAGCGACCGGACGTCGCCCTCGAGCTCGTAGGTCCGATGGTCGGTGGCGACCGCTGCGACGAGCCGGGTCTGGTGACCCCGCTCGTCGTAGGCGCTCCGGACCGCGACCGACCGGATGTCGTGCAGAGCGCCCTCGTCGAACACCCAGCCGCCGGACCGGGCACCGCCGTCCTGGCTCCCGATCAGCGAGACGGTCATGCCGAAGTCGTCGCCGAACGCGACCGGCAGCCACCGGTACCACCACACGGACTGCCAGAAGCGGGGCCCCCACGACTTGTCGCGGATGCCGTGCCCGGCGATGGGGACGACCTCGTCGCCGACCGTGACGGTGCCGCTCGCCCGGCTCAACTGCTCGTAGTGGGCCTTGGCGAACCCGTTGCCGGTGTCCACCTCGCGGCCGTGCTCGTCGACGGGTTTGCCCCCGTGCACCGGCGAGACGCCCTCCCAGGTGATGTCGACCGAGCAGGGCACCATCGGGTTCTCGGCGAAGGCCCGACGGGGATCGGCCATCTCCCACGGCCGCTCGAGCAGGCACACGGTGCCCTCGTACACGACCCGCTGGCGGACCAGCGGCTCCAGGATCTCGATGCGCATGCCGCCGGCGTCGAACACGGCGTTGGTCTCGATCCGGGGCCGCTTGAACACGAAGCCGACCCGGCCGTCGGGCAGGTAGACGCACACGGAGAGCTCGGCGTAGCCCTCGTTCACCCGGTTGCCCATGCGGAACCAGCCGCCGCCGGTCTGGCCGTCGGGTCCGCCGAAGGCGTCACCGGTCGCGCCGAAGGCGTTGAAGTACATGGACTCGTTGAAGTTCCCGACGTCGCCGGCGTCGTGGTTCAGCTCGTCGTCCGGCTCGAGCGCGAGCCTGATCTCCCCCACGGTGGTCCTCCCATCGATGCGGGGCGCAGTCTCCCACCCCGTGACGCCCGTCGCACCGCCGACGGGATCAGCCGGGGCGGACGAGCCCCGCCCGCTCGGCCTCGCACCCGGCCCGTGCCGGGCAACCGGCGACGTGGTCGTCGACGATCCCGACGGCCTGCATGGCGGCGTAGACGGTGGTCGGGCCGAGGAAGCGGAACCCGTACCGGCGGAGCTCGCGGGCGAGCGCCTCGGACGCAGGGGTGCGGGCGGGCACGTCGCCGAGGCCCCGGGGCGGGGCCCCGGGCTCCGGCTCGAACCGCCAGAGCAGGGCGGCGAGGGAACCCTCCGCGTCCTGCACCCGCAGGGTCGCCGCCGCGTTGGCGACGGCGGCCTCGATCTTCCCCCGGTGCCGCACGATCCCCGCATCGTCGAGCAGGCGTGCCACGTCGGTCCCGTCGAAGCGGGCCACGATCCCGGGATCGAAGCCTGCGAACGCCGACCGGAAGGCGGGTCGCTTGCGCAGGATGGTCAGCCAGGACAATCCGCTCTGGAACGCCTCCAGGCAGAGCCGCTCGTACAGCGCGTGATCGTCCACGATCGGGCGGCCCCACTCGAGGTCGTGGTAGTCGGCGTAATCCTGGGGGCTCGTGCCCCAGGGACAGCGCCCCCCTGCGGGGACGGGGACCGTCACCGTGCGGGAGGCCGGCGGCGCCGGTGCACCGGCACCGGCAGGAGCGCCGGCTCCCCCGACGGGGGAAGGGGGCGCCACAGCGGGCGCTGCTCCGGCCGCCGTCCGGGGAGCACGGCCCGCAGCCACGCGCGCACGCGGTCCACCGCGCCGTCCCGTTCGTCCTGTCGCTCGGGCACCGGGTTCACGTCCTCTCCATCGGTCGTCACCCTCCCGCCCTTGACCGTACGCGATCGGAGCGACCGACGGGCTTCGCAGACCACACCGTCCCTGCCCTAACCTCCCGCTGCAACAGGTTCTACGCCGGGGAGCGGACATGAAGCTCGGACTGCAATGGGGTTACGGGGCGGCGCAGCCGCCGGCCGACTTCGTGTCGCTGACCCAGGAGGCCGAGCGTGCCGGCTTCGACACCGTCTGGACGGCGGAGTCCTGGGGCTCCGACGCCTTCTCCCCCCTCGCCTACCTGGCGGCCAAGACCGAGAAGATCAAGCTGGCCACCGGCGTCGTGCAGCTCGCGGCCCGGACCCCCACCGCGGTGGCCATGCACGTCATGACCCTCGACCACCTCTCCAACGGCAGGGTCATCCTCGGCCTCGGCGTCTCGGGCCCGCAGGTGGTGGAGGGCTGGTACGGCCGCCCCAGCAACAAGCCGCTCGCCCGCACCCGGGAGTACGTCGAGATCATCCGCCGGGCGCTCGCCCGTGAGGACTACCTCGAGTTCGACGGCGAGTTCTACCAGCACCCCTACCGGGGCGAGGGCAGCGTCGGTCTGGGCAAGCCGCTGAAGATCATGACCCACCCGCTGCGCAGCGACGTCCCGATCTACATCGGCGCCGAGGGCCCGAAGAACATCCGCCAGACCTGCGAGATCGCCGACGGCTGGCTGCCGCTCTACTACTCGCCGTTCCGGCCGGAGATCTACGACGAGGACATCGCCGCCCGGCCGGAGGGCTTCGAGATCTCCGCCAACGTGTCGGTCAACGTCACCGACGACGTCGAGCAGGGCCTCTGGCCGGTGCGGGCCACGCTCGGCTTCTACATCGGCGGCATGGGCGCCAAGGGGCAGAACTACCACACCAAGCTCATGGCCCGGATGGGCTTCGAGGAGCAGGCCCTGAAGATCCAGGAGCTGTTCTTCGAGGGCAAGCGGGAGGAGGCGATCATGGCGGTGCCCGCCGAGTTCGCCGACGAGATCTCCCTCGTGGGCCCGCCCGGGCGCATCAAGGAGCGGCTCGAGGCCTGGAAGCAGAGCCCGATCACCATGATCAACGTGGCCGCCCGCTCGCCCGAGCAGATCCACGAGCTCGCGGACCTGCTCCTCGGCTGAGGCCGGGGTCGGCTACCGCCGGGAGCAGACCGGCCACTGCTGCCGCGGGTTCGCCTGCTGGTAGTTCCAGACCGCCATCTGGTCCTGGTCGGCGGGTGCGGCCTCGTTCGGTCGGACCCCGACCAGGTCCGGTCGGCCGTTGCGACCCGCCACCACGTTCCAGGTGCGCTGGGAGAACTGGTACGCGCCCCGGAACGAGCCGCTGCGGCTGACCGAGCCGTAGTTGTGCCCGGACTCGCACCGGCGGATGGAGACGAGGTGGGCCGGCCCCCAGACCCCGTTCCCGAGG
This sequence comes from Acidimicrobiales bacterium, assembly GCA_040382135.1. Taxonomy (GTDB): domain Bacteria; phylum Actinomycetota; class Acidimicrobiia; order Acidimicrobiales; family JBEIGA01; genus JBEIGA01. The sequence continues at coordinate 15,624 of JBEIGA010000044.1, forward strand.
TCGGTCCAGCCGGGGGGCTGGGACAGCGAGTGCAGCCACGAGAGCAGGCGGTCGAGGAACTCGAGGAAGGCGAGCACCGCCGCCAGGGGCACCTCGGCGACCGCAGGGGTCACGGGGGCTGCCGTGGCCACGGTCTCCACCGCCGCGGGCGGCGCCGGCTCGGGGACGACGGGGGCGGGCGCAGGCTCCGGCGCGGGCGGCGCGGCGAGCTCCTGCTCCACGTCGACCACCGCCTCCGGCGGAGGCGAAGGGTCGTCACCTCCCACTGCGGGGAGGGCGCCGACGCTCGCGAAGAGCGCCACAGCGAGGACCATCGAGGCCGACCGGCGAGCCCCCGAGGGGGGCGTCAGGGCAGGCGTTCCGGGCTCCAGGGGGGCCATGGGTTCCGGATGTTACGGATCCATGACGACAGAACCGACGCATGACGACCGGCTTGTGACCCATCACACACCGCGCTCACCACGGTCGCATCGCGTGGTTGCGTCGCGTCGCGCCTGGTCAGCGGGTTGGTGAACGCCGTTCAGCGGCGATCGAGCACGGTGACGACCTCGACGTGGCTGGTGCCGCCGAAGAGGTCGACGACGTGCATTCGCGCGATCTCGTAACCGTGCCCTGCGAGGAGCCGGACATCACGGGCGAGGGCCGCCGGGTCGCAGCTCACGAGCACCACGCGCGCGGCCCCGGTCCCGGCCACGACGGCGGCCCCGGGGGCCCGCAACCCGTCGCGGGCCGGATCGGCGATCACGGCGGCGCACCGCGACGGCCGCCACCGGTCGACGTCGAGGGCGAGGATCCTGGCATCGGTGCCGGCGAGGTTCACCCGGGCGTCGGCGACCGAGCTCCTCGACCGCTCCACCGCCACCACCGGACGGCCGGCGGCGACCGTGGCGGCGAACAGCCCGACGCCGGCGTAGAGGTCCGCGACGGTGCCCTCCACGCCGCCGAGCGCCGTCCGGGCCAGCTCGACGAGCACCTCCGCACCGTCGGGCCGGGCCTGGAAGAACGACTCGGCGGAGATCCGGAACCGGTGCCCGGCCACCTCCTCGTGGAACCACGCCCGGCGACCTGCCGCCAGCTCGTCGATGCCGACGACCAGCACGTCGGCCGGCAGCGACACGCCGGTCGCGTCCGGCGCCACGAGCGCGAGCCGCTCACCGGTCCGGGCCCCGGCCCGCAGGGTCACCTCGGCGGCGTCGCCGAACCGCCCGTCGAGCAGCAGCTCCTCGAGCAGGGGGTGCAGGACCCCGCACGCCTCGGGGACCACCGCGTCGTGGCTGGAGCGGCGCCGGTGCGCGGCCCGCCCGCCCGACACGAGGGCCCGCACCGTGGTGCGGTAGCCGGTGGTCGGCAGGGGCACGACCTCGATCGGCGGCAACGGGTCCAGCCGGGCGATGCGACGCAGTGCGTCCTCCACGACGGCGCGCTTCCACCCCGGCTGCGCGTGGGGGGCGAGGTGCAGCAGGTCGCACCCGCCGCAACCCGAGCCGACGGCGGCGCAGGGCGGCACGACCCGGTCGGCCGAGGCCTCGACCACCTCGACGACGCGGGCCCGGCGGTAGTCCTTGCGCCGCTCGGTGGTCGCCACCCGCACCAACTCGCCGGGGAGGGCGTCGTCGACGAACACGACGGCGCCGTCGGCGGCACGGGCGACGCCCCCGCCCCCCTTGGCCACCCCCGTCACCCGCAGCAGGGCACCCTCGTCGGACCCGTGCGCGGCGCCGCCCCCGTCGGTCATCGGGAGGCCCGTCCGGTAGCGTGCGCGGCATGGCTCCTGCACCCGCCGCACCGGGAACCGACCGTCCCATCCTGATCGCCCCGTCGGTGCTGCCCGCCGACTTCTCCCGTCTCGGGGAGGAGTGCGTGGCGCTCGAGAAGGCCGGGGTCGACCGCATCCAGTGGGATGTGATGGACGGCGTCTTCGTCCCGAACCTCACCTTCGGCCCCGACGTGATCGCGTCGATCCGCCCCCACGTGTCGGTGCCCTTCGAGGCCCACCTCATGGTGGTGGAGCCGGACCGCCTGCTCCCGCGCTACGTGGAGGCGGGGTGCGAGATCGTGATCGTCCACGCCGAGGCGTGCACCCACCTGCACCGCACGCTGGCGGGCATCCGTGAACTGGGCGCGTCGCCGGCGGTGGCGCTCAACCCGGCCACCCCCGTGTCGGCGATCGCCCACGTGCTCGACCTGCTCGACCTGGTGCTCGTGATGACCGTGAACCCCGGGTTCGGCGGTCAGGCCTACATCGCCACCATGGAACCGAAGGTCGCCGAGCTCCGCCGCCTCGTCGTCGAGGGCGGCCACGACGTCGACATCGAGGTCGACGGCGGCATCGGTGCCGCCACCGTGGGCGGGGTGGCCGCAGCGGGCGCGAACGTCCTGGTGTCGGGCAGCGCCCTCTACCGGGACCCGGAGGGGCTCGAGCACGCCGTGGCCGACCTGCGGGCCCGGGCGATCAGCGCATCTCGCCGCGCTTGAGGATCACCTTGTCGATCAGGCCGTAGTCCTTGGCCTGCTCGGCGGTGAACCAGCGGTCGCGGTCCGAGTCGCGCTCGATGACGTCGAAGGGCTGACCGGTGTGGAACGCGATCAGC
>JBEIGA010000045.1:0-18102 GCA_040382135.1 Acidimicrobiales bacterium
CTCCTTTCCTGCTGATTCCAACCGGAGGAACCATCGGGTCAACGCAGTAGCCCCAGGCAGTAAATCCAGAACGAACAGCTTCATCAGCAAGAGCTGCTGCTACTGTCTCTATCGATCTCGTTGAAGGCGAGCTCGACCGGGGTCTCCCGGCCGAAGATGTTCACGAGCACCTTCACCTTGGCCTGGTCCTCGTTGATCTCCACCACCTCGCCGCTGAAGTCGGCGAACGGGCCTTCCTTGACCCGGACGGTCTCGCCCAGTTCGAACTCGAGCCGTGCCCGGGTCCGCTTGGACGGTGCCTCCTCGGTCCCCTCGTCCTTCACCTGCAGGAAGGTCTCGACCTCACGGCGGCTGAGCGGCGAGGGCTTCCCCCCTGCGCCCACGAAGTTCACGATGCCGGGCGTGTTGCGGATGACGAACCACGAGTCGTCGTCGAGGTTGCAGCGGACCAGCAGGTAGCCCGGGAACATCTTCTTCTGGACGACGACCTTCTTACCGTTCTTGAACTCGACGACGTCCTCCATGGGGATCACCACTTCGTGGATCCGTTCCTCCATGTTCATGGACGCGGTGCGAGCCTCCAGGTTCTGCTTGACCTTCTTCTCGTAGCCCGACTGGGTGTGCACCACGTACCAGCGCCCGGGCCGGTCGTAGGGGCTCTGGCGGGGCGCGGGTGGCGGCGCGAGGAGCTCGTCCTCGTCGATCACCTCCGCGGCCTGCTCGCCGGTGTCGGCGAGCTCGTCGGCCTCGGCCGGGTCGGCGAGGAGGAGATCGTCCTCGGTGGTCTCGGGTGCAGTGTGGTCGTTCACAGGATCAGGTCTCGAAGAGCTTGAGGACGAAGGTGCTGAAGACCCAGTCGAGGGCGGCGACGAACGTCGTCATGACGACGAGCGTCAGGATCACGACGATCGCGTAGTTGATGGTGTCGGAGCGGGTGGGCCAGGCCACCTTGCGGAGCTCGGAGCGGACCTCCCGGGCGAACTGGGCCGGCTTGGTCCGTTCCTCCCGCTGGCGCTGCGCCGGGGGCTGGCGACGCTGTCGGATCGGCTGACCGTCCGCGTCGAGCTCACCCTGCCGCTGCAGCAGTCGCTTCTGCTCCCGGTTGAGTGCCATGGATCGACCTTCACGCGTGTCGAGTGCGGTGTTCGAGTGCATCGGGGCGACTCGGACGGCGCCCGTGAGGTGCGTCTGCCGAGTGCCGGACCGGGAGCCGGCGGAAACGCCGGACACCGGACCTGCTGCTCACGAAGCAGGGCAGGAGGGACTCGAACCCCCAACCGCCGGTTTTGGAGACCGGTGCTCTACCAATTGAGCTACTGCCCTAGGGCACGCGCAGGATAGCAGCGCAGATGCCGCGACCGACCGTGCGGCCGCCGGAGTGCACCCCACGACCCGCCTCCGCTCATCGGGTCGCTCGCGTCCGCCGCCGGGCCAGCACGACCGCGCCGGCGGCGGCGACCACGATCACCCGACGCTGACGGACACGCCGGCGGTCGATGTCGTCGAGCCCGTCGAGGATCGCAGCCAGCAGGCCGTCGTCAGGGGGTGCCGGGGGACGGCCGACGACGGCGCCGGGACGGGCGGCGGCCGCCGCTCCATGGAGGGAGGGCCGACGGCGACGGGACGGTGAGCCACCCGTCGGGGCCTTCCGCTCACAACCCACGGCGCACCCCGGTCGCGTCCGGGCCGATGGTGTCCGGGCCGATGGTGTCCGGGCCGATGGTGTCCGGGCCGACGAGGTCCCGCAGCCGACGGCGGGCACGATGGAGGCGGACCTTCGCTGCCCCCTCGGTGATCCCGAGCAGGTCCGCGATCTCGTCGTGGGCGAGGTCGTAGACGTCCCGGAGCACGAGGACCGTGCGCAGCCGATCGGGGAGGCGACGCACGGCCTGCTCGAGATCTCGACGCAGGAGGGCGGCGGTGGCCCGGAGCTCGGGGTCCCGGTCGGGCGACGCGTCGAGGAGCTCGTCGGCATGGTCGTCCAACGACACCGATCCGAGGTGCCGACGGCGACGCTCGTGGAACGTCGCAGCGCAGTTGGCCGTGATCCGGTACATCCACGTGGAGAAGCGCGCATCACCCCGGAACGTCCGAATGCCCCGATACGCCCGGAGGTAGGCCTCCTGGACGACGTCACGGGCGTCGTCCTCGTTGCCCGTGTAGCGGCGCGCCACCGTGAGCGTGTCCACGTAGGTGCGTCGGACGAGCTCGTCGAAGGCGGCCCGGTCCCCCCGCCGAGCGCGACGCACGAGCTCCGAGAGCGCGGTCACGGTCGGGGAGCGCCGGGCGCTCAGCGCCTCAGCGGGTCTCTTTGTGGTCGACGTGGCGTCGGCACCACTTGCAGAACTTGGCGAGCGTGATCCGCTCGCGGTCGTTCATCTTGTTCTTCGTGGTGACGTAGTTGCGCCGCTTGCACTCCTGGCACTCCAGGGTCACACGGGTTCGCTTGTCAGAGGCCATGGGTGTGCTCCTCGAGGGACTGCGGTGGCGACGGACAGATTCGAACTGTCGACCTCTCGATTATGAGTCGAGCGCTCTCACCGACTGAGCTACGCCGCCACGAGACCACCGGCGGCGGTCGCGAGAGCTCCCTGTGGGAATCGAACCCACGACCTTTTCCTTACCATGGAAACGCTCTGCCGACTGAGCTAAGGGAGCACCGGCACGACGCAGGCCGGGCACGCGGACGTGCCGGCATGCGCTGCCAGGGCGATCATGATGCCACGTTCCTGCGTCGGTCCCAACCCGGGCCGGCGGGGATCCTCGGCGGGGGCCGGCGACCGTGGCCGATGGGTCGGGAAGCCCACTTCCCCCTCAAGCAAGGGACGACGGAGGCCGAAGCTCGGGCATGCGTTGCGAGCGGCTCCGATACGAGGCCGAGGGCAGGGAGGTGGCGCTCCCGCTCCACCCCGATCTCACGGTCTTCGGCGGGATGGCTCCCGCTGCGGCGCGGGTGCTCGCGGAGGATCTCGCAGCCGTGCTCATCTCCCCGCGCCCCGGATGCCGGGCGCACCTCGTGGACGAGACCGGGGGCTCGATCGACTCGCTCGGTGACATCGTCGCCGAACCGCCCTCCCGGGCGGTGCTCGAGCGGCTCGTGCACGTCGGGCCCGACGACGACGACGTCGCCGCCCGACGCGCGGGTCTGCTCGCGATCGCCGCCGCGGACCCGGTGGAGATCGCCGCCCGGGCGCGTGCGGCGTCCGCCGCCGCTGCGGAGCTCGCCACGCTCCACGCCGCACTCGACTGCGCCACGGCCGACACCGCGTCGGCTTCGGAGCTCGGGTCGCAGCACGGGGCGTCCGAGGACGCGCGGACGCAGGCCGACCGACGGCGAGCGGGCGGCATTGCGCTCGCGTTCACGCTCTCGGCCGGTGGGCTCGGGGCTGCGGTGACCGGACGGTCCCTGGTGGCGCTGCCGCTCCTGCTCCTGAGCGCTGCGGTCCTGGGGCTCGCGCTCTGGATCCATCGCCGCGCGCTGGCCGCAGCGGAGGCCGAACGTGCGGCCCGGGCGGCGTTGGGCGCCGAGACCTCACTCGGCGTCCAGCTCAAGCGGGTCAACCTGATGCTCCAGGCGACCCGGGAACGGCGTGAGCTCGTCCAGGCCGAGGCCCGCCACCGCGAAGCCCTGCGGGCCTGGGCGGCGGTTGCCGGCCCGATCGATCCCACCGCGCTGGAGGACCTCGCGGATGAGCTCACCCTGCTCCGGGGCCTTCCTGCCGGACGTTCGCGGACCGCAGCGGCGGTGGCCGCGCTGGTCGCCCGCGTCGAGGCCGCGCGCGTGGATGGCGAGCCTCTCCCGGTGGTGCTCGACCGCGCCCTCGACGAGCTCCCGGACGAGGCCGCAGTCGGACTGCTCGAGATCCTGCTCCGGCGGCCGCACGTGGGGCAGGTGATCCTGATCACGACGAAGCCCGCCGTCCTGGAGTGGGCCCGGACCTCGGCCGGCAGCTCCGCCCGAGTCGTGGCCGCCCCGATGGAGTCGCTCGCCTCCTGACCGGACGCCGGACGCCGATCCCCGGCGCCCTACGATCCGCACGTGGAGATCCGTCTCGCCCGTCTGCGTGATGCCGAGGCCATCCGGCAGATCTACAACGCCGAGGTCCTCGGCTCGACCGTCACGTTCGACCTCGAGCCACGATCGCTCGAGGAGCAGGAGTCCTGGCTCGCCGAGCGCTCCGGCGCCCACGTCGTGCTGGTGGCCGAGGCGGACGACAACGGGGTCATCGGCTTTGCGTCGCTCTCGCCGTGGCGGCAACGCCCCGCCTACCGGACGAGCGTCGAGGACTCGGTGTACGTGCACCGGGACCATCGCAGCGCCGGCGTGGCGTCGGCGCTCCTGGGCGCATTGCTCGAGGTCGCCGCCTCCCACGGGTTCCATGCGGTGTTCGCCAGGATCGTGGGCGGACACGATGCATCGATCGCCCTGCACCGCCGCCACGGCTTCGAGATCGTCGGCCACGAGCGCGAGGTCGGTCGGAAGTTCGGGCGGTGGCTCGACGTCGTCGTGATGGAACGACTGCTCGACGGCGCACCCGTCCGGAAAACCGACGAACCCCCCGGGCGGATCGCACCGGAGGGTCCTGTCGGTGGGCCGGGAAGGATTTGAACCTCCGTAGGCGTACGCCGGCGGGTTTACAGCCCGCTCCCTTTGGCCACTCGGGCACCGACCCAGGAGCACCGAACGATAGCGGGTGACCGGCCGGGAGCGCACCCCGGGAACGCACCCCAGGGGCAGGGTGCCCGACCCGCGCTACCTTGGCCGCATGCCGAGCTTCGACGTCGTCTCCGAGGTGGACCAACAGGAGGTCCGCAACGCCGTGGATCAGGCGGAGCGGGAGATCAGCAACCGCTTCGACTTCAAGAACACCGACACCGTCGTCGAGCTCGGTGACGGGTCGATCACCCTCGTCTCGGTCAACGAGGACCGCCTCGCTGCGGCGCGGATCGTGCTCGAGGAGAAGTTCGTGAAGCGCAAGGTGTCGCTCAAGTCGCTCGACTTCGGCAAGGTCGAGGACGCCGCCGGGGGACGGAAGCGGCAGGTCGCCGCCATCCGGGCGGGGATCAACAGCGACAAGGCACGCGAGCTCAACAAGTTCATCAAGACGATCCCGGTGAAGGGGATCCAGTCCCAGACCCAGGGCGACCAGCTCCGGGTCACGGGCAAGAAGCGCGACGACTTGCAGGCCGTGATCGCAGCGCTGCGCGAGGAGGACTTCGGCATCCCGCTGCAGTTCACCAACTTCCGCGACTGACCCCTCGCCGGGACGGAGCCCCGACCCTCAGCCGTAGTAGCCGGAGTGGACGTAGACCGTCGGGATCCCTTCGCCCCGCAGGATCGCCACGTTGCGGGGGTCGTCCTCGAAGGCGAGCACCACCTCGAACCCGCGGTTGTTGAGCCCGCGGACCACGTCCCGCTTGAAGCGCGCGGTCGTCCCGAGGTCGAGGTCGTCGTCGCGCATCACGAGCAGGTCCCAGCGCACGGGATGGCGGTCGAGCCAGGCGAGGGTCTGGGGCTGGACCCGGATGGGCCGGGCGGTCAGCAGGACCACGGTCAGCTCCGGCGCGAGGAGCTGACCGAGGCTCACCTGGGACTCGAGGATCGCGTCCTGGTCGCATGCGGCGAAGAAGGCGTCCCAGTACTGCACGGACCCCTCGAGGTAGTGCTGGCGGCCGGACGCGTCGGAGAGGACCCCGTCGACGTCGAACACGACCGTGGGGCCCGGCTCGGTGGGGCCCGCACGCCAGAGCCAGCTCGGAGGGAAGACGTCGGGGGTGGGAGCGGTCACGTCAGTCCTCGGCCGGGGCCTGCGCGGCGCGTTGCTTGATCTCCTCGACCACACCGCTGTCGGCGAGCGTGGTGGTGTCCCCGAGGTCGCGGCCGTCGGCGACGTCGCGCAACAGGCGGCGCATGATCTTGCCGCTCCGGGTCTTCGGGAGGTCGGGGACGAGGATCACGGCCTTGGGCCGGGCGATCGGCCCGAGCTTCGTGGCGACGTGCTGGCGGATCTCCTCACCGAGCTCGTCGGTGGGCTCGTGTCCGCCCCGGAGGATGACGTAGCCCACGATGGCCTGACCGGTGGTGGCGTCGTTGGCGCCCACCACCGCGGCCTCGGCGACGGCCGGATGGTCGACCAGCGCCGACTCCACCTCGGTGGTGGAGATGCGGTGGCCCGAGACGTTCATGACGTCGTCGACCCGACCGAGGAGCCAGAGGTAGCCCTCCTCGTCGAGCTTGGCGCCGTCGCCGGCGAAGTAGCGGTCCGGGAACCGGCCCCAGTAGGTGGAGCGGTAGCGGTCGGGGTCGCCCCAGATCCCGCGGAGCATGCCCGGCCAGGGGCGGGTGATGGTGAGGTACCCGCCCCCCTGCTCGATGCGGTTCCCCTCCTCGTCGACCAGCTCGACGGAGACCCCGGGGATCGGGTGGCAGGCCGAGCCGGGCTTGGTGGTGGTGACGCCGGGGACCGGCGTGATCATGTGCCCGCCGGTCTCGGTCTGCCACCAGGTGTCCACGATCGGGCACCGCTCGCCCCCGATGTTCGCGTGGTACCACATCCACGCCTCGGGGTTGATGGGCTCCCCCACCGTGCCGAGCACGCGCAGCGACGACAGATCGTGGTGCGCGGGCTCCTGGACCCCCCACTTCATGAAGGTGCGGATGGCGGTGGGCGCCGTGTAGAGCTGGGTGACGCCGTACCGCTCGACGATGTCCCAGAGCCGGTCCTTCGGCCAGGCGTCGCGAGGACCGTCACGGAACTCGGGCCGGGGGGTGTCGGGGGTGCCCTCGTAGATGACGGAGGTGGCGCCGTTCGCAAGGGGCCCGTAGACGATGTAGCTGTGGCCCGTGACCCACCCGATGTCGGCGGCGCACCAGTAGACGTCCTGCTCGGGCTTGAGGTCGAACACGACCTTGTGGGTGAAGGCGACCTGGGTGAGGTAGCCGCCCGTGGTGTGCATGATGCCCTTGGGCTTGGCCGTGGTGCCCGAGGTGTAGAGCAGGTAGAGCAGCTGTTCGCTGTCGACGGGCACGGGCGGGCAGTCCGCGGAGGCGTCCGCCATCAGCTCGTGCCACCAGAGGTCACGGCCGGGCTGCATCACCACCGACGTGTCGCACCGGTTCACGACGACCACGTGCTCGACCGTGGGCGCGCCCCGCTCCAGGGCGGCGTCGACGTTGGCCTTGAGCGCGCTGGGCACCCCGCGGCGATACCCCGCGTCGGCGGTGACGACCAGCCGGGCGCCGGCGTCCTCGCAACGGTCGAGGATGGCGTCCGGCGAGAACCCGCCGAAGATCACCGAGTGGGCCACGCCGATCCGCGTGCAGGCCAACATGGCCACCGGCAGCTCGGGGATCATCGGCATGTAGATGGCGACACGGTCGCCGCGCTCGAGCCCGAGGCCGGAGAGGACGTTGGCGAACCGTGCCACCTCGTCGAGCAGTTCAGCGTAGGTGATCGTGCGGGTGTCGCCGGGCTCGCCCTCCCAGTGGTAGGCGATCCGATCCCCGAGTCCGGCCTCCACGTGGCGGTCGAGGCAGTTCTCCGAGACGTTCAGGGTCCCACCGACGAACCACTTCGCGAAGGGCAGGTCCCACTCGAGCGTGGTGTGGAAGTCCTGGTGCCAGGTGAGGAGCTCGCGGGCCTGCCGGGCCCAGAACGCCTCGTCGTCCGCCGCCGCCTCCTCCCAGAGGGAGCGGTCCCGCACCAGCGCCTGCTCCACGAACGCCTGGGGCGGCGGGAAGCGCCGGTCCTCGACGTAGAACTCGTGGATCGCAGGTCCGGACATGATCTCCCCCTGGGTCGTGCTCGCGCCGAGCCTACCCAAGGGGTCCTGGCACGTCGCCGGGGGCGGGGCTCAGCTGCGGACGGTGTCCGCGAGACCCTCCAGCCGGTGCCGGACGGCGACCGGATCGAGCCCCGTCACCCGGGCCAGCTCCGCGATGTCGCCGTCACGGAACCCGGTCACGGATCGGGTGCCGCGCACGATCCGCACCAGGTCGAGGTAGCGCGCCATCAACGTGTCGGTCGACCATGTGGCGGGCAGGCCCACCGACTCCCGGCCGCTGATGATCGCGAAGCCGTCGACTTCCACCGTGTCCCGTGTCTCCGCCATGCCACCAGCGTGGGCGATTCCTCGATCCACGTCAATGGCCGGCGGGGTCGGGACCATGACAGATCCATTGCAGGACCGTGAACCCGCCGAGTCCGCTCGGCTCGAGCAACGCCTCCGCCTCCCGGATGCGGCTGCGGGCCTTCAGCGCGGTGAGGTCGCCGACGGCCGCCCGCTCCGCCCAGACGCGGCGACCTTCGTCCACCAGCGCCTCGATCCCGTGCCGGCGGAGAAACGCTGCCTGGGTGCCGTGGTCGTCGGCTGCGGGGAGCTGGTCGACGACGACCGGCACGGTGACGTCGTGCGCTCCCGGCTCGTCGAGCGGCGCCGTTCCCGGGTCGTGGTGTCGATACGTGCGCAGCCACGCGTCGGGAGGGAGGGCCAGCAGCTCCGCAGCCGTGGCGGCGTAGTCGAACACGACGACGCGACCCGGGGCGACCGTCCGTCGCGCCTGCTCGACCCACGCCCGAGCCGCCCGCTGGACCGGGAGCCGTGCCCCCTCCGTCGCAGGTGCCGGCAGCGAACGGGCCGTCTGCTCCTCTGGCGGCACGAGCACCTCGGCCAGCGCGGCGCCGGATCGGCCGACCCGCACCTCCCACCAGGCCCCGTCCCGGGACTCGACGAGATCGAAGGGCAGGTTGTCGAGCAGCTCGTTGGCGAGCACCACGCCGGGCCCGACCGGTTCGGCGGGCCACTCCCCCACCGAGTCGACACCCTCGGGGTGCAGGGTCCGCTGGACGGCCGAGCGCTCGACGGCCACGTACCGCAGCGCCGGGGCGCACGCCGGTGCGGCGGCGAGCACGGACCGCGCCAGCGTGCCCGGGCCGGCGCCCCCCTCGATCACCGTGAAGGGATCCGGTCGGCCGAGACGGACCCACTCGTCGTCGAGCAGCCGGGCGACCACCGCACCGAACAACGGTCCGACCTCGGGGCTCGTGAGGAAGTCCCCCCGACGACCGGCGCGACCGCTGGTGGCGTAGAACCCGTGCGCCTCGTCGTAGAGGACGGCGTCGACGTAGGCGGACCAGGCGAGCGGGCCCTCCCTGTCGATCCGCTCGAGCAGGCGCTCGAGCAGCACCGCGGGATCAGCCGTCGGCCTGGGCGAGGTCGGCGTCCTCGTCCATGGCGTCACCGTGCAGCAGGCTGACGTCGGTGACGTCGGTGACCGCCCGGGGGAAGACGCCGAACAGGAGGGTCACGACTGCGGTGATCGCGAGGGCCGAGAGCAGCGCCGGCGGCACCGACACCTTGGTCATGTCGCCGTCGGGGACCGGGTCCGCCCAGATGCGGCGGGCGATACCGGCGTAGTACGCCAGCGCGATCACCGAGTTCAGGGCGAGCACCCCGGCGAGGATCACGCCCTCCGGGCTCCCGGGCTGCACGAGTGCGAGGAAGATGTCGAGCTTGGCGAACCAACCCCCGAGCGGCGGGATGCCGGCCAGCGCCATCAGGAAGACGGTCATCGCCACGGCGAGGCCGGGCGCGTACTGGAACAGACCCCGGTAGTCCTCGATGTCCGCCGAGCGGGTCTTGCGCGCCACCGCGATGATGACCGCGAAGGCGCCCAGGTTCATGACGGCGTAGATGGCGAGGTAGGTGACGATGGCGCTGAGCGCGGCGTCGGCGGCCTCGGGGCTGTCACCGGCGATGGCCAGGGGGGCGAGCATGTAACCCGCCTGGGCGATGCCGGAGTAGGCCATCATCCGCACGATGTTCCGCTGGCGGAGCGCCATCAGGTTGCCCGCGGTCATCGAGGCGGCGGCCAGGAACCACATCAGCGGCTGGTAGACGTCGTCACGCCCGTAGAAGCCGACGAAGAGCATCAGCAGGATCGCCACGAAGCCCGCCGCCTTCGAGGCCACCGACAGGAACGCCGTGACCGGGGTGGGCGCCCCTTCGTAGGTGTCGGGCGCCCAGGTGTGGAAGGGGAAGGCCGAGATCTTGAAGGCGAAGCCGGCGACCACGAAGACGATGCCGAGGGTGATGACCGCCTCGGAGGAGTCGGGGGCCGAGAGGGCGGCGTTGATGTCGACCAGCTTCGTCGAGCCCGTGACGCCGAACAGCAGGGACATGCCGTAGAGCAGCACCGCCGAGGCGAAGACACCCATGAGGTAGTACTTGAGGCCGGCCTCGTTGCTCTTGAGGTCGCGCTTGCGCCAGGTGGCGAGCAGGTAGGCCGGGATGGAGAGCAGTTCGAGCGCCACGAAGATCGTGATGAGGTCGCGGGCGCTCGCCATGACCACCATGCCCAGCACCGAGCTGGCGACGAGCCCGTAGTACTCGTTCTCCCAGTAGTCGCCATCGGCGATGTAGTTGATGGAGAGCAGGACGACGAGGTAGCCGCTCCCGAGGAAGATCGCCTTGGTGATGAGGGCGAAGTCGTCGACCACGTACGCCCCGCCGAACAGCGACCGGTCCGTGCCGTCGATGGCGAGCGTGATGATGGGGATCATCGGGGCCAGCAGGCCGAGGCCGGCGAGCGACGAGACGTACGCCCGGCCGCGCTCGAGGAAGATCACGTCGACCAGGGTCAGGATGGCGCCGACGGCGAGCAGCGTGAGTTCGGGCGCGACGGCATGCCAGTCGATGTGTGGTCGGATGAACTCGAGCGGCTCGAGCAGCATCGTCAGCCCTCCGCGGTCTCGGCCGAGGCCGGCTCACCGAGGTCTGCGGTCTCGAAGATGTCGGGGTCGCAGCCGAGCTCGTCGGCCTCGGAGGTGGACTCGACGCTGAGACAGGCGTCGAGCGATGCGACCACGGCGTCGTCGGTGGTCCTGAACAGCAGGTTCGGGAAGATGCCCAGCGCCACGATCAGGACGAGCAGCGGGGCCCACGCCACGTACTCGGGCACCGTGGCGTCGTGGATGTGGGGATCGTCGGCGAACTCCTCCTTCGGCGTCCCGAAGGCCGTGCGCTGGAGGAGCCACAGGAGGTAGCCGGCGGCGAGCACGGTGCCGAGGGCGGCCACGACCATGTAGGTGCGGAAGACCACGACCGGCACGCCGTTGGCCGGGTCGTAGGCGGCGAGGATGGCCGGGAACTCACCCCAGAAGCCGGCGAGGCCGGGCAGGCCCAACGAGGCCATCACCGAGAAGCCGAGGATCCAGCCCATCCGCGGTGCCTGCACCAGGAGCCCGCCGAGCCGGGAGATCTCGAGGGTGTGGTACCGCTCCTTCACCGAGCCGGCGAGGAAGAAGAGCATGCCGGTGATGAGGCCGTGGGCGACCATGCCGAAGACGGCGGCGTTGATGCCGAAGCTCGTCAGGGTGGCGATGCCGAGCATCACGAAGCCCATGTGCGCCACCGACGAGAAGGCGATCAGGCGCTTCATGTCGGTCTGGGCGAGACAGCCCAAGGCACCGTAGATGATGCCGATCACGGCCAGGAGGCCGATCCAGGGGGCCCACTCGACGGCGGCCTCCGGCAGGATCGGGATGGCGATCCGGACGAAGCCGTAGGTGCCGAGCTTCAGGAGCACCGCGGCCAGGATCACCGATCCGACGGTGGGGGCCTGGGTGTGCGCGTCCGGGAGCCACGTGTGGAACGGGAACATCGGGACCTTGATGCCGAAGCCCAGGAACATGCCGGCGAACAGCCACAGGCCGGTGCTCTGGGCGATGCCGGCGGCGGCCTCCGGCAGGAGGCGCATGTCGAAGGTGTGGGCGCCGAGGTCGTAGTCGATCCCGAAGCGGGCGAGGGTCTCGGCGGAGATGTCGGCCGTCTCGGCGAGGAAGAACAGTGCCAGGAAGCTGACGAGCATCAGGGCCGAGCCGAACAGGGTGTACAGGAAGAACTTGAGCGAGGCGTAGCGCCGGTTCTCACCGCCCCAGACGGCGATCATGAAGAACATCGGCAGGAGCACGACCTCGAAGAACACGAAGAAGAGGACGAGGTCCTGTGCCACGAAGCTGCCGATCATGCCGGTCTGCAGGATCAGCATGAGGATGAGGAACGACTTCGGGTCGTGCGGCTCCGGGAAGTGGTTCCAGGAGTAGACGATGCACAGCGGGATGATCAGCATCGCCAGCAGCACGAGCGGAAGCGAGATGCCGTCGAGGCCCACGATGTACCGGCTGCTGACGACCGGGATCCACTCCTTGTCCACCACGTACTGCAGCTCGCCGGAGCGGTCGAAGTCGAAGTTGGTGAGCAGCAGCACGCCGATCACCGCCACGGCGAGGGAGGTGAGCAGGGCGAGTTGCTTGTGCACCTCCTCCATCGCCTTGGGCACCAGCATCATCACGGCTGCGCCCACGAGCGGGAGGAACACGGCGAGGCTCAGGCCCCAGCTGTCGAGAAAGTCTTCCATCTTGGTTCCTCGGTAGTCCTCGTCCTCGGCCCTCAGACGATCACGATGAAGATGCCGGCCAACACGGTCGCGGCGGCGAACAGGATCGCCGCGTATTGCTGCACCCGTCCGGTCTGCATGCGCCGGAGCTCCTGGCCCGCCTCGTTGGAGAGGAGTCCGGTGCCGTTCACGACGCCCTCGACCAGGCCCTGGTCGACGTAGCGGTAGACCAGGTTGCCCGCCGTCACCGAGGTTCGGCCGACGGTGTCGACGGTGCGGTCGAGCACGTTCTGGTTGAACCAATAGGCGGCACGGGCGATGGGGCCCTTCACGCCGTTGGCGATGACGCCCTGGTACAGGTGGTCGAAGTAGTACTTGTTCACGAGCAGGGTGTGGCCCGCTCGGAACAGCGCGCTCTTCGAGGTGATGCCGTCCGGGAGCTCCGTGAGGCTGCGGCCCGCCTCCTTGGAGGCCGCTTCGACCTTCACGAAGTAGTACCAGTACGCCACGGCGATGCCGAGGAGCCCGACGAGGCTGGCGACGATCGCCAGCGAGTAGCTGGGCGTGGCGTGGGCGATCGGCGGGAAGTACGGCGCCACGGGCTCGACCACGTGCTCGAACTTCAGCTGGAAGGACTTCGGGATGCCCGCGAGGCCCTTCGGGAGGTTCAGCAGGCCGGACCCGACGGCGAGGACCGAGAGGATGATGAGCGGCACGGTGATGCGCTTGCCCGACTCGTGCGGATGGCCGTGGCCGCGGAACTCGCCGAAGAAGGTGAGGTAGATGCACCGGGTCATGTAGGCGGCGGTCATCGCTGCGCCGATGATGCCCATGAGCAGCATGGTCGTGTAGGCGCCGTTGCCGCCAGTACCACCGAACAGGCCCCGGCCTCCCGTGCCGGCGAGGATCTCGTCCTTCGACCAGAAGCCCGACAGCGGGAAGATGCCGACGAGGGCCAGCGAGCAGATGAGGAAGGTCCAGAAGGTGGTCGGCATCGCCTTGCGGAGCCCGCCCATGTCCTTCTTCATGTCGAAGCTGTGGACGGCGTGGGCGACCGAACCCGACCCGAGGAACAGACCCGCCTTGAAGAAGGCGTGGGTGAAGAGGTGGAACAGCGCCGCCGTCCAGGCGCCGACGCCGAGCGCCATGGCCATGTACCCCAGCTGGCTGACCGTGGAGTAGGCGAGCACCTTCTTGATGTCGGTCTGCACGAAGGCCAGCGCACCGCCACCGATCAAGGTGACCGCACCCATCACCGCGAGGGCGTTGACGCTCGACCCGCCGATGCTGAGACCCTCGAAGAACACGCCGTAGAGCCGCGCCACCATGTAGATGCCGGCGACGACCATGGTGGCAGCGTGGATCAGCGCCGAGACCGGCGTCGGACCGGCCATGGCGTCGGGCAGCCAGGTGTGCAGGACGAACTGGCCCGACTTCGACATGACGGCGGCGAGGAGGCAGAGCGAGGCGACCAGCAGCGCGGTGTGCGAGATCTGCCCGGCGATCGCCTTCTCGTTGATCTCCACGATGTTGAAGGTCTGCCCGGCCGTGAAGAACAGGATGATCATGCCGGTGAGCAGGCCCATGTCGCCGACGCGGTTGGTGAGGAACGCCTTGAGGGCGGCGTCGGAGTTCGGCTTCTCCTCCCACCAGTGCCCGATGAGGGCGAAGGAGCACACGCCCACGAGCTCCCAGGCCGTGATCAGCTGCAGCGTGCTCGAGGAGAGCACGAGCAGGAGCATCGAGGCGGTGAACAGCGACAGGAAGGCGAAGTAGTGGGTGTAGCGGCGGTCGCCGCCGACGTAGTCGGTGGAGTAGATGTGCACCAGCAACGAGATCAGCGTGACGACGAACAGCATCATCACGGCCATGCCGTCGACGAGGATGCCGACCCCGAACTCCACACCGCCGGTCTGGAACCAGGTGACCTCACGTTGGACGGCGACGCTCGGGTGCTTCTCCTCCTTCGCCTCGCCCTCCTCGGCGGCGAGCGAGACGGGATCGACGGCACCGGTCGCCGTGTCGGTGATGGTGAGCGCGCCCTCCTCGGAGTGGGACCCCTCGTCGGTGGAGTGCTCCTCGGAGCTGCCGTGTCCCGCACCCTCGTAGTTGTCACGGTGGTCGATCCAGCTCACGCCGGTGGCGATGGCGAGAAGGAAGCAGATCCCGACCGAGGCGATGCCGATCTCGGCGCCCTTCTTCGGCATGCGCTTGCCGAGGAACAGGATGAGGAGGAACGAGATCGCGGGGATGAGCGGGAAGATCCAGGCGTTCCGGAGGAACCAGTTGGCGTTCTCGGTCGTGCTCGGGCCGGTGGCGACTTCGCCGGCGTAGAGCAGCACATTCGAAAGCACGGCGCTGCTCACCCCTTCATGGCATCGACCTGGGTGATGTCGATGCTCTTGCGGTTGCGGTACATGAGGAGGACCATCGCGAGGCCGACACCGACCTCTGCGGCGGCGATGGCGATCACGAAGAGGGCGAACACCTCACCGGTGACGGTTCCGTTGAAGGCACCGAACGCCACGAGGTTGATGTTCACGGCGTTGAGGATGAGCTCGACCGACATCAGGACGAGCACGGCGTTGCGCCGGGCGAGGACGCCGTAGACGCCGATGGCGAAGAGGCCGGCGGCCAGCAGGAGGAACTGGTTCAGCAGCACGCGCCTCAGTCCTTCCTGGCGATCACGATGGCACCGATGAGAGCGGCGAGCAGGAGCACCGACGCGGCCTCGAACGGCACGATGTACTGGGAGAAGATGCTGTCGCTGACCTGGGCCGTGGTGCTCGGAGAGGCGACCTCGAAGCGGGTGTTCTCGAAGCCGTCGATCAGGGCGTAGCCGGTGACGACCGCCAGCAGGACGGCCACGAGGGCGGCCATGCCCCGCCGTTCGTTGCGCTCGAGCTCCTCCACACCGAGGCTGCCCCGGGTGAGCATGATGCCGAAGAGGAACAGCACCACGATGGCGCCGATGTAGACCAGGACCTGGGTTGCGGCGATGAACTCGGCACCGGCCAGCAGGAACTGGGCGGCCGTCCCGGCGAGCACGATCACGAGGTAGAGCGCGGCGTGCACGACGTTGCGGGTGGTGACCATCCGGAAGGCCGAGTAGAGCATCACTGCGGCGATGACGCCGAAGGCGATGTTCTGGGCGACGAGGGTGTCGTCGGCGGTGAGCGGCTGGATCTCGACCGCCTGGGCCAGCACCGCGGCGATCACCGGGGAACCTGCTTCTTCTTGGCCTCGGACCCGGCCTCGTAGTCCTCGAAGTCCGGGACCGTGGTCATCCACTCGCCGAGGCGGGTCTTGTCGTGGAGGAGGTCGGCGATGCGGGGCTCGGAGAACTCGTACTCCGGGCTCCAGAACAGCGCCTCGAACGGGCACACCTCGACACAGATGCCGCAGTACATGCACAGGGCGTAGTCGATCGAGAAGCGGTCGAGCTCGTTGACCTTCCGCGGCTTGCCACCGGCACGTCGGGGAGGGGCGAGCGTCTTGTGCGCCTCGATGTAGATGCACCAGTCCGGGCACTCGCGTGCGCAGAGCATGCAGGCGGTGCAGTTCTCCTCGTGGAGGGCGATGACGCCGCGGGCGCGCGGAGTCGGCTCCTCCTTCTCGTGGGGGTACTGCACCGTGGCCGCGCCCTTGGAGGGCGCGGGGATGGGCTTCTTCAGCCCGTCCGGGAACACGGTGTTCAGCGCGGTCTTGGCCGTGACGCCGAGACCCTTGATCACACCTGGGACCAGACCCATCAGAACACCACCTTCAGCACGCCCGTGGCTGCGATGTTCACGAGCGCGATCGGGATGAGGAACTTCCATGCCAGCCGCTGGAGCTGGTCCTCACGGAACCGGGGCATGGTGAACCGGAACCAGAAGATCAGGAAGGACACCAGCAGGATCTTCAGCAGGATCACGATCGGACCCAGCCAGTTGAAGACGTTGCTGTCGGAATCGAGCCCCGGCACGTACCAGCCACCGAGGAAGAGCACCGCAGCGATGGCACTGAACACACCGGCGGTGGCGTACTCGCCGATGAAGAAGAGCAGGAAGCGGATGCCGCTGTACTCGGTGAGGTAGCCGGACACGAGCTCGGACTCGGCGACCGGCATGTCGAACGGCGTCTGGGTGAGCTCGGCCTGCACGGCGATGAGGAAGATGCCGAAGCCGATGAACTGGGTGAGGATGAAGGGATTGCCGATGCCGCCCCAGCCGAAGATCTCGCCGTCGGCCTGCGCGAACACGATCCCGTTCATGTTGAGGGTCTCGGCCTGGATGACCACACCCACCACCGCCAGCACGAGGGGGAGCTCGTAGGCGATGAGCTGGCCGGCGGCACGGAGGCCGCCGAGGAGCGAGTACTTGTTCGCCGAGGCCCAGCCGGCCATGAGGATGCCGATCACCGAGACCGAGCTCACGGCGAGGCCGAAGTAGATGCCGACGTCGAGGTTCACGAAGTAGGCGTCGGGACCGGCGGAGACGATCAGCACGAGCAGGAACGTGCTGGCGATCACCACGAAGGGGGCGAGGGCGAAGATCCGGCGGTCGGCCCTGCTGGGGAAGAGGTCCTCCTTCTGGAGCCACTTCCCGACCTCGGCGAGGAGCTGGAGCGAGCCGTAGGGACCAGCCTCCATGGGACCGAGCCGGCTCTGCATGAAGCTCATGAGCTTGAACAGGTACAGGTAGACGAGGGTGCCCGTCGGGAGCAGCACCGCCACCAGGGCAGCGAGCACACGGAGGAGGGTCTCCTGCCAGTAGGCGAGGTCGACGCCGAGGATCATCGGTCGATGTCCCCCAGGATGAAGTAGAGGCTCGCCAGGATCGTGATCACGTCCGGCACGTAGGTGCCGCGCAGCACCCATGGCGCGATGGACACGTTGTTGAACGAGGCCGACCGGATCTTCACCCGGAACGGGACCAGATCGCCCTTGCTCACGATGTAGTAGCCCATCACCCCGAGCGGGTTCTCGGTCTCGACCCAGGCCTCGCCCTCGGGCACCTTGATGATGCGGGGGACCTTCGCCATGACCGGGCCGGACGGGAGCCCGTCGATCAACTGGTCGACGATCTTGGTGGCCTCGCGGGTCTCCTGGAGGCGGACCCAGAAGCGGGCGAACGAGTCGCCGTCGGGGTGGGTCCAGACCTTCCAGTCGAGTTTGTCGTAGACCAGGCCCTGGCCGGGGACGTCACGACGGACGTCCCAGTCGACACCGCTGGACCGGATGTTCGCCCCGGACAGGCCGTAGGCCAGACCGACGTCACGGGGGATGACGCCGATGCCGCGCGTGCGGGCCGCGAAGATCTCGTTCCCGAGGACGAGGGTCTCGATCTCGTCGCAGAAGTCCCGGATCTTGTCCATCACCTGCTTGGTCTCGGCGAGCCAGCCCTTGGGCAGGTCGTCCTTGAGACCACCGATGCGGTCGAAGTTCGGGTGGAAGCGCCCGCCGGTCACGGCCTCGATCTGGTTGAGGACGAACTCGCGGTCGCGGAAGGCGTAGAAGGCGGCCGTCATGGCGCCGAGCTGGATGGCCATGTCGCCCAGGAACAGGGTGATGTTGGCGATCCGGCTGAGCTCGAAGAACATGGTGCGGATCCACTGGGCCCGCGGCGGCGCCTCGATCTCCATGAGCTTCTCGGCCGCGAGGATGAACGGCACCTCGTTCGCGAAGCTGCCGAGCCAGTCGATCCGATTGACCAGCGTGTTGA
>JBEIGA010000046.1:0-17938 GCA_040382135.1 Acidimicrobiales bacterium
GGCGCAGGGCCTCGTCGGCCACCCGGCCGAGGGCGTCGCACCGGTACACCGCGCCCGTGCGCACCGTGGCGCCGTCGAGCCCGGCGTACCCCCCGAGGTCGCGGAGGTTGTGGCAGCCGGCGAGCTCGATGAAGCGGCTCATGTGGTCTCCCCCTCAGGACGGGCGGACCCGGATGGTCCCGGAGCCGGCCGACGCGTGCCCGATGATGGCCGCGGTGTGGCCGGTGGCGACGAGCCGGGCGACCGCGTCGGGGGCGACGGCGGGATCGAGCCCCATCACGAGGCCGCCCGAGGTCTGGGCGTCGGCGAGCAACAGGACCCCGAGCTCGTCGACACCGTCGACCTGCAGCCGGGGCTGCACCCAGTCGAGGTTGCGGCGGCTGCCGCCGGGGATCACGCCGTCCTCGGCGAGCGCACGCACCCCGGGGAGGAACGGCACGGCGTCGGCGAGGAGGGTGACGTCGACGTGCGACTCGAGCGCCATGCGTCCGAGGTGGCCGAGCAGACCGAAGCCCGTGACGTCGGTGGCGCCGGTGGCGCCGAGCTCGAGGGCGACCGACGATGCCTCGGCGTTGCGGGTGGTCATCAGCTCGACCGCCGCAGCCTCCAGCCCGGCGGGTGCGACCCCGCGCTTGACGGCGGTGGTGGCGATGCCGACGCCGAGCGGCTTGGTGAGGACGAGGGCGTCGCCGGGTCGGAGGCCGGCGTTGGTGAGCAGGCGGTCCGGGTCGGCTTCGCCCACCACGGCGAGTCCGAACTTGGGCTCGGGATCGTCGACCGTGTGCCCGCCGCCCACGACGTACCCCGCGGCGAGGGCGACGTCGGCGCCGCCGGCGAGCACCTCGCCGAGCAGGTCGGTGGAGAGCTCCTCGGTGTTCCAGGCCACGAGGTTCAGGGCGACGAGCGGCCGGCCGCCCATCGCGTAGACGTCGGAGATGGCGTTGGTGGCGGCGATGCGGCCCCAGGAGCGCGCGTCGTCGACCACCGGCGTGATGAAGTCGGCCGTGACCACGAGGGCGCGGCGGTCGTCGAGCCGCCAGACGGCGGCGTCGTCGCCGCTGGCCGAGCCCACCAGCAGGCGGGGGTCGGGGGTGGGGATCATCCGGCGCAGCACGTGCGCCAACTCGCCGGGGGCGAGCTTGCAGGCTCAGCCCGCGCCGTGGCTGAACTGGGTGAGACGGCGGGGCGGCAGCGGCTGCGGCGGGCCCGGCTGCGTCGGTTCGGTCACGATCACCTCCTCCCCCGGTCCGACAGGTGGCGACACGCTACCCAGCCCGACCCCCGGGACCCGGCGATCGGCGCGATCCTTCAGATCCATGGCCGGTCCTGCCGATATGGGTCTCATGGCCCGTCGTGTACGTCGCTCACCCCGCCGGATGCTCGCCGCCGTGCTGCTGGTGGCGATCACCGCCGCGGGCCTCGCGGTCACGCCGGCCCCCACCGCCGAGGCCGCGACGACGGCGCTCACGCCGGCGTTCCGCGTGTCGGTCCCGCAGACCGGCTACCACCCGACCTTCAGCGGCGAGTCGTTCTCCTCGCCGGCCGTCGGTGACGTCACCGGCGACGGGCTCCCCGAGGTGGTGGTCGGGGGCGTCGACGGCCACGTGATCGTGGCGAACACCGTCGGCGTGGTCCTCGCCCGGTTCTGGACCGGCGCCGGCATCATCCAGTCCGCCCCGACGCTGGTCGACATCAGCGGCGACGGGGTCGCCGACATCCTGACCTCGAACGTGAACGGCGACGTGGTGGCGTTCACGGGGAACGGCACCCAGCTGTTCCGGAAGCGCACCTGCACCTACCCGGGCAAGCCCTGCGACGTCTTCGCCACGCCGAGCGTCGTCGACCTCGACACCGACGGCGACCTCGAGATCGTCACCTCGAGCAACGACCACTTCCTGCACGCCTGGCACCTCGACGGCTCGTACGTCTCGGGCTTCCCCGTGTACCTCCAGGACACCACCTGGTCGAGCCCGGCGATCGCCGACCTCGACGGCGACGGCTTCCCCGAGATCGTCGTGATCGTGGACGTCGACTACGGCACCGCGGTCCACGTGGGCTGCCCCCAGTTCGGCGCCGCCCTGAACATCGTCACCCACACGGGCGCCATCCGATCGCGCACCTGCCTCCCCGGCGAGATCGTGATGGCCTCGCCCGCGATCGCGGACATCGACGCCGACGGCGCGCTCGAGATCGTGGTCGGCTCCGGCGTGTACTTCTCGGCCATCGGCCAGCCGGTCGGGCCGTCCCGGCGGATGCACCTGTTCGACCACCGCGGCGTCGCCCAGCCGGGCTGGCCGGTGGACATCGGCGGCACCACCCTCGTGTCCCCCGCCGTCGGGCAGCTCGACGGCGACGCCCCGCTCGAGATCGCGACCACCTCCGACACGGGCGAGGTGCGGGTGTACGAGGCGAACGGGTCGCTCCGGTGGTCCTCCTGCGGCCGTGGCCAGGGCTTCACCTGCCCCGTCGGGTTCATGAACGCGGTCGGGTCGCCGGTGTCGATCGCCGATGTCGACAACGACGGCGCCCAGGAGGTCGTGTCGGTGGTCGAACGCACCATCCAGGTGCGCGACGGCGGGACCGGCACGCTCGAGGCCTCGACGCTGGTGAGCAGCAGCGGCGCCTACGTGAACCGGTCACAGCCCACGGTCGCCGTGATCGGGGGGCAGACCCACCTGCTGGTGTCGTTCCTCGAGGAGCAGAACGGCGACCACGTCCGCGGCGCGGGTGACGGCATCGTCGTCCAGGCGTTCCGCACCGGTACGGGGCTGGGCGCCGCCGACTGGCCGATGTTCCGACGCAACCCGCAGCGGACCGGCTCGGTGCAGACCGCGTGGGCCGGCACCCGCGCCTTCGACTCCTTCCTCAACGCCCTGTACCTGGACTTCCTGGGCCGCCCCGTCGACGAGGGCGCCCGTCGGTACTGGTCCGGGCACCTGGCGAGCGGCCTCCCCCGCGTCTACCTCGCCTACGGCCTGGCCAGGTCCGCCGAGTGGGCCGGCGGGGTGATGGACGGGCTCTACACCGACGTGCTCGGCCGGCCGCCGGAGGCCACGGGCCGCACGTACTGGGCCGGCCGGTTGCAGGACGGCACCCGGGTGGCCTCGGTCGCGGCCGAGCTGTACGGCTCGCCCGAGTACTACGCGAACGCCGGTGGCACCGATGCCGCCTTCGTGTCCGCCCTCTACCGGGCGATCCTGCAACGCGAGCCCGAGGCCGGAGGCCTGGAGTACTGGGTCGGCCGGCTCGGCGCCGGGGTGCCCCGCCAGGTCCTCGCGGAGCAGCTGTTCCTCTCCTACGAGTCGAACGCCCGCCGGGTCACCGGGCTCTACCAGCGGCTCCTCGGCCGCGGCACCGACGCCGGGGGTCTCGACCACTGGGCGCGCTACCTGACCGTGAACGACGACCTCGTGCTCGCCGCCATGCTCGCAGGGAGCGAGGAGTACCTGGCGCGGTCGGCCACCCGCTGAGCCACCGCACGGCGACGCCGCTCAGGGCACCAGCACCACCGGCACGGGGGTGACCGCCGCGACCTGGTGGCTCGTCGAGCCGAGCAGCTCGAGCGGCGCGCCGCCCTCGCCCCGGGCGCCGAGCACGACCAGGTCCGCACCCACCTCCGCCACGACCCGAGGCACGATGATCGTGGGCGCGCCATCTTCGAGGCGCAGCGTCGCATCGACGCCGGCCTCGCGGGCCGGACGTGCCCACTCCTCACGGAAGGCCTGCTCGATCGCTGCGCGGGCCTCGTGGGCCACGACGCGGCCCTGCCCGAGCGAGTCGAGCAACCCGACCGAGTGCAGCAGGGTGAGCCTGCCGCCCGTGACGCGGACGAGGCGGATCGCCCAGTCCAGGGCGCGGGCCGCATGGACCGACGCGTCGAGCCCGACGAGCACATGTCGTCCGACGGCGTCCGCAGGTGCCGGGGTGTCGCTCATCGCAACCTCCTGATCGAGACCGAGGGTGGGGCGTGCGGAGCGAGCCTCGCCCGCGCGCCGGTGACGAAGATGCCGCCGAGGTCCACGTGCACCGGGTCGCAGGAGAGCGACAACAGCTCCGGGATGTCGGCGGCGAGCCGGCCCAGCCGACGGACGAGGCCCACCAGGGCGTCCCGTGCGGCATCGGCCTCGCGCGGCAGGAGGTGGCCGACGACGGACTCGTCGACGAGGCGGCGGGCGTCTCCGGCCCTGATGGGCACGAGCTGGGCCGCAGGCGGGGCGAGGGGTGCCAGCACGCCGCCGAGGGCGAGGTGCAGCACCTGTCCCCACCCGGTCACGTTGCTGGTGGCCACGCTGCACGTCGGGATCCCGCCTGCGAGCGCGGGCAGCTCGTCGATCACGGTCACGCCGTAGGCGCCCAGCAGCTCGGCGGTCTCCTCAGGGCGGAGCCAGCGGTCGACGCCTTCCCGGCGCACGGCGTCGACCACGACGCCGGCGCGCACCCGGTCGACGTCGGGCTCGGGCTCGTCGGGCTCCGACTCCCGCTGGCGCCACGCGACGTGGCGCACGACGTGGCCCAACGCCGCGGCCGGCAGCTCGGGGAAGGGGAACACCGGGATGCGCCCCCCCGAGGCCAGCGGGACGGTCGGGCCGAGCGCTCCGCCGAGCATGGCGAGCAGGACCGGACGGTCGGGGTCGGGCTCCAGCACGGCGAGCCCGTCGGCCACCTCGCGGGCCTCGGCATCGTCCGCCGGGGACCAGGCGACGAGCAGCGAGTCCGCGCCGGCGTCGCGGAGCGCACCGTCCGCCAACAGGCCGGACAGCACCCGCCCGAGCTCCTCGGGTCGCGCCCGCTCGCCCAGGTCGATCGGGTTCGGCAGTTCCCCGAGCAGCGGGGGGACCTCGAGCCCCGAACCGGTGCACGCGTCGGCGGCCATGGCGACGAGCCCGGCCCCGTTGCCCACCACCGCCACCCGGCCACCGGAGGGCAGGGGCTGCTCCGCCAGCACCCGGGCGACGTCGAGCATCTCGTCGATGCGGTCCACGCGGAGCAGCCCTGCGTGGCGGAAGAGCGCCTCGACGACGGTCTCGTCGACCCCGGCCCCGCCGCCGCTGCGGACGACGACGATCGGCGTCCGGGCTCCCACCCGTCGGGCGATGCGGGCGAACTTCCGGGGGTTCCCGAACGAGTGCAGGTAGAGGCACACGACGCCGGTGCCCGGGTCGTCCTCGAGGTACTGGAGGACGTCGTTGCTCGACACGTCGACCTTCTCCCCGAAGGACACGAAGGCCGACACGCCGAGGTCGAGCTCCGACGCCGAGCGCAGGATGGCGGCGCCGAGCTTGCCGGACTGCGACACGAGGGCGACCCGTCCGGGCGACGGCCCGACGCCGACCGTGGTCGCGCGGAGGCGGACGTCGTCGTGCGTGGCCACCACCCCGACGCTGCCCGGTCCGAGCACCCGCAGGCCGTGCCGGCGGGCCCGCTCACGCACCTCGTCTCCCGGTGCCGGGCCGGGCGACACGACCAGGGCGGCCCGCAGGCCCGCCTCCCCGCAGCGGTCGAGGGTCTCGGCGAGGTCGGCCGGGTCGACGGCGACCACGGCGAGGCCCGCAGGGTCCCCCACACCGTCGATCGACCCAACGGCGTCCCGGCCCCCCACCGACGCGGCGGTGGGGTGCACCACGTGGACTGCGCCGACGAAGCCACCCGCCTCGAGCCCGGCGAGCACCTCGGCGGCGAGCACCTCCCAGCCGGGGCCGACCACGAGGACCACGCGCTCGGGGGCGAGGAAGGGGCGGAGCGACGCCGCGTCGGCCCGGTGCTCGTGCTGCTCCTCCACGAGGTTCGGCCCGGCGTCGAGCCGCATCTCGATCTCCCACACCCCGTGGTCGAGCTCCCGGCCGATGGGCAGACCCGCGTGGGCGAACACGCGCAGCATGGCCCGGTTCTGCCCGAGGGTCTCGGCGTAGAAGGTGCGGATCCCCTGCCGTCGGGCCTCGGCGGCGAGGTGGTCGAGCAGGAGGGCCCCGATGCCGCGGCCCTGGTGGTCGTCGTGGACCAGGAACGCGACCTCGACCCTCCCGTCGTGCGGATCCGTGTCGTACTGCCCGACCGCGATCAGCTCGCCGTTGACCTCGACGCCCAGCGCGAGCCGGTCGCGGTAGTCGAGGGTCACGAAGCGGTCGAGCTCCTCGGGACGCAGGGGGCGACGGCGGCTGAAGTACCGGTAGTACGCCGACTGGTCCGAGACCCCGGCCACCAGGTCCCGGTACCGCTCGCGGTCACCCGGGTGCAGCGGTCGGACGTGCACGACGCCACCGTCCCCCACCACGGCGTCGCACTCGAGGTGGGCCGGGTACGGGAGCGGGCCGAGGTCGGGTGCGGGTCCGGTCACCCGCCCATGCCATCACAAGCTGCGGCGTGAGGGGAATGGCCGGAGGTCATGACCCCGGGCGCACCCGAGGGTCGGACGGTCGCGGGGATCAGACGGCGAGCACGCCGTCGACGAGCAGGTCGATGCCGGCTGCGACCCCGAGGACGGCGAGCAGGGCCTGGACCCCGCCGCGCACTGGCTCCGAGGGCCTCCGGGCGACCATCGCCACGGCGAGGACGACGGCCACGACCGCGCCGGCGGCGACCCCGGCGGTCACGTCGTCGGCTCCTGCTGCGACCGCGAGCACCGCGGCGGCGGGGCGAAGGCCGAGCGGCCAGGCGAGGGGCACGAGCGCGGCCACCGGCCCGGCGGGGAGCTCGACGGGGACGGGGATCCGCCGGACGAGGTCGAGCACCGCCGTGAGCACGACCACGAGGCCGGCGGCGATCGCCGCGTTCGGGTCGCTCACGTCGAGGGCGTCGAGGATCGCGCCCCCGGCCGCGGCGAGGGCGACCAGCACGACCGCCACGAGGGCCTGACCGATCGCCACCAGGTCGGCCCTTGCCGCGGGCGCCAGCGCCGGGATCCGTGCGGGCGCCAGCGCCCCCAGCAGGGCGAGCACCACGATGCCCGTGTTCACGGCGTTCCCCCTCCGGTCGGGTCCTGCGGCATCCTTCCCTCCAGGATCGGTTCCGCCAGCAACAGCGCGGACAGTGCGTGCTGCTGGTCGTCCATCTGCGTCACGCCGAACTGGAGCCACGCCCCCTCGGCCCGCGCCGGGTCCGGGTAGGCGAGCGCCTCGTCGGCGTCGATCTGGCGGTCGGCCAGCACGCCCGCCATGCAGACCGCACGCTCGCCGACATCGTCGCGCACCTCGGCGAGCGCCGGTTCGGCCTGCGCCACGAGCCACCAGGAGCCGAGCGCCTCGCCGATGGTCCCCGCGCCGGCGCCGAGCGTCGGCCGCCCTCGGGTCAGGTGCGTGAACCAGCCGTCGGTCCGCTGGGACTCGTACCGGACCTGCATGCTCTGGAAGCCCATCTGGCGGCGGGCGTACGCCACCTCCTCGGGCCGCAGCGGCGCCGCCGGATCCCGCTCCGGCCAGGCGACGACCTCCGCGAAGCCGTAGGCGGCCCAGTGGTCGGGGAGCCCCGGCTCGTACCCCTCCACCTCGTCGCGCACCGTCGCCGTGTACGTGGCGATCCGCTGGGCGGGCTCGTCCCACCCCTCGCCGGGGAACAGCCGGTGCAGTCGGGCGAGCGCCCACATCGTCTCGCCCGTGAAGAACGGGGACCGCTTCTCGGACGACTCGCCGGTGGCCGGGTCCCAGCTCTCGGCGACGGCGCCCTCGGCGTCGACCTGGGCGGTGAGGAACCGGGCCAGGGAGCGCATCAGCTCGTCGTGGACGGGATCGCCGGTGCGGAGGCGGCGTTCCACCAGCCCGGAGAGCCACAGGGCCGACGCGCCCACGGGCACGACCACGCGGGTGTCGTCGGTGAGCGCGAGCCCGGCCGCGGATGCCGCGGGCTCGAAGGGGACCGCCTGGGCGATCGCCCAGGCCGTGCCGCGGTCCGCGGCCTCGGCGGCGCCGTCGATGCCCGCGGTCGCCGCCTGTTCGAGCGACATGATCACGCCGGCGTGGCGGACGACGTTGTAGCCGCCGAGGTCCGTGCCGGCGGCGACGTCGAACCGGTAGAGGTAGGTGCCGTCGGCGGCCTGGTTGCGGACCAGCCACCCCACGGCCAGCTCGGCGGCGGCGCGCACCGACGCCGGATCCGGTTCGCCGCACCGCTCCGGCTGCACGACGAGCAGCCGCAGCCCGCCGAGCACCACCACCCAGGCGAGCACGCCGTGCAGCACCACGGTCCGGAGGGGCCGACGTCCCAGCACGTCCGGACCCTAGCGCCCCCCTTGCCCACCGTCCCCTGACCTCGCCGGCGTGGGGAGGACGCGGGCCTACGTGGTCCTGGCCGTGGTGCTCGGCGTCGTGCTGTCGCCGCTCGTCTCCGGCAAGGACAGCTACCCCCACTCCACCTACCCGATGTTCGCGTCGACGCCGGGGCGGGAGGCCACCCTGCAGGTGGCCTTCGGCCTCGACGCCGACGGTGCGCTCGTGCGGTTGGAGCCCCGCACGATCTCGGGCTCCGTCGAGGTGGTCCACGCCTACGCCACCCTGCTGCGTGCGAACCGAACCGGGGACCAGCAGCGCCTGTGCGAGGAGATCGCCGCCCGGGTGGCGCGGCGGGGCCCGGAGCGCGTGGCGACCGTGGTCGTGGCGGCCGAACGCCACGACATGGTGACCTCGGTGGCGGAGGGACCCGAGCCGCTGACCCGGACCGAGCACGCCCGCTGCCCGGTGGTCCGGTGACCGGTGGTCCGGTGACCGGCGGCGCCGTGACCCGTGGTGGGGTGATGGAACCGCTCGGACGGACCCTGCGCCGGCTCGACGGGTGGTACCTGGCGCCAGCGCCCGCCACCCGGCTCGCCGCGCTCCGGATCCTCGTCGTCGGCTACTGCCTCGTGTTCGCCCTCGTCCGGACCCCCTACTGGCTCGACGTCGCGCGCCTGCCGGAGCACCGGTACGAGGCCGTGGGCGTCCTGACGCCGCTGGACGCACCTCTGCCCGTCGGGCTCGTCGCCACGTTCGCCGGGATCACCGCCGTCGCCCTCGCCCTCGGGCTGGCCGGCGTGCGCTGGGCGGTCTCCGGGCCGGTCGGCGCCATCGGGATGCTCGTGCTCACCACCCACGGCAACTCCTGGCAGCAGGTGTTCCACACCGAGAACCTCCCCGTGCTGCACCTCGTGGTGCTCGCCGCGGCGCCGGCGGCCGCGGCGTGGTCCCGCGACGCCCGACGGGACGACGCGGACGGGCCCCCGGACGCGCCTCGGTTCGGGTGGCCGATCCGTGCCATGGCCGTCGTCACCGTCACGACCTACGTCCTGGCCGGCGTGGCGAAGCTGCGGGTCGGCGGGGTCGCCTGGCTGACCGACGAGGCGCTCCGGAACCACATCGCCTACGACAACCTCCGCAAGGAGCTCCTGGGCGACCTCTCCTCGCCGGTGGCCCCGTGGGCGCTGCGCCAGACCTGGCTCTTCGGGCCCGTGGCCCTCGTCACCCTCGTGGTGGAGCTGGGCGCCCCGCTCGCCCTGTTCGGGGGCCGTCTTCGCACCCTGTGGGTGAGCGCAGCATGGGGCTTCCACCTGGGCGTCCTCGTCCTGATGGCGATCCTGTTCCCCTACCCGCTCCTCGGGATCGCGTACGCCCCGCTCTTCCGGGTCGAGCGCCTCGCACCCGGGGGGCGCTTTGCGAAACGGTTACGAATCTGGAAGCATCACCACCGCATGGTCGAGCGGTCGGAGACCCCCCAGGTCAGCCCGCGTCCCCTCGAAGCGTCCCGCGGACGCCGGTTGGGGAGTCGCCTCCTCGCGATCGCCCTCGTCCTGGCGGTGCTGCTGCCGGCGGGCACCAGCGGTGCCGATCGCCTCGACGACCTGCGGGCCGAGCGGGACCGCGTCCAGTCCGAGCGCGCCCAGGCTGCGGCCCAGGTCGACGCCTCGCAGGCGGAGGTCACCGACCTCACCGCCGCCCTCGACGAGCTCAACACGCTCATCGCCCAACAAGCCGCCGAGGTCGACGCCGCCCGGGCCGCCGTGGTCGCCGCCGAGGCGGCGCTCGCCGAGACCGAGGCCCAGATCGTCGCCGCCGAGGCCGAGATCGCCGCCACCCGCGACGACCTCCGGCGCATCGCGGTCGACTCGTTCGTGGGGCGCAACAGCGACGCCGAGGCCGACCTGGCCCTGTTCCAGGCCTCGGAGCTCTCCGAGGGCGTCCGGGCCCGCGCCTACCTCGACTTCGGCTCCGGCAACCTGGGAGACCTGCTCGACCAGCTCCGTGCGCTGGAGGCCGACCTCGAGGACCTCGCCGAGCAGCGTCGGGTCCAGCTCGAGGAGTCCGAGGCCGCGCGGGCGGCCGAGGAGGAGCAGCTCGCCCAGCTCGAGGAGGCGCTGACCCTGCAGCAGCAGCTCGTCGCCGAGGCCGAGAGCCGGCTCGAGCACATGCTCTCCGAGGCCGAGTCGCTCGCCGCCCTCGACAACCAGCTCGCCGGGCAGATCCAGCAGGAGGAGGCCCGCATCCGGGCCGCCATCGAGGCCGAGCGTCGGCGCCGCGAGGAGCTCGCCCGGCGTCAGGCGGCGAGCAGCACGACCGGGGGCTCCGGCTCGTCGGGTTCCTCCGGATCGGGGGGCTCGGTCACCCGCCCGCCGATCCCGCCCTCGTCGGAGATCGTGTCGGTGAACGGCATCCTCATCCACACGTCGGCAGCCGACGAGCTCCGCGCCCTGCTGGATGCCGCCGCGGCCGACGGCATCATCCTCGGCGGCGGCGGCTGGCGCTCGAGCGACACCCAGGTCGAGCTGCGCAAGGCGCACTGCGGCACCAGCGAGTACGCCATCTGGGAGGCCCACCCGAACGAGTGCAGCCCGCCGACGGCGCGCCCGGGCCAGTCCATGCACGAGCGCGGCCTCGCCGTGGACTTCACCGTGAACGGCCGGGCGATCCGCAGCCGCGACTCCGACGCCTTCCGCTGGCTCGCCGCCAACGCGCCGAGCTACGGCTTCCGGAACCTGCCGTCGGAGCCCTGGCACTGGAGCACCAACGGGCAGTGACCCCGGATCCCGTGCGAGGCTGTCGCCGACCACGGGAGGGAACGCCATGCTGCGGCTCTGGGACGACGGGCTCGAGGCACACCGGGAGGAGGCTCGGGCCCTGCTGCCGGCGCTGGCCGCCTACGCAGCCGGGGAGGCCGATCTGCCCGAGGAGCCGGTAGCCCGCGCGCAGGCCATGCGCGCCCGACTTGCGGCCTTCGCATCCGGGAGCGTCTCGGCCATGGCGCAGGAGGTCATGGTGCCCGGCCCCGCCGGCCCGATCCCCGTCCGCCTGTTCGTCCCCGAGCATCCGCGCGCCCTGTTCCTCCACCTCCACGGCGGCGGCTGGGCGAGCGGCAGCGCGGCCATGAGCGACGGCACCAACGAGCGGATGGCCACCGAGCACGGGCTGGTGGTCGCGAGCGTCGAGTACCGCCTCGCGCCCGAGCACCCCTACCCCGCCGGCCCAGACGACTGCCAGGCCGTGGCCGAGTGGCTGCTCGCGGAAGGCCCGGGGCGCTGGGGCGTCGATCGCGTCCTGCTCGGCGGGGAGTCCGCGGGCGCCCACCTGGCGCTGGTCACCCTGTTGCGCCTCCGTGACCGCCTCGGGCTGCTCGACCGGGTCCTGGGCGCAAACCTCGTCTTCGGCGTCTACGACGTCCGTGGCACCCCGAGCCAGCGCGGCAACGGCGGCCACGTCGACATGCTCACCCCGGCCGGGATGCGGTGGTTCACCGAGCAGTTCACCCCCGGCATGACCGACGAGCAGCGCACCGACCCGGACGTCTCCCCCCTGTTCGCCGACCTGTCCGGCCTGCCGCACGCGCTCATCTCGGTGGGCGGCTACGACCACCTGCTCGACGACTCGCTGTTCCTCGCCGCACGCTGGGCGGCCGCCGAGAGCCCCTGCGAACTGGCCGTCTACCCGGACTCCCCTCACGGGTTCCAGGCCCTGCCCACCGCCATGACCCGTGAGGCCTCGGCCCGCATCGACCGATGGCTGGCGGAGCGGCTGGCCGGATCGCCGGAGGGGTGAGCGTGCACGACCTGGTCGTCCGGGGCGGGACCGTCGTCGACGGCACCGGCGCCCCCGCCCGCCGGGCGGACGTCGCCGTGGAGGCGGGCCGCATCGTCGCCGTGGGCACCGACGTCGGGAGCGGCCGCCGCGAGGTCGACGCCCGCGGCCTGCTGGTCACGCCCGGCTGGGTCGACATGCACACCCACTACGACGCCCAGGCCACCTGGGACCCGTTCCTCACGCCGTCGGGCTGGCACGGCGTGACCACCGTCGTGGTCGGCAACTGCGGCGTCGGGTTCGCGCCCGCCGCGCCGGATCGCCACGACTGGCTGATCGGGCTCATGGAGGGGGTGGAGGACATCCCCGGCGCCGCCCTCCACGAGGGGATCGTGTGGGACTGGGAGACCTTCCCGGAGTACCTCGACGCCCTCGACGGCCGCCGCTGGATCGCCGACCTCGGCACCCAGGTCCCCCATGGCGCCCTCCGGGCCTACGTCATGGGCGACCGCGGCGCAGCGGACGCTCCGGCCGACGCCGACGAGCTCTCGGCCATGGCCGGACTGGTCGAGGAGGCGCTCCGCGCTGGCGCCCTGGGGTTCTCCACCTCCCGGACACCGCTCCACCGCTCGGTGGACGGGGAACTGGTCCCCGGGACCCGGGTCGCACCCGAGGAGCTCCTGGCGATCGCATCGGCCCTCCGGTCGGCCCGCCACGGCGTGTTCCAGGGGGCCTTCCACCACCCCGAGCTGCCGGCCCTGATCCCACTCCTGCGGGATGTCGCCGCCCGCACCGGCGGGCCGGTGCTCGCCAACCTGAGCCAGACCGACCAGGCCCCGGAGGTGTGGCGGGAGGTGCTCACCCTGCTCGAGCAGGCGTCGGCCGACGGGCTCGGCGTCCTCGGGCAGGTGGGTGGACGCCCCGTCGGGGTGCTCATGAGCTGGGACACCACGGTGCACCCGTTCATCGCCCACCCGACCTTCCGGACCCTCGCCGACCTCACCCCAGAGGCTCGACGCGCCCGTCTCGCCGACCCGGACGTGCGGGCCGCGATCCTGGCGGAGACCCCGGCGCCGCTCGGCCGGTTCGAGACGTTCCTCACCACCACCTTCGCCAAGATGTGGCCGTTCCGGTCCGAGGCCGACTACGAGCCCCCGCGCGGCGGCGACGTGGCATCGATCGCCGCGGCGACCCGCCGGTCACCGCTCGAGGTGGCCTACGAGCTGCTCACCGGCAGCCCGGGCGACGCCGACGGCGGCGGCGGGGGACTGCTGTACTTCCCGCTGTTCAACTACAGCGACGGTGACCTCGACGTGCTCCACGAGCTCCACCGCCACCCGGCCACCCGCATGGGTCTGGCCGACGCCGGCGCGCACTGCGGCGCCATCTGCGACGGCGGCATGCCCACCTTCATGCTCACCCACTGGACCCGCGACCGGGCAGGCGCCCACCTCCCGCTCGAGCACGTGGTGCGCCGCCAGACGCTGGACACCGCCGCCACCTACGGGCTGCTCGACCGTGGCGCGGTCGTGCCCGGCTACCGCGCCGACCTCAACGTGATCGACGCCGAACGTCTCGGCGTGGAGCGACCCCGGGTGGTCTGGGACCTCCCCGGCGGGGCCCGGCGGTTCGTCCAGCGGGCCCACGGCTACCGGGCGACGATCTGCGCCGGCACCGTGACCGTCGTGGACGACGAGCCGACGGGCGAGCTGCCCGGCCGCCTCGTCCGCGGCCCTCGTCGACGGCCGAACTGACCGCCGGAGGATCCGCCCGGACGCGCACCGGCCGGTGCGTCACGCCGGGTGGGCGCGCGCACCGGCCGGCGCGGGGGGATCTCGGTGATCAGGCGGTCGCGGTGCGGGTCCGCTTCGCAGCGGGCTTGGCCGCAGCGGCCTCGGGCTTGGCGGCCCGGGGCTTGCGGGCACGGGGCACGGCTTCGGCCGCAGCCTCGGCGACGGGCGCCACGACGGGCTCAGTGGACGACGGCGTCGGGCGGAACCGGATCGGGGTGAGCCGGACGATGGTCTCCTCGACGGTGCGGCGCACCGGAGCGATGGCGGCCTGGACCGGGGCGACCACCGCCTGGACCGGGTCGGCCACGGGGCGGATGCGCTCCTGCAGCTGCTCACCGGTCTCGTCGAGCTGCCGCACCAGGCGATCGCGGTTGGCGGTGGCGTGGGTCCGGGCGATGGCGACCTGCTCGGTGAGGTCGAGACCACGCTCGGCGAGCCGGGCCTTGAGCTCGTCGTACGCGAGCACGTTCAGGCCGACGGCGGTGTAGGCGAGATCCTTGGCGGAATCGGTGATGGTGGGCATGGGGGACCTCCTGGCCTTGCGGTGAGGCCAGCGTACCCGGGTCGCTAACTATTTCGAGCAAACGCTGCGTGCCATGTGTCACGGGCGCGCGTTGGCCGCCACGAAACTCCGGTAGACCGCGAGCAGCGAGTCCCGCTGCTCGGGGGTCAGCGCAGGGTCGGCGGCGATGGCCGCCTCGGCGCTGGGCCCGGCGGCGGGCTCCTCCCCGCCCTGGCCATCGGGACGGTGCAGGCCGAGTTGGGCGAGCAGCACGTCCGCCGACATCCCGAGCGCCTGGGCGATGGAGCGCAGCACTCGGACCGACGGCTCGTGCAGGCCGCGCTCGATCTGGCTGATGTACGGGTTCGACACGTTCGCCTTGGCCGCCAGGTCGCGGAGCGACATGCGGGCCTGGAGCCGCTGGGAGCGGATGAACTCGCCGAGCGCCTGGAGCTGCTCGGTGCCCTTGCCGTCGGTCGTCACGGCTCCGAGTGTGCCCGACCGGGACCCCGGCTCACCACCGCAGGATCATCTCGGCCACGAGCGGCGCACCGGGGAGCACGGTCTCGGGAGCGAGGGAGAACCCGTCCGGCGGTCCGGTCTGCGGCTCCACGCACAGGGCGTCCTCCGGCTCGTCGTAGACGACCCAGTGGTCGCAGGACGACTCGACCGTCAGCGTCAGCCCGTCCGGGAACCGCAGGCGCGGCGGCCCGGCCAGGTCGGTGAAGCAGTCGTCCCAGGGGCGGGGCGTGGGGGGCACCAGGACCCCGTCGGGGATCCCCTCCCGGTCCCGACGGAACATCCTCCCGGGCGCGACGTCGAGCTCGACCGGGCGCAGGAACCAGGGGTGCCAGCCGGCCTGCGCCGGCATGGGTTGGTCGCCGGCATGGACCTCCAGCACGCAGCGGACGTGGTCGGACCCGACCGTGACCCGGTGCACGGCGTGCCCGCCGAACGGCCAGGGCGGCCCGAGCTCGAGGCGTACCACCCCCGGGCCGACCGGCGTCCATGCCCGCCGGACGCCGATCCCGTGGATGGCGTGGGCGCCCAGGTCCGGCGGCACCCGGTGCTCCTCACCGTCGAAGCGGAACCGCCCGTGCCGGATCCTTCCCGCCCACGGGACCATCGGGTAGCAGCCCCATTGGAGCGGATCGGGGTGGTGGTCGACGGTGCGGAGCCGTTCCCCGCCGGCGATGCGGAGCGAGGCGATCCTGCCGCCGTGCACCGGCGCGAGGAGGACCGTCGCCTCGTCCCCACCAGCACCGGGCCCGGTCAGTTCCACTCCGGCATCCTGGCGCGATCTGCGCGCGGTGGAGGACATGAGCGATCCTGTCGGGATGGCCGACTGGCGCGACTCCCGAGGCGGGCACATCCCCTGGCGCTCGTCGCTGCCCTCCGGGGGCGGCAGGCGCCGAGGCGGTTCGTCGATCACCGACACGGTCCTGCCCCGGCTGCCGCTCATCCTCGGTGCGGTGCTGGTCGTCCTGGTCCTGCTCTGGATCGTGGGGGTGGCGAACGGCGGCGACGACGACCGCTCCCTCGCCGAGGAGGTGGACCGGGCGCTCAGCCGGGCCGGCTACCCGGAACTGCAGGTGACCGAGACCGACGGGGCGCTGACCCTCACCGGGGTGCTCCAGACGGCCGAGGACCGGACCATCGCCCTGGCCGTGGCCCGGTCGGTCGAGGGCACCGACCCCGAGGCCATCGACGACCGGCTCGAGGCACCCGACGCCGTCCCCGAGACGGGCGGCGGCGCAGCGCCCACGGGGCCGTCGTCCGCGGCGGACCTGCAACTCCAGGCCGCGCTCTCCGGGCTCACGGCACGGGACCCGATCCGCTTCGAGAGCGGGAGCACCACCATCGTCGACGCCTCGCTCGCCACGCTCGACGCCATCGCCGCGCTGCTCGCCTCGACGCCGGACACGAGCGTCGAGGTCGCCGGCCACACCGACGCCGACGGCGACGAGGCCGAGAACCAGTCGCTCTCCACCCAGCGCGCCCAGGCCGTGGTGGACGCCCTGGTGCAGCGCGGCGTCGCTGCGGAGCGCCTCGGCGCCGTGGGGTTCGGCGAGGCCTTCCCGATCGCCTCGAACGACACCCAGGAGGGCAAGGACCGGAACCGGCGCATCGAGCTCAACGTGCTCCCCGCAGGCACCACGCCGCAGACGGCGACCACCACCACGACCCCTGCAGAGACGACCGCGACGACGGAGGCTCCCGCATGACCGAGCTGGAACTGGCTCCCCTGAGCCCGCACATCGGTGCGGTCGTCCGCGGGGTGTCGCTCGCATCGATGGACGACGCCACGTTCGCCGCCGTGCACACCGCCCTGCTCGACCGAGGCGTGCTCTTCTTCCCCGCCCAGCACCTCACCGAGGACGAGCACCTCGCTCTCGCCGAGCGGTGGGGGACGCCCATGGTCTTCCCGGTCGCCCGGTTGATGGGCGGCACCCGGGTGCTGAGCGAGATCGTCGACGACGAGCAGTCGCCACCCGACGCCGACCTCTGGCACACCGACATCACCTGGTGGCCCGAGCCGCCGAAGGTGGCGATCCTCGCCGCCCTCGACATCCCGGCCTCGGGCGGCGACACCATGTGGGCCGACCTGCGCGACGCCTACTCCTCGTTGTCCGAGCCCATGCGTCGCATCTGCCGGGAGCTCGAGGTGCTCCACACCCCCGGTGACCGGTTCGTGGCCGCCAACCGACGCATCTTCGGCGACGAGACCGCCGACCGCATCGAGGCCGAGTGCCGGGGTGCGGTCATGCCGCTCGTGCGCACCCACGAGGAGACCGGCGAGCAGGCGCTCTGGGTGAGCAGCTTCATCGACCACATCGTCGGTCTGCACCCCGACGAGAGCGCCCTGCTGCTCGGCCACCTGCAGGCGCTGCTGGACGACCCGAACCGGAACGTCCGCTGGCGCTGGACGCCCGGCGACGTGGCCATCTGGGACGAGCGGACCACCAACCACCGCGCCCTGGCCGACCACTACCCCCAGTACCGGCGGATGCGGCGCTGCGTCGTGGAGGGCCCGGCGCCCGTGTTCCGCCCCGACGGCGCGGACGCCCCCACGATCGTGACCCGGCCCGCACCCTGACGGTCCGGGTCGAGGGTCCGCGGGCTAGAGGACGATGTTCCCGTACATCTCGCCGAGCGGGTCGCTCAGCAGCTCGAGCCGCTCACCGTCGGGACCCCGGAAGTAGATCGAGGCGTCGCTCTCGAGGTGGTGCTCGATCCCCGCTGCGTCGAGTTTGGCGCGCAGGTGCTCCCAGCGGGACCGCTCCACGGAGATGGCGAGGTGGTGCAGGCCGCCGAGCACCTCGGCGTAGGGGCCGAGGTCGAGGCCGGGCAGGTCGAAGAAGGCGAGGGCGTTGCCGTTGCCGATGTCGAAGAAGAAGTGGGTGGACCCCTGGTAGTCCCGGTTCTCGAACAGGTCGGTGAGCGGGAACTCCAGGAGGTCCTGGTAGAAGGCGATCGTGGTCGGGACGTCCGACGACAGCAGCGCCACGTGGTGCACGCCCCGCGCCGACGACGCCGGCCGCTCCGGCTTGGGCCGGAGGTGGGGGGGGCGCCCCCCCCCCCCCACCGCCGGGCCGGGGATGTCGGGGCCCGGGCGCCCCACCCCGGCAGTGGGCACGGGGCCCACCCCCCCGGGCAGCGGAACGCCACGGAAA
>JBEIGA010000047.1:0-17637 GCA_040382135.1 Acidimicrobiales bacterium
CACCGTTCGAACGGATCGAATGGGAACGCGACTGGGCCGAGGCCCGCCGCGTCCACGGCCTCGACGCCGCCGCCCACCACCTCCCCCGCACCACCTCCGAACGACGCCTCGCCGCCCTGCTGGCCTTGGTGTCGCGTGGTGCGGGCAGCCCCGACAGCACCCGCGAACCCAAGCCGCTCGTGAACATCGTCGTCACCCAGGCTGCGTTCGAACGAGCCCTCGCCCAAGCCGCCGGCCTGCCCGTCGAGCCCCTCGACCCCACCAAGGCGCACGAGTTCGACTGCCGGCTCATCGACGGCACCCCCATCGATGCCGCCACCATGCTCCGCCACGCCCTCACCGGGTTCGTGCGACGCGTCGTGATCCAGTCACCGGGGATCATCACCAACATCGGACGACGGCAACGGCTGTTCACCGGACCGCTACGGCACGCGATCCTGTCGCTGGTCCCGCACTGCGGGTTCCCCGGCTGCACCATCCCCGCCCGCAACTGCGAGGTCGACCACCGCCACCGATGGCGCCACGGCGGCACCACCACCCCCGAAAACGGCGCCCCGCTCTGCGACCGGCACCAGAAACTCAAAGAACGCGGCTTCACCGACCACCAGAACCCCGACGGCACCTGGACCTGGCACCGACCCGACGGCACCAAGCTGGAATGAACCGCCCGCGGTCAGCGGGCGGTCTTGCCGAGGCGCTTGAGCGCGTGGGCGAACATGCCGGCGCTGGCCTTGCCCACGAGTCCGGTCAGGAAGCCCGGCAGGTAGGGCACATGCACGTCCTCGTGCCAGAGGACCCGGGTGCTCACGTCGTCGCCGCGCA
This sequence comes from Acidimicrobiales bacterium, assembly GCA_040382135.1. GTDB lineage: Bacteria > Actinomycetota > Acidimicrobiia > Acidimicrobiales > JBEIGA01 > JBEIGA01. Next base: position 823 of record JBEIGA010000047.1, read on the forward strand.
CCTCGAGCGTGGCGAACCCCACCAGGACGGGGCCGAGCTTCTCGACGTGGCAGGTGCCCGTGGTCCCGTCGAACTGCAGCTCGGTGGCGTGCATGCGGTCCTCGAGCGCCAGCCGGCGGCCGATGCCCGACCAGGCGACGAAGCGGTTCGGGTCGTCCGGATCGACGTCGACCTTGGTCATCGGGATCCAGTCCGCGTGCCCGGCCCAGTCGGTGAGCTCGCGCCAGGCGGCCTCCACCCCCATGGGGAGGGTGACGTCGGCGTCGAAGACGACACGGCTGCCCCGTCGGGTGGGCTTCTCGATGGTGGCGGTCATCTCGCGCTCCATAGGTTCGTCGGGATCAGGATGTGGGCTGCTGCCAGAAGGGCGGGCGACCCTCGATCCGGGGGAGGGTGCTGGCGACGGTGCCGAAGCGGCCGTCGTCCTGCACCCATGAACCGTGCGCAGCGTCGATCTCATCCCGGGTGCGCGCCACGAAGTTCCACCACATGAGGAGCTTCTCTCCGAACGGCACGCCGCCCAGCAGCATCACCACCGCGGATCCCTGCGGTTGCAGGGCGAGCTCGGCCCGACCCGAAACCAGGAACCCCAAGGCGCCCGGCACGAGCGGCTCGCCGTCGACGAGTACCGATCCCTCGAGCACCACCAGCCCGTGCTCGAACTCCGGCCGCAGCGGCACGGTCGACGCATCGTGGAGGGCGAGCTCGGCGCCGACGATGGGCGTGTCGGCCCGGGCCGGGCTGGTGGCGCCGGCCAGCTCGCCGACCAGGACGGTGGCGACCGCGCCGTCGACCTCGACCCGGGGCAGCTCGGCGTGGTGCTCGAACGCCGGATCCCCGTGACGGGTCGCCTCCGGCTGGGCCGCCCAGAGCTGGATGCCGTGGACGGGCCCGCGGTAGCGGCCGGTGCGCTCCTCGGCGTGGGCGACGCCCCGGCCAGCGGTCATGAGGTTCAGCTGCCCCGGCGCGATGCGCTGCTCGGAACCGAGGCTGTCACGGTGCAGGACCTCGCCGGCGCGCAGCCAGGTGACCGTCTGCAGCCCGATGTGCGGGTGCGGCCCGACGTCGAGCCCGTGCTCCTCGGTGACCTCCGCCGGGCCCATGTGGTCGGCGAAGCACCAGGCGCCCACCGTGCGCCGGACCCGAGTGGGCAGCGACCGCCGCACCCGGAACCGCCCGACCTGCTCGTCACGCCCGCCGATGATCTCCATGCCCGCCCCAACATGCTTGCGAACGCAAACATTCCGGGGAGGTGGTCACCGAGGAGGCCTCAGCGCCCGAGATCGGCGATCTTCACCACAGAGCAGCGGGGCGTCTCCGGCTGCTCCTCCGGTAGCAGGAAGCGCCAGAAGATCGTGCCGCGCCGGTGGCCGGCGGTGTCGAGCCAGTTCGGCAGGCCCGGGTCCTGGGCGCTGATCACGATGCGGTAGGAGCCGTCGGGCTCCGGGACGATCTGCGCCTGGTTCAGCGCGTTGCGCCGGGTCCGGTAGTCGAGCGTCTGCATGTGGACGTTCCACAGCATCACGTTGGTGAAGCGGCTCGGCGGGATGGTCCCCTCCATCACCAGCGCCTCGTCGGGGGCGAGGTCGAACGAACCGCTCGAGTAGTAGATGTCGACGGCGCCGGCCACCGCATCCCCCGTGGCCCGGAAGCTCCACGGCGTGCCGACGGCGTTGGGCTCGTTCGCCACGAACGGCACTGCGGAGGGCTCTCCGAACTGGCGCAGTCCGAGGGTGATCGCCTCGAGCATCGTGGACGACTGCCGGATGCGGTCGGCCAGCTCGGCGTCGGTGAGCACCGGTGACGGGCCGAGGTCCTCGAGCGGCTCGATGTCGAGCACGACGTGGATCTCGGGGTCGTTGTGGGCCGAGACCTCGTGCTGGAAGTAGTTGCGCACGATGACCGTGCGGGCGTCGGGGTCGAGCGGGACCCACACGGCGGGGTCGCCCTCGGGCGGCGGCGTGGCGCTGAGCACGATCTCGTACCGGTCGTCGGCGTCGAAGGCGAAGGCGTCGTCGTTGATGTCGGCGAGCACCGGGCCGCCGTACCCGCCCGTGGGGTCGGTGCCGTGGACCGTGAACGAGATGTAGTCCTGCCCGGTCCGCCGGCCCCGGATCCGGTAGGCGCGGTCACCGCGGATGGCGGCCTGGTGGTAGATCGAGTCCGGGTTGTCACCCAGGATCTTGCGGGCGGGCGACACGATCAGGGAGAAGCGCGGCCGCTCCCGGTCGGCCTCGACGAGGAACTCGCTGACGTGCCCGACCATCTGGATCAGGTAGGCGAAGCCCTCGAGCGTCTCGAGCTCGTCGAACCCGCGCGCCTCGGCGTTCACGTACCCGTCGCGGATCCGCGCCAGCGTGCCCAGCAGCTCGTCGAACGCTGCCGTCGTCAGCGGTGCCCGTGTCATGTCGTCCCCCTCGTCCGGTCCGCGCAGACAGTAGGTGGTCGCACGGCCGCGCACCCGGGCCTGCCCCCGCCCCGGCGACCACGACCCGTAGGCTTGGTCGGTCCGCACCCGGGAACCGGGTCCGTCGCCCGAGGAGTACCCGGTGCCCGAGCCGACCAACGACGAGCCGACCAACGACGAGCCGACCAACGACGAGCCCACCGACGACGAGCCCACCGACGACGAACGCACGACCGAGGACGAGACCGACGTCGAGGAGCCGGTCGCCGAGAAGCGGACGCCGGCGCAGTCCCGCAAGGACGTCGCGACTGCCGCTCGTCGCAGCCGGCGGCCACTGGTCGTGACCATCGTTGCGGGCGTGGTGCTGCTCGGCCTGGTGGCGGGCCTGATCCTCGCCCTCGTCGGCGGTGACGACGGCGACGACGACGAGGCGGCTCCGGCGACCACCACCGGCGAGACCGACGGCGAGGCCGACGGCGGCACCGACGGTGACGGTGACGACGCCGCCGTCATCGAGCCGGGGCCTCCGTGCGAGGAGGCCCTCGTCGTGGACGACCGCAGCATCACGTGCGAGGAGCTCGACGCCCAGATCGCCGCGTGGGGCACCGCCACCCAGCTCCCCGCCGACCCGGCGCTCGCCGCCGACGCCGCGGCCCAGTGGGCATCGTGGTGGGTCCGCTTCACGGGTCTCGAGGTATGGGCGGAGGAGACCGGGGTCGAGACCACCGACGCCGACGTCGAGGCCGCCACCCAGCTCATCGAGGAGTCGTTCCCCGGCACGCCCGTGGAGGGCAACCCCGCCCTCGAGCAGCTCGTCGTGTGGCAGACGCTCGTGGAGCGGGTCAGCACCGACGAGGACCTGCGCGCCGCCGCCCTCGAGGCCAACCCCGGGATCGCCGGCCCCCTGCTGTGCTCGCGCCACATCCTGCTCGAGACCGAGGACGAGGCCACCGAGATCCTCGGCCTCCTCGAGGGCGGCGGCGACTTCGCCGCACTCGCCACCGAGCGCTCCACCGACCCGAGCGCGGCCACCAACGGCGGCGACCTCGGCTGCCAGCCCGAGGGCACCTTCGTCCCCGAGTTCGAGGAGGCCGCCTTCGCCGCGCAGGCCGGCGACATCGTCGGCCCGGTCGAGACCCAGTTCGGGTTCCACGTCATCGAGGTGCTGTCGCTCGAGGACACGCCCGACGAGACCGTCCAGGAGCAGCTGACCCAGATCGTGCAGGGCGACCTGGTCCAGGGCACCTCGCCGGTGTACCCCGAGGTCTTCGCCGACCGGACGGTCGTGGTCGAGGCCCGGTTCGGCACCTGGGACGACACCGTGTTCGTCGTCGTGCCCGTCGGAGCCGAACTCCCGGAGTGACGCCGCGCGGGGCGCCGGCCGATCCGGACGGAGCCCCGCTGCGGTTGCGCCACGCGCCGGATGCGTGATCGACTCTCGACCCGCATGGCTACCACCACCACCGCCGCCTTCTCCATCACCCTCGACTGCCGCCTCGAGAACGTGCCCGGCACGCTCGGACGGCTCTGCTCCGCCATCGGCGAGGCCGGGGGCAACATCGGCGCCCTCGACGGGTTCGACGTCCGGGGTCCCGAACTGCGCCGCAACCTCGTGGTGCACTGCCGCGACGAGGCGCACCAGCAGCGGGTCGTCGAGGCGGTCAAGGCGCTGCCGGGCGTCACCCTGGTCGACTGGTGGGACCGCACCTTCCGGATGCACGAGTCCGGCAAGATCCACGTGCTCACCACCTCGCCGGTGAACGACCGCGACGACCTCTCCATGGCGTACACGCCGGGTGTCGCACGGGTGTGCAACGCCATCGCCGCCGACCCGGGGCTGTCGCACAGGTACACGATCCGCAAGAACACGGTCGCCATCGTCAGCAACGGCACCGCCGTGCTCGGCCTCGGCGACATCGGCCCCGAGGGCGCCATGCCCGTGATGGAGGGCAAGGCACTCCTGTTCAAGGAGTTCGGCGGGGTCGACGGCTTCCCCCTCTGCATCAACGCCCGCACCTACGACGAGGTAGTCGACCTCTTCGAGCGCATCGCCCCCCCCGTCGGCGGCATCAACCTCGAGGACATCCAGGCACCGGAGTGCTTCGAGATCGAGGAGCGCCTCAAGGCCAGCCTCGACATCCCCGTCTTCCACGACGACCAGCACGGCACCGCCGTGGTCACCCTCGCCGCCCTCTGGAACTCGCTGAAGATCACCGGCAAGAAGATGGAGGACCTCTCCGTCGTCATCGCCGGCATCGGCGCCGCCGGCGTGGCGATCGGCAAGATCCTCATCAACGCCGGTGTCGGCGAGATCGTCGGCGCCGACCGTGTCGGGGCCATCTACCAGGGCCGCAGCGAGATGAACTTCGCCAAGGAGTGGTTCGCCGAGAACACCAACCCGTCCCGCAAGATGGGCACCATCTCGGAGATCCTCGCCGGTGCCGACGCGTTCATCGGGGTGAGCGGCCCGGACCTCATCACCGCGGCCGACCTCCGCACCATGGCGAAGGACCCGATCGTGTTCGCCATGGCCAACCCGGACCCCGAGATCCGCCCCGAGGCCGCCGACGGGCTCGCCGCGGTCATGGCCACCGGCCGCAGCGACTACCCCAACCAGATCAACAACGTGCTGGCGTTCCCCGGCATCTTCCGCGGCGCCCTCGACGCGAGCGCCACCGACATCACCGAGAACATGAAGCTCGCCGCGGCCAAGGCCATCGCCGAGGCCGTCACCGACGCCGACCTCTCGCCGAAGTTCGTGGTGCCGTCGGTGTTCGACCACACCATCGTGCAGCGGGTCGCCCCCGCCGTCGCCGAGGCGGCCGTCGCCGACGGCGTCATCCGGAAGGCCTGACCCGTCCCCGAGGAGTCGCACCATGCCGTTCGATGCCCAGCCGCTCGATGCCCAGCCGCTCGATGCCCTGCCGGTGGAGTTCCTCTACCGGATCCACCTCGACACCGCCGCCCCGATCATGGTCACCGGCGGGCCCGCCGGCACCAAGCTGATCGCTCCCGTCACCGGCGGCACCTTCGAGGGGCCGCGCCTGCGGGGCACGGTCGTCGGACCGGCCGGCGACTGGGTCACCATCGGCCCGGCAGGCCAGATGACCCTCGACGTGCGGCTCTGCCTCGTCACCGACGACGGCGCCAACATCTACTGCAGCTACAAGGGCCTGCTCGTCCGCGGTGAGGGCGGCATGCGCGCCCTCGGCGCCCCGCTGTTCGAGACCGGCGACGAGCGCTACGCCTGGCTCAACGGCGTCCAGGCCGTCGGGATCGGCACCGCCGGAGCCGAGGGCGTCGACTACGACATCTACGCCCTGCGGTAGGCCAACGCCGTCGGCTGGGCCGGGGTCTCCTCAGCGCACGACGTAGCTGGTCATCGAGACGGAGCCGAAGGCCGAGCCGCCGATGAGCACCTCGGCACCGGTGCCGGCGGCGTGGGCGAGACCGGCGAGGTGGAGCGCCGGCACGAAGTGTTCGGGCGTGGGGACGGCCTGGCGGTAGTGCGGGTGGGAGACGAGCGACCCGAGACGTGACGGGTCCGCAGCCAGCAGCTCCCGCGCGGCGTCGTCGAACTCCTGGGCCCACGGGTACGCACCCTCGGGCGAGCCCCAGTCCATGACCCGAAGGTTGTGCACGATGTCGCCGCTGCCGAGCACCAGCACGCCCTCGGCACGCAGCGGCGCGAGCGCCGCGCCCAGGGCGAGGTGCTCATCGAAGGAGAGCGAGGCGTCCAGCGACATCTGGACGACCGGGACGTCGGCGTCGGGGTACAGGTGGGCGAGGATCGACCAGGTGCCGTGGTCCAGGCCCCACGAGGTGTCGGCGGCGACCGTGCGCGGCTTCGCCAGATCGATCACCCGCTCGGCGAGCTCTCGACTGCCGGCAGCGGGGTACTGGACGCGGAACAGCTCGTCGGGGAAGCCGGCGAAGTCGTGGATGGTGCGGGGGCGCTCCATCGCCGTCACGGCGAGTCCCCGTCCGTACCAGTGCGCGCTGATGGCCAGGATCGCCGTCGGCCTCGGGATCGAGCGGCCGAACGCGCGCCACGCCTCGGTCCACCGGTTCCGCTCGAGCGTGTTCATCGGGCTCCCGTGACCGATGAACGCCGCGGGCATCGTTGTTGTTGACATGTCATGCACTGTATTCAATGGTTGAAACGTCAACAACCTGTCGTAGGCTCCGGCCGTGGCCCGGACGACCCGCACGAGATGGCTCACCGACGCCGAGCGGTCGGCGTGGCGGAACCTCTCGCTCATGAACCTGCAGCTGGTCGCGCTCCTGGGGCGGGAGCTGGCCGAGGACGGGCTCTCGTACCAGGACTACCTGGTGCTGGCGGAGCTCGGCGACCGGCCCGACGGCACGGCGCGCGTCACCGAGCTGGGGCGTCGACTGGGCTGGGAGACCAGCCGCGTGTCGCACCACATCAGCCGGATGGAGACCCGTGGGCTGGTCCGGCGCACGAAGTGCCCCACCGACCAGCGCGGGTGGCTCGTCGAGGCCACCGACGATGGCCGCGCGGCGATCGAAGCGGCCGCACCGGCGCACGTGGCCACGGTGCGCAAGCACTTCGTGGACCTGCTCACCCCGGAGCAGTTGCGGGTGCTCGACGAGGTGGCGACGACGGTGCTCGACAACCTCCCTCCCGCCTGAAGCCACGCTCCCGGCGGGGGCGCCGGGCCGGGCGAGTCGCCCCGCCCGGCGCCGGCACGGTCACGATCCGAGGGCAGCGTCCTTGAACGCCTTCAGCGGCGTCACCTTGGCCACGGTCTTCTCCGGCACCTGGATCTGCTCACCGGTCGCCGGGTTGCGGGCGGTGCGGGCCGCGCGCGTCCGACGCTCGAACGCCGCCAGGCCGGTCAGGGTGACCTTGTCCCCCGCCGCCACGCGCTCGAGGATGACCTCGATCGCGGCGTCGAGCACGGACGAGGCGACTCGGGTCTCGACCCCGGCCTTCTCCCCGACCAGTGTCGCCAGCTCCCGCTTGTTCACGTTGGCCATCAGGCGCTCCTTCTGTCGTCAGCGAATGGTCGCCGAACAGTCTCCCGCACCGGCCCCCGGGGACCGGGTGATGGTCGCCGGCACCTTCGGAGCCGAGTCCCGGATCGACGGCGCCGTCTCGTAGGCTCGGGGACCGATCGACGCGCGGAGGTCCACGCGGACCCTCACGCCGACGTCCCGCCCCCGTAGCTCAGGGGATAGAGCGACGGTTTCCTAAACCGCAGGCCGCAGGTTCGAATCCTGCCGGGGGCACCAGCACGTGTTCGGGGCGGGCGGTGCCGGGACCGGGCGCAGCGGCTCCACTAGCGTCGTCCCTCAACCGGACGAGCCGATCGGGGAACTGCATGAAGAAGATCACGATCAAGGCCGCACAGGTCCTGCTCGGACTCGTGTACCTGTGGGTCGCGGTCACCCTGGTGCTGCTGCTGCTGACGTTCATCCTGCAGGTCTTCGGCGCCAACCCCGATGCCGGCTTCGTCGAGTGGGTGTACCGGTCCACCGAGCGGGCGATGGCCCCCTTCCGCGGGATCTTCGAACCCGTGGAGCTGACCGACCAGTCGGTGCTCGACACGTCGGTGCTGTTCGCCATGGTCGTCTACGGGTTCGTGGCGATCGGCCTGCACGCAGCGGTCGACGCGGTCACGCGCCTGCTCCGCACCGAGGAGCGCCTCGAACAGCGGCGTGCGGTCATGGAGGCCAGCGCAGCGGCCGTCGCCGGACCGGGCCGCGTCGTGCAGCTGTCCGCGGCGAGCGGGCTCGCGGTGACCGCATCGCTGGTGCCCGGCACCTACGGCACCACCGTCGAGCTCGCAGCGACCGGTCTCGACCCGATGCAGTCCTACACCGCCTGGCTCGAGGGCGCGGACGGGGTGCGGACCTCGACCGCCACGTTCCAGGCCACGCAGGCGGGCACGGCCCGCATCGCCCTCGCCACCTCGATGCTGCTGGCCGACGCCCGACGCTTCGGCCTGACGCAGCTGCCCCGCTACGGCGAGACCACCAGCACCGACGTCCTCACCACCCCCCTGGCCTGATCGGCCCGCTGGACCGGCACGCGGCGGACTGCCGGTTCAGTCGGCCACGGGGCCGTCGGGTGCGGTGCCCACTTCCAGCCGGCGCCGGATGTCTCCGAGGTTCGCCATCCGCTGCAGCACGGCCGGCACCTGGTCGAAGCCTCCGATGTAGGCCCACACGTAGGCGATCACGGCGAAGATCGTCCCCACCTCCGCCGAGCCGTCCGTCGTCCGCACGAGGGCGAACACGGCCAGACCCAGAGCGAACAGATCGACGACGCCCCAGCTGACCGCCTCGGCATCGGACAGTCGGATCCAGTGCCCGGCCAGCACCCTGAAGTGGCGACGCACCTCGTCGGTCGAGCCGGTGTCGATCAGCGACACCTCCAGCTCGGACTGGTCGTTCAGCCGTCGGTAGATCCGACCCGAGCGACGCACGAGGCGACGGTTCAGCAAGACCACGGGGACGGCGACGAGGGCGGCCACGGCCCCCAGCACCGGGTCGTACAGGAACAGCATGACGAGGGAGCCGACCACCGCGAACGCCGCGGTGATCGCCGCGTCCACGTCCACCTCGAGGAAGTCGACGTACCCACCCGTCAACGAGGTGCGCGCCACGACCGAGCTCGTCGCGACCCCCTCGGTGCGCTGACGTTCCACGAGGTCCGTGGCGAGGCTGCCGTAGAGCCGGTTGAACGTCCGCGTGCCGAGCCACTGGCGCGCGACGGACAGCGCCGTGTGCGCGAGGGAGATCGAGGCGAACACCACCACGCCGCCCCACGAATCGTCGAGCAGCCCGTCGACGGCGAGCCCGATCGCGAACGGGTACAGCAGCTCGAAGACGTTGCCGATCACCACGGCGCCGTACGTGAGGGCGAGGGACCTCCGATGCCGCCGGAGGTGGAGCGACACGATCCCCATGCGCGCATCATCGCGCACCCACGTGGTCAGGCCCTGCTGGGCGGCCGTCCCCCGTGGTCGAGGAACGCCACCGGGACCGACACCCCGACGTCGCGGTGGCGCAGCGACGCGATCCGCCGGCCCGGCTGCACCGCCTCCTTCACCCGGCCGAGCGCGGGCCCGAGGAGCGCCGCAGTGGCATCGAGGTCGTCGACGGTGAACGCCAGGCCCCACAGCACCGCCGGCCCGTCGCCCGACGGCTCGACCGGCGTCACCAGCTCGAGGATCGGGGCGCCCATGCGGAAGAACGTCTGCTGCGACGGGGTCCCGCCGAGGGTCACGTCACGGGTCCGCCGGGGCTCCAGGCCCACGGCGGCGAGTGCGGCAAGCGTGCGGCGCCGGTCGGGCGAGGTCACGACGAGGTGGTCGAGCTCCGACGTGCCGTTGGGATGCGGGACCCCCGCTGCGGCTTGCGGGACGTCGACGACCGACAGACCGTCGACGACCTGCCCCGCGGCCACTCCGGTGACCGCCCACCCCCGGATGCCACCGCCCTCACCGTCGAGGTGGAGCACCACGTCGCCCACGAGGAGCCGGTCGTCCACCACCGAGAAGCCGGCGGACCGCCAGGCCTCCGGCGGGTCGGCGATCGCGAGGCCGTGCAGGAGGGTTCGCATGGCGGGAAGCCTCGCAGGGCCGACGCCGCATCCGCGCATCTGCCACGATGCAGGGACGAGGACGCAGGCGGCGAAGGGGCCACGGGCATGCACATCACGATCGACCGCGACCGGTGCATGGGCTCGGGGAGCTGCGGCTTCTACGCGCCGGCCACCTTCGACCTCGACGACGCCCTCAAGGCGGTCGTGGTCGATCCGGCGGGCGACCCGGAGGAGCGCATCCGGATGGCCGCCGAGTCCTGCCCGACGAACGCCATCACGATCGAAGGGTGACCGTCGGTAGCGTGCCCGCCATGACCGACGAGCCCCCCGCCTGGTTCCGGCGCGCCGTCGACACCCCGTTCGAGCAGCAGACGCTCACGGTCGACGGCGCCGACATCAACCTGCTCACCTGGGGCGAGCCCGGCCGACCCGGTCTGCTGTTCGTGCACGGCGGCGGCGCCCACGCCCACTGGTGGAGCTTCCTCGTCCCGCTGCTCACCGACGACTACCGAGTGGCCGCGCTCGACCTCTCCGGGCACGGCGACAGCAGCTGGCGCCCCCACTACGAGCTCACCACGTGGGCCGCCGAGGTCGCGGCGGCGGCCGGTGCGATGGCAGCAGCCGGGCCGCCCATCGTCGTGGGCCACAGCATGGGCGGCTTCGTGACCGTCACCGCGGCCGCGCACCACCCCGACCACGTCGGCGGCGCCGTCATCCTCGACTCGCCCATCAAGGAGCCCGACCCGGAGGTCGAGGCCACCAACCAGGCCAACTTCGCGAAGGCCAAGGTGCACCCGGACCGGGAGCAGGCGGTCACCCGGTTCCGCACCGTGCCCGCCCAGGACCACTACGTGCCGTACGTGCTGCGCCACGTCGCCGAGCACTCGCTGCGCCACGTCGAGGGCGGGTGGACCTGGAAGTTCGACCCCACCTTCATGCTCCCCGGCCGCGGCGACCCGGCCCGCCTGATGGCGCGGATCCGCTGCCGGGTGGCGCTGTTCCGGTCCGAGCACGGGCTCGTCACCCCTGACATCGGCGCCTTCATGTACGAGCAGCTCGGCCGGCGGGCGCCCGTCATCGAGGTGCCCGAGGCCGGGCACCACCTGATGCTCGACCAGCCGCTGTCCCTGCTGACCGGGCTGCGCACCCTGTTCGCCGACTGGGAGCACTCGGTCCCGCGCCCCCGGCCCTGACCGGAGGCCGGGCCCCGGCTCAGCGCAGCCGCTCAGCGCGGCCGGGAGGCGTCGACGCCGGTCAGGAAGGCGAGCACGGCGACCGCCACCTTCTGCGCCTCCTGCGGGCCGATGCCGTACCCGTGGACGGTCCGCTCCAGCACGAACCGGTCCGCCGCCGGGTAGACGCTGGTGACGAGGATCGGGCCGTGGACCGACGGGAGCTCCGCCGGGGTGGGCTCCGGCTGCCAGCCGCGCAGGCCGCGCAGGAAGTCGAGCACGTACATGCTGGTCTTCAGGAAGGTCGGGACGTCCATCCGGAGGTAGCCGGCCGCCCAGCGGATCGTGGCCATCTCCTCCTCGGTGTACCCGGTGAACACGGGCAGGTCCGGGGTGCCGAGCTGGGGGTCACGGCAGCCGTCGACCCCGCCGGTGCCGGTGGTGCTCTCGTCCACGAACGGGGGCTGGAAGCCGCTGCCGGGATCGGAGGTGGTGAGGAACCGCACGATGCCCCAGGCGATGGCGCGGGCCTCGGCGTCCTGGACCTGCGGCGTGGCGAGCAGGCGCGCCTCCGGCGGGTTCGACAGGTACAGCGCCTCGGTGATCACCGACGGCACGTTCGGCGCGTTGCGGAGCACGCCGTACAGGTCGGTGCCGTCGGACCGGATGCGGGAGGCGACCTTGCGGGAGCCGCCCACCCAGGAGGTGGGGAACTGCGCCATGGCGGCGCGGATCTCCTCGTAGAGGATCCCGCCCAGCCGGGCCGACTCGGCCGAGGCGACCTGGTGGTACACCTCGGTGCCGGGCGAGGACTTCGACGCGGTCGCCCCGCCGTTGTGGTGGATCGAGACGAAGGCACGCGGTCGCAGCGCCTCGGCGATCCACCCGCGGACCCGCAGCGGCACCCGCACGTCCTGGGTCCGGGTGAGCTGCACCGACAGGCCGTACTCCTGCTCGAGGATGGCCTCGACCTTGAACGCGATCACAAGGTTGAGCGCCTTCTCGCTCAGCCCGTTCGACCCCACCGAACCGGACTCGGAGCCGCCGTGACCGGGGTCGAGCACCACGTCGACGCGGGGGACCACCGTGCCCTCGGTCAGGTAGGCGTCGTAGCTGCAGGGCGTGGTCACGAGCCAGCCGTTGGCGTGGGTCTCCCGGATGATCGCCACCTGACCCGTCGGGGTGACGAGGACGCCGCCCGGCTCACCCGGGGGCGGCGCGGCAGGGTCGCCGCCGGGATGGGCGCCGGCGACCGCCGTCGGGGCGAGCAACCCGAGGACGACCGTCACGAGGACGACGAGCTTGGCGGCGGGTCGGCGCATGGCGAGGGCTCCTCCGGACGACGGCGGGTGGCGGCACCCGGCTCGACGCACACAGACCGTAGTCAACCGAGGGCCCCCGATCGACGCCGGGGTTCGCACCGCCCCTCGGCGTCGGCGGTGGGCCCGACCTGGTACGGTGGCGCCGTGACCGCGGAGCCGTTGCCATGACCGTGCGCCTCTTCGACACGGCGCGCCGGGCCGTCGTCCCGTTCGAGCCCGGTCCGGTGGTGCGGATGTACGTCTGCGGCATCACGCCGTACGACTCCACCCACCTCGGCCACGCCTTCACCTTCATCGGCTACGACCTGCTGATCCGGCGCCTCGAGGACCTCGGCCACGAGGTGCGGATGGTCCGCAACGTCACCGACGTCGACGACTCGATCCTGCCGAAGGCGCGCTCGCTCGGCGTCCACTTCCTCGACCTCGCCGAGGCCGAGCTGGCCCGCTTCCGCGGCGACCTCACCGCGCTGGAGCTCCGGCCCGCCGTCGCCGAGCCGCGGGCCACCGAGTCGATCGACGGCATGGTCGCCCTCATCGCCGAGCTCCGCGACAAGGGCCACGCCTACACCGTCGACGGCACCACCTACTTCGACGTGACCACCTTCCCGCGCTTCGGCTCGCTCTCCCACGAGGACGAGGCGCAGATGATCGCCCACGCCCGCGAGCGCGGCGGTCGCCCGGACGACCCCGAGCAGCGCCACCCGCTCGACTTCGTGCTCTGGCAACCGTCGCTGCCGGACGAGCCCAGCTGGCCCTCGCCCTTCGGCGACGGCCGCCCCGGCTGGCACATCGAGTGCTCGGCCATGGCCATGGCCGAGCACGGCGCCACGCTCGACCTCCACGGCGGTGGCACCGACCTCGTGTTCCCGCACCACGAGTGCGAGATCGCCCAGTCCGAGTCCGTCACCGGGCAGCCGTTCGTCCGCCACTGGATGCACGTCGCCATGGTCCGGTACCAGGGCGAGAAGATGAGCAAGTCGCTCGGCAACCTCGTGTTCGTCTCCGACCTGCTCAAGACCCACGACCCGCGGGCGATCCGGCTGGCCCTGCTCGCCCACCACTACCGCACGCCGTTCGAGTGGCAGGACGACGAGATCCACGCCGCCGACGACCTGCTCGTCCGGCTCCACGCCGCTGCGGGCGCCGCCGCCGGGCCGGATCCCGCCGTCGTGCTCGCCGCAGTGCGCGCCGCGCTCGACGACGACCTCGACACCGCCGCCGCGCTCGCCGCGCTCACCGCGCACGCCGACGGCGCGGGCGAGCACCCGGGTGCCGCCGCAGGCCTCGTGGATGCCGCCCTGCTCTGCGGTGTGGACCTGCGTCGTCCGGTCGAAACCCGCTGAGGCCCCGGCGCCCGGCCCCGTATCCTGGCCCGGTGCTCCGCATCCACGACACCCTCCGCGGCGAGAAGGTCCCGTTCGAGCCCCGTGACCCCGGCCGGGTCACCGCCTACTGGTGCGGGCCCACGGTCTACGACGCCCCCCACCTCGGGCACGCCCGCAGCGCCCTCGCCTACGACGTCGTCGTCCGCTACCTCCGCTGGTGCGGCTACGAGGTGACGCTGGCGTCGAACGTCACCGACATCGACGACAAGATCATCGAGCGGGCCGCGGCGCAGGGGACCACCGAGCCCGAGCTCGCCCGCCGCTACGAGGACGTCTACGTCGAGCAGATGGACCGCCTCGGCGTCCTCCGCCCCGACCTGCGCCCCCGCGCCACCGAGTTCGTCGAGCAGATGGTGCGGGTCATCGGCGAGCTGCTCGACCGCGGCATGGCCTACGAGATCCCCGGCATGGGCGTCTACTTCGACGTGAGCCGGCTCGACGGCTACGGCGAGCTCGTCCACCGCCACCCGGACGACCTGCGCGAGGGCGCCGGCGCCCGCGTCGACGTCGACGACCGCAAGGACGACCCGCTCGACTTCGCCCTCTGGAAGGCGGCCAAGCCGGGCGAGCCCACCTGGGACTCACCCTGGGGTCCGGGACGACCGGGCTGGCACATCGAGTGCGTCGCCATGTCGCTCGACCTCCTCGGCGAGGGGTTCGACATCCACGGCGGCGGCGACGATCTCGTCTTCCCGCACCACACCAACGAACGGGCCGAGGCGCTCGGCGTCGGCCAGGAGTTCGCCCGCTACTGGGTGCACAACGGCATGGTGAACGTCGACGGCGAGAAGATGTCGAAGTCGCTCGGCAACTTCACCACGCTCATCGACGTGCTCGACCGCTGGGACCCGCGGGCGTTGCGCCTCCTCGTGCTGCAGACCCACTACCGCAAGACGATGGAGATCGACGCCGACACGCTGGCGTCGGCCACCGCCGCGGTGGAACGCCTCGACGCCCTGGCCCGTCGGGCCGGCGACGGCACCGGGGCGCCTCGGGACCCCGAGCTCGTCGACGCCTTCCGCGAGGCGATGGACGACGACTTCGGCACCGCCGCTGCGCTGGCCGCGGTGTTCGAAGGCGTGCGGCGGGCCAACCGGGCGCTCGACGAAGGCGCGCCGGAAGCGGCGTCGCTCGTCGCCACCGTCGTGGAGCTCGCCGGCGTGCTCGGCCTCGAGCTCGGCGGCGCCCCTGCCGCAACGGGCGAGGACGACGCCGAGATCGACGCCCTCCTCGCCGAGCGCACCGCCGCCCGCGCCGGGCGGGACTTCGCCCGCGCCGACGCCATCCGCGACGAGCTCACCGCCCGCGGCATCACCATCGAGGACACCCCGAACGGCCCCATCTGGCGCCGCACCTGACCACGCCCCGCTCGCCCGAAAGAGGGTGGGTGGGTGGTGCCCCAGCGGGTCAGGCGTTGCGGGGGATGTCGGACCAGGGCTGGTCCTTGTCGGCGCGGGGTTCGCCGGGGAGACCGAGGACCCGCTCGCCGAGGATGTTCCGCATGATCTCGGAGGTGCCGCCCTCGATGGTCTGGGCCCGCATCCGCAGGAACGACCGGCGGGGGTCGGCGCCGAACAGGCCGGTGTTCTCCGGGCGCTTCAGCTCGTAGTCCTGCAGCAGCACCGTGGCCGACGCGCCGAGCACGTCCATGGTGGTCTCGGTGATGCGCTTGTTCAGCTCGGCCGACATCAGCTTGCCGACGGAGCCCTCGGGGCCGGGGTTGCCACCGCGGGCCGACACCCGCGCCCGGATGTTGGTGAGGCGCAGGACCTCGGCCTCGATCCAGCGCCTGGTGACCTCGTCGCGGAGCACCTTCTCCTCGGCAGCCGGACGAGCGGGCCGGTCCTCCCACACCTTCATGAGGGAGCCGATGGAGCCGCTGCCCTTGGCCGGCACGCCACCGCCGAGGGCGACCCGCTCGTTCATCAGGGTGGTGACGGCCACGTTCCAGCCGTCGCCCTCCCGGCCGAGCATCATCTCGTGCGGGATCCGGGCGTCGGTGAAGAACACCTCGTTGAACTCGGCCTCGCCGGTGATCTGGTAGAGCGGCCGGACCTCGACGCCGGGGTTCTGCATGTCGACCACGAAGTAGGACATGCCCTTGTGCTTGGGCTGGTCCGGGTCGGTGCGGCAGAGGAGCATCCCCCAGCGGGACACGTGCGCCAGGGTGGTCCACACCTTCTGGCCGTTCACGATCCACTCGTCGCCGTCACGCACCGCCCGGGTGGCGAGACCGGCGACGTCGGAGCCGGCGCCGGGCTCGGAGAACAGCTGGCACCACATCTCCTCGCCCGTGAAGCAGGGGCGGAGGAAGCGCTCGTGCATCTCCTCGGTGCCGTAGGTGAGCACCACGGGCATGCCCATGCCGATGCCGATGGGGTTGACCTGGAGGTCGTCCCAGCGGGCACCGCCCTGGCGCAGCTCGTCGTTGACGGCGGTCTGCAGCTTGCGGCTCGCGCCCAGCCCGCCCTTGCCCTCCGGGAAGTTGACGACGGCCAGGCCGGCGTCGAACTGTGCGCCACGGAACACGGCGCGGTCGGTGGTGGCGGGATCGTGGGCCGCCAGCAGCGCCCGCGTCCGCTCACGGATCTCGTCCTCGGTGATCTCGGCCATGCCGACACGCTACTCCCACCCCCTAACATCGCCGAAGACGACGAGGGGGAAGCGTGAGCGGATCGATCCTGGGGAACGCCGTACTGCGACGTGAGGACGACGCCCTGCTGCGGGGCCACGGCACCTACGTGGCCAACCGTCGGCTCGAGGGCGCGGTGCACGCCGTGTTCGTGCGGTCGACGATGGCCCACGCCCGCATCCTGTCCATCGACACCTCCGAGGCGGCTGCGGCGCCCGGCGTCGTGGCCGTGCTGACCGCCGCCGACCTCGGCCTGCCGCCGCTCCCGCCGGCGCTGCCGATGTTCCACCCCGCCATCGTCCAGCACGCGCTGGCGGCCGA
>JBEIGA010000048.1:0-17582 GCA_040382135.1 Acidimicrobiales bacterium
CGACCGTGGTGCCGAGGCGGACACGGTCGAGGATGCCGTACTCCCGCGCCGTGCGCTCGAGGTAGGCGAGGATCTCGGGCTGCGGCGCGTAGGACCGGGACCAGTCGGGGTTCGGCGCGAAGGAGTAGCAGTACAGGTGGGAGGCGATGTCACACGCGGCGCCGGGGTAGGTGTTGCGGTGCCAGGTGCCGCCGACCCGGTCCTCCTTGTCGAGGATCACGAAGTCGTCACGGCCGGTCTCCTGCAGCCGGATCCCGGCACAGATGCCACCCGCCCCCGCCCCGATGATCGCGAACCGTGTCTGCGTGCGCTCCGGCACCCGAACCCCCTCGTCGTCCCGGTCGGGCCGGGCCCGTCCGGCCCGGGACGCTACCCCAGGACGTGCGCGTCCCGAACCGTCGTGGGGGAGGATGGGGGCGTGGACGCGTTCCCCGACCTGACCGACCTCGACACCTTCGCCGACGGCTTCCCGCACGCCGTCTTCGAGCGGCACCGGCGGGAGCGCCCCGTGTTCCGGCACGAGCCCACCGAGCACACCCCGGACCACGAGGGCTTCTGGTCCGTGGCCACCCACGCCGACGTGCTCGCCGTCCTCCGCGACGCCGCCACCTACTCGTCGGAGACCGGCGGCGACCGCCCCTACGGCGGCACCCTGCTGCAGGACCTGCCCGTGGCCGGCCAGGTGCTGAACATGATGGACGACCCGCGCCACGCCCGGGTCCGGCGCCTCGTCAGCACCGGGCTCACCCCCCGCACGATCCGGCGGGTTGAGGACGACCTGCGCGAACGGGCGCGTCGCCTCCTCGACGAGGTGGAGGGCGGGGTCCCGTTCGACCTGCTGCACGGCATCGCCGCCGAGCTGCCCATGCAGATGATCTGCCTGCTGCTCGGGGTGCCCGAGTCCGAGCGGCACTGGCTCGCCGCCGCGGTCGAGCCGGGCTTCGACTTCCGCGGCTCGCGCAAGGCGTTCGAGGTCGACCTCGACTCCGAGGCGCTGCGGGCCCGGATGCACGCGTACGGCACGGCGCTGATCGCCGAGAAGCGCCGCGACCCCGGCGACGACATGCTGTCGATCGTCGTGCACGCCACGCTCGACGACCCGGTGGCGCCGCGGCTCACCGACGGCGAGCTGTACATGTTCTTCTCGCTGCTGTTCACCGCCGGCGCCGAGACCACCCGCAACGCCATCGCCGGCGGGGTCCTCGCGCTCGCCGAGCACCCCGAGCAGCTGCGTCTGCTGCGCGACGATCCGGCGCTGCTGTCCGGGGCCGTCGACGAGATCGTGCGGTGGACCACCCCGTCGCCGTCCAAGCGGCGGACCGCCACCCGGGAGACCGAGCTCGGCGGCCACCGCATCGCCGCGGGGGACAAGGTGCTCGTCTGGGAGGGCTCGGCGAACCGCGACGAGGCCGTGTTCGAGCGCCCCCACACCTTCGACGTCACCCGCAGCCCGAACCCCCACCTGGGGTTCGGCCAGGGCCTGCACTACTGCCTCGGCGCCAACCTCGCCCGGCTCGAGATCCGGGTCGTGCTCGAGGAGCTGCTGCCCCGGTGCTCCGAGATCCGCCTGGCCGAGCCCGTCGAGTGGACCCGCAGCAACCGCCACACGGGGATCCGCCGCCTGGTGGTGGAGCTCGGTCGTTGAGGGGTCCGGCTACAGCCAGCTCTCGCGGAGCGCCTCGGCGCCGTCGGCCGGCGGGGCGGTCGCGAGGCGGCCGGTGTGCACCCGCTCGAGCAGCCCGCGCAGGCACGCCACGATCTCGGGGGCGGCCTCGCGCAGGTCGTCGAGGTCGGTGGGACCGAGCTCGGCGGGGTCGAACCGGGCATCGGCGAGCACCTGCTCCGGCTCCTGCAGGCGGGCTGCGAACCACGCAACCGGGTCGGCGCTCAGCTCCTCCACGAAGGTGCGGGGGTAGGGGTCCCAGCCCCGGAACCGGGGGTGGTGGTGGGTGCGGTCGAAGGTGCCCATGGGGCCGTCGGCCGACTCGAGCAGATCGACCCGCCAGATCGGCTCGGTGACCGAGATGGGCCGCGCCGCGTAGATGGAGCCCTGCAGCTCGCCCGGCTCGATGCGGCGGAGCTCGATGCGCACCCCTCGCTCGGCGCCCTCCCGGCCGGGACCGGGGTTCGGGTCGAGGAAGTAGAGGTCGCTCATCACGACCGCGATCCGCTGGAAACCGAAGACGTACAGCACGACCGCACGCTACGCCAGCGGCGGCGAGCGGTCCGGGCGTGGGGGCGCTGCCTTCGGCAGGTGCAGGTCGTAGCGCACGGCGGCGCCGCGGATGACGACGACCACGGCCGTGGGGAGCCAGACCGTGAGCCGGGGCGCGGCGTCGGTGCGCTCGAGCACGACGTACGCGGCGGCGCCCACCAACCCCGCTACCGCGTAGATCTGCCCCACGAAGACGATCGGCGGCTGCCCGGTGAACACGTCGCGCACCACCCCGCCGCCGACCCCGGTGATCACCCCCATGAAGACGGCGATGAACGGCGACGTCCCCGCCTCGAGCGCGATGGACGCACCGAGCACGGCGAACGCTCCGAGCCCGATCGCGTCGGAGGCGAGGAAGCCGACGTGGTGGGTGAGGTCGATGTCGGGTCGGACCCGGAGCACGACCAGGACCACGACGGCGGTGCCGAGCGCGACACCCACCGGCCACTCGTCGGTCACCCATGCGACGGGTTCCCCGATCAGGAGGTCCCGGATGGTGCCGCCGCCGATGGCGACCACCACGGCGAGGACCGAGGCGCCCAGCCAGTCCATGCCGGACTCGGCGGCGGCCATGGCGCCCGAGACCGCGAACGCGATGGTGCCGACGACGGCGAGGGCGAGGAAGGGCCCCGAGGAGGTGTCGACGGCGGCGAGCATGGCCCGACGGTAGTGAGGGCGACCGCGCGGCGGTCGGATCCCGGTGCCACCATGGACGGATGCGACGGATCCTGCTGCTCGTCTCTGGCCTGGTCGCCGTGCTCGGAGCCGCGGCCGGGACGACCCCCGCCGCCGCCCAGACGCCGCCCGAGCCGCAGGCCGACGTGCTCGTGCTCGGCGACTCCCTGTGCGTGGGCGCGGCCGGGGTGGGCGGCCTGCGCGATCTCCTCGTCCGGGCGGACCTGACCGCCGACCTGCGCTGCACCGTCGGGGTGCCGCTCGCCACGGGGCTCGCCGTGGCCCGCTCCATGCCGACGGTGCCGCCGGTGGTGATCGTCGAGCTCGGCACCAACCCGTCCCGCAGCACCAGCGCGTTCCGCGCCGACGCGCTGGCCCTCGTGCAGGAGCTGCGTGCCCGTGGCGCGGTGGCGATCCGGTGGCTGACGGCGGGCACCACGACGCCGGGTCGCTACGACGAGCAGAACGCCGTCGTGCGCAGTCTCAGCGGGGTCACCGTGGCCGACTGGGCCGCCGTGCTGGCGGCCGATCCCACCCTGTTCCACGAGGACGGCATCCACTACACCCGCGCCGGCAACGCCCGCTTCGCCGCGTACCTCCTCGATCAGATGATCTCCGCCTCCGGTGAGGCCACCGCCTCCAGTGAGGCCACCGCCGACGGCATGCGCCAGCAGGTGCGGCGGCTCTACCTCGCCACGTTCCTCCGGGAGCCCGATGAGGGCGGCCTCTGGTACTGGACGGTGGCCCGCTGGTACCAGGTCCCCCTCGCCACGATCGCCCAGCACTTCGTGGCCTCCCCGGAGTTCCAGGCCCGCTACGGGCAGGCGACGCCCGAGGTGCTGGTCGACCTCGTCTACCGCAACATCCTCCGCCGTGCGCCCGATCCCTCCGGTGCCGCGTACTGGATCGGCCGGCTCCAGGCCGGGATGCGGGCGGGGGAGCTGCTCGTGGGGTTCTCCGAGTCCGCGGAGTTCCGCCTCGCCAACCTGCCCGGGGGGTCGTCGTGATCAGGGTCAAGGCCGCGTTCTTCAGCATCACCCCCCAGGCGCCGCCCGGCGACGAGGACGGGTACCTGCGCTGGCACCTGCTCGACCACATGCCCGAGCAGTACCAGCTGCCGGGGATCCAGCTCGCCATGCGCTACATCGCCGACGGTGCGCTGCCGGACGCACGCATCGCCGGCGAGGGGCCGCTCGCCGAGCTCGGCAACGTCGTCAACTACCTCGTGGGCGATCCCGTGCAGGAGACCCACGACGACTTCATGGCACTGGGGCGACGACTGTCGGACATGGGCCGCTTCCCCGTGCGCCGCCCGTCGATCCAGGTGCGGATGCCCGCCCTGCTGCGGTGGTACGCCTCGCCCCGGGTGCAGGTGTCGCCCGAGGTCGTCCCCTACCGACCCCATCGGGGGATCGTCCTCGTCGTCGAGGAGCCCACCGGCGAGCAGCCCTGGGAGTGGCTCCAGTGGCTGCACGCCGAGCACCACCGGGCGCTCCTCGACGTGTCCGGGGTGGCCGGCGTGTGGATGTACGGCGAGACGGCGAGCTGGAAGCTGCACCGCAACTGTCAGGGCGACCCCCAGTACACGACGGTCGTCTACTGCGACGAGGACCCGCTGGCGGTCGCGGCCGCGCTGAGGCAGCCCCTGGCGGAGCGGTGGGCGTCGGGCGCGGTGCGGCCCCTCTTCGCCGGGCCGCTGCGCACGATGATCGACTGGGAGGCCTGGACCTAGGCCCGGGCCGGGGGCCGGGCCTCCCGGCGCTCAGCGACCCTTGAAGACCGGGTCGCGCTTCTCGAAGAAGGCCCGCGGGCCCTCCTGCGCGTCCTCCGACGCCATCACCGCGCCGCCGTGGCGCTGCTCGATCACGAACGCCTCGGGCTCGGCGAGGGTCTCGGTCTCGCGCAGCGTTGCGAGGATCGCCTTCACGGCGAGCGGGCCGTTCTTCGCGATGCGGGCCGCGATCTCCTTGGCCTTCGCCAGGGCCTCGCCGTCGGGGACCACGTGGTTGACCAGACCGAGCTCGTGGGCACGAGCGGCGGGAAGGTCGTCGCCGCACAGCAGCATCTCGGCGGCCACGGCGTAGCCGATCTGGCGGCGCAGACGGACGGCGGAGCCGGCCATCGGGAACAGGCCGCGCTGGACCTCGGTGACGCCGAAGACGGCACTCTCGCCGGCAACGCGGATGTCGGTGCCCTGGAGGATCTCGGTGCCGCCGGCCCGGGCGAAGCCCTCGGCGGCGAGGATCACCGGCTTGGTGGGCCGGTAGGTCTTGAGCCAGGCCCCGAGGATCATCGAGGGGTTCTCCTGGAGACGCGCCATGTACTCGTTGGTCGGCGGGCCGCCCATCTTGCCGATCTCGCTCAGGTCCATGCCGGCGCAGAAGGTGTTGCCGCGGCCGGTGAGGATCGCCACCCGCAGGTCGTCGTCCTGGTCGAGCCGGACCCACGCGTCGTAGAGGCGGCACATCACCTCGGAGTTGACGGCGTTGCGCTTCTCCGGCCGGTTCAGGGTGTCGATGAGGACGTTGTCCTCCTGCTCGACGAGGACGGCGGGCTCGGACATCGGCGACTCCTCCAGGCGCGGTGCGGAACGGTGCGTCAGGCTAGGCCTCCGACTCCCGGTGATGCCCGGTCCGGTCGTCGTCGATGTGGCCACGGGCTGCGGACAGCCGTGGGTGGTACCGTTTCGCCACCCGACGGGAGAGGTGCGGATCATGCTGTTGGTCGATGCGTGGAAGACCGTGGTTCTCGGGAACTACGCGAACTTTGCGGGACGGGCTCGACGCCCCGAGTTCTGGCACTTCTTCCTCGCCAACCTCATCGTCTCGGTCGTCCTGAACGTCCTGGGGCAGGCGGCAGACCTGTTCGCCATCCTCGCCCTCGTCTACGGGTTGGCCGTCCTGGTCCCCGGCATCGCCGTGGGCGTCCGCCGGCTCCACGACATCGGCAAGCCGGGCATCTGGATCCTCATCGGTCTGATCCCCATCGTGGGCACCGTGATCCTGATCGTGTGGTGGGCCCAGGAGAGCGCGCCGGGGCCGAACGAGTACGGCGTGTAGATCCCGCCGTCGCGCTCAGCCGGCCTGGAGCCGTGCGGCGATGAGCTGTGCTGCCTGGCCGGGGGTGCTGCGGCCTGCGGCGGTGTCGGCGATGGTCGCGCTCTCGGCGGTGAGGGCGGCGGTGAGGCGGTCCTCGAGGTCGTGGGTGATGCGGGTGCGGACCTCGGCCGCGACCCGGCGGGTGCGGCGCTCGTTGAGCTCACCGGTGGCGCGCAGCCGGGCGAGGTGGGCGTCGAGGGCGTCGAGCATCGCCTCGGTGCCGGACCCGTCGGTGGCGACGGTGCGGACGACCGGCGGGCGCCAGGTGCCATCGACGCCGCGGTGGCCGAGGTCGAGCATGCGCTCCACGTCGCGGACGGTGTCGTCGGCGCCGGGGCGGTCGGCCTTGTTCACGACGAACACGTCGGCGATCTCCATGATCCCGGCCTTGTTGGCCTGGATGGCGTCGCCCCAGCCGGGGTTGAGCACGACGACGGTGGTGTCGGCGCCGGCGACGATGTCGATCTCCACCTGCCCCACACCGGTGGTCTCGACCACGACGGTGTCGAACCCGCAGGCGGCGAGGACCCGCACGGCGCCGGGCACGGCGAGGGCCAGGCCGCCGCGCTGGCCGCGGGTGGCCATCGAGCGGATGAACACGTGGTCCCGGGCCGGTCCGACGGTGTCGTCCATGCGGATGCGGTCGCCGAGGATCGCTCCGCCGGTGACGGGCGACGACGGGTCCACCGCCACCACCGCGGTGCGGCGGCCCCGTCCCGCGAGCGCCATGGCGAGCGCGCCGGTGAGGGTGGACTTGCCGGCACCCGGCGCGCCGGTGACGCCGACGACGTGGGCGTCGTCGGTCTGGGCGGTGTGCGTGAGGGTGAGGGCGTCGAGCTCCTCGGCCTGATCTCCGCCGTGCTCCACCACCGAGAGCAGACGGCCGACCGAGCGCCGGTGCCCGGCACGGGCGCGCTCCAGCAGGCCGGGGAGATCGGGGAGCGGGTCGGTCATCGGCCCGCGGCGCGCCGCACGGTGGCGACGACGTCGTCGGCCGAGGCGCCCGGACCGAGGACCGCGGTGACGCCGAGTTCCGTGAGGGCGGGCATGTCGACGTCGGGGACGATGCCGCCGATCACGAGCGGCAGGTCGAGGTCGGCGGCGCGCATGGCGTCGAGCATCTTGCGGGCCAGGGCCAGGTGCCCGCCGTTGTGCATGGAGAGCCCGATCACGTCGGCGTCCTCCTGCTCGGCGGCGGCGACGATCGAGTCCGCGGTCTGGCGCAGTCCGAGGTACACGACCTCGCAGCCGGCGTCACGGAGCATGCGCGCCACCACCTTGATGCCGCGGTCGTGGCCGTCGAGGCCGAGCTTGGCGAGGACCACCCGGACGGGGGCGTCGGCGGGGGCGCTCATCAGACCACCACCCGCTCGGTGTAGGTGCCGAACACGCCGGCGAGCGCGCCGACGATCTCGCCCTCGGTGCAGTAGGCGTGCACGGCGTCGAGGATCGGCGGCATGAGGTTCACGGTCGGGTCGGCGGCGTCCGCGGCGATCCGGGCGAGCGCCGCGTGCACGGCGGCGTCGTCGCGGTCCTGCTTGATGCGGGCGAGCCGTTCGAGCTGCAGCGCCTCGGTCTCGGGCCCGATGTAGAGCAGCGGCGGCTGGCCCTCGTCGCCCTCGGTGAAGGCGTTGACCCCCACCACGATGCGGTCGCCGGCGTTGACCTCCCGCTCGAAGCGGTAGGCGGCGTCGGCGATCTCGCCCATGAACCAGCCGCTCTCGATCTCGGCGTACACGCCTTCGAGGATGGAGCCGTCGCCCCGCTCCAGCAGGTGGGCGAACACCTCCTCGGCCCGGCGCTCCAGCTCGTCGGTCATCCACTCCACGTAGGCGGACCCGCCCAGCGGATCGGCCACGGCCGCGGCGCCGGTCTCGTGGGCCACGATCTGCTGGGTGCGCAGGGCGATCCGGGCCGCCTTCTCGGTGGGGAGGGCGAGGGCCTCGTCGTAGCTGTCGGTGTGCAGCGACTGGGTGCCGCCGAGCACCGCGGCCAGCGACTGGAGCGCCACCCGGGCGATGTTGATCTCGGGCTGCTGGGCGGTGAGCGAGACGCCGGCGGTCTGGGTGTGGAACCGCAGCGCCCAGGACTTCTCGCTGGTGGCGCCGTAGCGCTCGCGCAGCCACCGGGCCCAGATCCGCCGGGCCGCCCGGAACTTCCCGATCTCCTCGAAGAAGTCGATGTGGCTGTTGAAGAAGAACGAGAGCCGGCCGGCGAACGCGTCGACGTCGAGCCCGCTCGCCACCGCCGCCTCCACGTAGGCGAACCCGTTGGCGAGGGTGAAGGCGAGCTCCTGGGCGGCCGTGCTGCCCGCCTCACGGATGTGGTAGCCGCTCACCGACACCGGGTTCCACCGGGGCATCTCGGCGGTGGTGTACCGGACCAGGTCGGTGACGAGCCGCATGGAGGGGCGGGGCGGGAAGATGTACTCCTTCTGCGCCTGGTACTCCTTCAGGATGTCGTTCTGCAGCGTGCCGCCGAGGCGGGCGCGCTCGATGCCCTGCTTCTCGGCGTTGGCCACGTACATCGCCATGAGGATCGCGGCGGGGCCGTTGATGGTCATCGAGGTGGTGATGCCGCCCACGTCGATGCCGGCGAAGAGGTCCTCCATGTCGGCGAGCGTGTCGACCGCGACGCCGGCCTTGCCCACCTCGCCGAGCGCCCACTCGTCGTCGGAGTCGCGGCCCATGAGCGTGGGCATGTCGAACGCCGTGGACAGGCCGGTTCCGCCGGAACGGAGCAGCTCCTTGAACCGCAGGTTCGTGTCGGTGGCGGTACCGAAGCCGGCGAACTGGCGCATCGTCCAGAGCCGCGACCGGTACATCGAGGCGTGGATGCCGCGGGTGTACGGGTACTGGCCCGGGTAGGGCGCATCGCCGTACACCCCGTCGACGGGGATGCCCGACATGGTGGTGAAGGCGGTGGCCCGCTGGGGGGCGGCCGCGGCGGCAGCCTCCCACTCGGCTCGGGGGTCCATGGGGGCTCCTGGTGGTGGCGGGTCAGGCGCGGGCTGCGGCCTCTGCGGCCCATGCCTCGCTGTGGGCCTGGGCGTTGGCGACGATCTGGTCCCAGCGGCCGAGGCTCTCGCTGATGTGCATGTCGAGCTCGGTGTGCTTGCGGAACTCGAGCACCTCGACACCCTCCGGGCCCGCCGTGTAGGCGTAGGGGGCGCCGAGCGACAGGAAGAAGCTGTCGCCGGGGTGCAGGACGGCGTTGCCCATGCGCAGCTCGCCGCGATGGACGAAGTAGAGGCAGTCGCCGCTGTGGGAGTGGCGGGGGAGCATGAAGCCGGGGGCGAACCGCGCCCAGACGAGGCTCATGCCGCTGCCCTCGGGGTCGCAGAACAGGACGCGCACGTCCTGGCCTCCGGCCTGCGCCCACGCTCCGAGCTGCTCGTAGGCCGGGGGGTCCATGGTGGGCATGGACATCAGCCCCGCCTCGACGAGCGGTGTGGCGTCCGCCATGCGATGGATCTCGAGTCCGGCACGGCGGGTCGGTGCGTCGGTCATGGTCCCCCCTCGGGTCGACGTTGGCCTGGCCCAGGGTAGTGCCAGGCCGGGGAGGCGCCGGATCGGGCGTGCGCCGGCCGACGGTGCGAGGGTGTCCGGCCATGGGGGAACGGGCGCTCTTCATCCCGGACGGCGACGGGTACGTCGGCACGATCCTGATCCAGGGGGGTTGGGACCCCGGCGCGGCCAACGGCGGGATGGCGCTCGCCCTGCTCGGCCACTGCCTCGAGGACGTGCCCACGCTCGCGCCGATGAGCGTCAGCCGGATCACCGCCGACCTGGTGCGGCCCGTCCCCATCGGTCCCCGGCTGCACGTCCGGCACCGCGTCGTGCGCGAGGGCAAGAAGATCCAGGTCGTGGAGCTGCTCCTGCTCGCCGGCGACGTCGAGCACGTCCGGGCGAGCGTGCTGCGGCTGCGCCACGAGGACCTGGGCGCTCGCACCGACCTGCCCCCGAGCACCACCACGGCGCGGCCGGCCGACGCCCTGGTGCCACCGCAGGAGGGGGAGGACTTCCGCGGTCGGGGGACCGTCGGGTTCCTCGACGCGGTGGACTTCCGCGCCACGCCCACCCGGGACGGCTCGGGCGTCGGGAGTTGGCTGCGGCTCGAGGCCGAGGTGGTGGCGGGGCAGCCGATCCGGCCGACGTCGCGCCTCGCCGCGGCGATCGACTTCGCCAACCTCATCGGTGTCGCCCCCGGCCAGACCGGGGTCACGATGATCAACGCCGACGTCAGCGCCCAGGTGTTGCGGGACCCGGTCGGGGAGTGGATCGCGGTCACCGGCGACACCCGCTTCCACGCCGCCACCGGGCGCGGCGTGTCCTCGGCGGAGCTGAGCGATGCCGACGGCGTGTTCGCCGTGGCGTCGACGTCCCAGCTGCTCCAGCCCCGTCGTCGCTGAGCCAGAATGGTTGCTCCGAGGGGGAGCACATGAGCGACGACACGACCACCACGTCCGCGCCCGACGAGGCCTACCGGCGCCTGCCCGGCGTCGGGCCCCACGCCCCGCACCTGGGCGGCGCGCTGATCACGTGGGTCGAGCCGATGCCCGAGCACGTGGTCGGCTACAACCGCTGGTACGAGGACGACCACATGATCACCGGGGCGATGGTGATGCCCTGGATGTTCTCGTGCCGCCGGTTCGTGGCGCCCACGTTCGTGCAGCACCTGCGCGGGCCGGCCGGTTCCCGGGTGGCCGAGCCGCTCGAGGCCGGGAAGTACATCGGGATCTACTGGATCAACGAGGGCCGGCTCGAGGACCACGAGCAGTGGGCGCTGGGCTCCAACTACCGGCTCCACGAGGAGGGCCGGGGCAGCTACCGCGGCCACGGGCACGACCCGCTCGAGGAGCGCCGGCACATCTTCACGTCGTTCAGCGACTACCTCGGCCCCACCTACCGTGACGACGCCGTGCCCCGCGACGTGCACACCCTCGTGCAGCCCTACAAGGGTCTCGTCGTGCAGGTGATCGACGCCGCCTCCGACCGCGCCGGGCTCGATGCGTGGCTCGCCTCCACCTACCTGCCGTCGGTGGTGCGCGGCGCGAACGCGGTCGCCCTCCGCTTCGCTCCCCGGCCGCTGCCCGCCGACAAGCTCTCCCACGTGCGCCAGCTCGACGGGGTCGACAGGATCGTCACGGTGCTGCACTTCCTCGAGACCGACCCGCGGGAGTGCTGGGACGAGCTGTTCGCCGACGCCGAGACCACCATCGCCGGCGGCGGCGTGGGGACCCTCGGGATCCAGGCGGCGTTCATCCCCACCAACCACGGCACGAACGACTACACCGACCAGCTCTTCTGAGCGTCACCCCAGGAGGCCTCCATGCTCGACCCCGATGCCTACGAGTGGCGCGAGATCACGGGTGACCCCGCGTCGCCGTACCCGATCCACCACGAGCTGTGCGTCCTCGCCCACGACCGCGACGCCGGCACGATCGACCTCCTGATCCGCTTCGACGCCGACGGCGGGCACTGCCAGGCGCACCGCCACGTCTCGTCCACGTCGGTGCTCGTGCTGCGGGGCGAGCAGCACCTCGACGAGCTCCGCCCCGACGGCACCCGGGTGCACAAGGTCCGCACCGCCGGCACCCACCACCTCACCCCGGGCGACCCGTACCCCCACCTCGAGCGCGGCGGACCCGACGGCGCGGTGCTGTTCTTCAGCCACCACACCACCGACGGGCGGCTCTACGAGATCGTCGACCTCGACGGCACGGTCGTGCACACGGTCACCCTCGACTCCCTCGCCTCGTCCTGGGAGGCAATGCGCTGACGGGGGATGCGCTGACGGGACCGACCCGCCGGACGGGGGTCACCCCCGGCTGAGGATCAGGCCGCTGGTGGGGACGCCCGTGCCGGCCGTGGCCAGGGCGTGCTCCACCGCGGGGAGCTGGTTGCAGGACGTGCCGCGGATCTGGCGGACCAGCTCGGTGATGCCGTTCATCCCGTGGATGTAGGCCTCGCCGAGCAGGCCGCCGCTGGTGTTGATCGGGAGCGAGCCACCCAGGGAGAGGTTCTCGACGGTGGCGAAGTCCTTGGCCTCGCCCGGCCCGCAGAAGCCGAGCTCCTCGAGCTGGATCAGGACGAACGGCGTGAAGTGGTCGTACAGGAAGGCGGTGTCGATGTCGGCCGGGGTGAGCCCCGACTGACGCCACAGCTGCTTCGCCACCACGCCCATGTCGGGGAGCCCGCTGACGTCGTCGCGGTAGTAGGCCGTCATCATCTCGGCGTCGAAGGTGGCGCCCTGGGCTGCGGCGGTGACGACCGCCGGGGGCTGCCGGAGGTCGCGGGCGCGCTCGACCGAGGTGACCACGAGAGCGACGCCGCCGTCGCTCTCCTGGCAGCAGTCGAGGATGCGCAGCACCGGCTCGGCCACCCAGCGGGAGGCCTGGTGGTCGTCGAGCGTGATGGGCCGCCCGTAGAACCAGGCGTCGGGGTTGGTGGCGGCGTGGGCGCGGTCGACCACGGCGATGCGACCGAAGTGCTCGTTGGTGATGCCGTAGCGGTCCATGTAGCGCCGGGCCTGCACCGCCACCCAGGAGGCGGGGGTGAGCAGGCCGAAGGGCGCGTACCAGGACAGCCACAGCGGCATCGACGACAGCGAGCCGCCGACGTTGCCGAAGCGCAGACCCGAGCGCTCGTTGAACGCCCGGTAGATCACGACCACCTCGGCCACGCCGGTGGCCACGGCCATCGCCGCGTGGAGGACGGTGGCCGCGGCGGCGCCGCCCCCGTAGGGGATGCGGCTGAACATCGTGACCTCGTCGATGCCGAGGCTGCGGCCGACCTCCATCTCCTCGCTGCTGTCGAGGGTGAAGGTGACGAGCCCGTCGACGTCGGCGGGGGTGAGGCCGGCGTCGTCGAGCGCCGCCTTCACGGCCTCGCAGGCCAGCTGCAGCTCGGTGCGACCCGACGCCTTGGAGAACTCCGTCTGGCCGATCCCGGCGATGGCGGCCCGACCGCTGAGCCCGCTCATGCCGGGAGCGAGAGGGTCGCGGTGCCGGTGGCGTGGTCGCCGAGCGCGTTCGCAGCGCGGAAGGCCACGTGCACGAGCACGTCGTCGGCGCGAGCCTCGACGCCGGTGACCGCGCCGGTGAACGTGAGCGTGGAGCCGGGGAACACCGGGACGCCGAGGCGGATGGACAGGTTGGTGAGCATCGCGTCCGGCCCGGCCCAGTCGGTGAGGTAGCGGCTGCAGTAGGCGTTCGTGGACAGGATGTTCATGAAGATGTCCGGGGCGCCCTGCTGGTTGGCGTAGTCCCGGTCGTGGTGCACCGGCATGAAGTCACGGGTGGCGATGGCGCCGGCGACGATGCGGGTGGCGGTCATGGGGAGCTCGAGCACGGGGAGGACGTCGCCCTCCCGCACCTCGGCTGCGGTGACGCCGCTCACGGGTTGGTGCCTCCTGCGCTGCGGACCGGGCGGAACTGGTGGAGCACGAGCCCGCCGTCGAACTCGGTGTAGACGACCTCGACCTCCATGCCGATGGTGGCCTGCTCCGGGGTGACCTCGACGAGGTTGGAGACGAGCCGCGTGCCCTCGGCGAGGTCGACCAGGGCGACGATGTACGGGTACTCCATGAACGGGAACGCCGGGTGCTGGGGCATCACGAAGCTGTGCACGGTGCCCCGGCCGCTCGCCTCGACCGTGTCCCACCCGAGGGCGTTGCACGACGGGCACATGGGCCGCGGAGGGTGCCGCAGGGTGCCGCACGCCGCGCAGCGCTGGATGAGGAGCCGGTGCTCCTTCAGCCCGTCCCAGAAGAACTGCGTGTCGGGCGACATCGAGGGGGCGAGGCGCATGCTCATGCGCCGCCGCCCGGCGTGAACTTCAGCACCCGGAAGCGCTGCCGGCCGACCACGGCGCCGGTCTGGTCGGTGTAGGTGGTGACCCAGGTGACGAAGTGGCCGGGACCGAGCCGCGTCTGCTTCTCCTCGGAGATCGACTCCACGACGTTCTCCGCGGTGACGACCTCGCCGAGGTGGAGGAGCCGTTCGATCTCGAACTCGGAGCCGACGGCGAGGGTGCCGGTGAAGCCCTCCTCGTCGAACACGGTCATGAAGCTGCGTCCGGCGGTGGGGACGGGCGAGCCGCCCCGCTCGCCGATGCCGGTGATGACCGGGGTGGGCATGGTCCAGGTCTGGAGCATGACCGGCGGCGCCACGATCGCCCCGAAGCGGGAGCGGGCGGCAGCGTCGGGGTCGGTGTAGACGGGGTTGGCGTCCTCGAACGCCGCCGCCCAGTGCCGGATCATCGGCTGGTTCACCGGGTCGGGGCCGGTGGTCGGGCCGCCCTCGCCGGGCGGGTGGCCGACCAGTGCGTCGAGGCGCGCCTGGAACGACGGCTCAGTGGTCATGACGACGTGCCTACCACACGGCTACCGGCGGCGGCCCGACTCGAAGGCGTCGGGGTCGACGACGGCGGTCCGTTCGCGGAACTCGATCATCGAGAACGGCCACTGGGTGACGATCCGGCCGCTCGGTGTCCGGTAGTAGCCGTTGCACCCGGCGTTCCAGACGGGCACGCCGGCGATGGCCTCCTGCACCTCGTCGTTGAAGCGGGCCATCGGCTCGGGACGGACGTCGACCCAGTCGAGCCCCTCGTCCTGCATGCGACGGAGGTGGGCCACGACGTGCTCGACCTGGTACTCGATCATCGTGATGATCGACCCGTTGTTCGTGTTCGGGCCGTAGAGCATGAACAGGTTGGGGAATCCGGCGGTGGTGATCCCGAGGTACGCCGCCGCCCCGTCGCTCCATGCCTCGTCGATGGACCGGCCTCCACGGCCGACCACGTCGAGGGCGGCGAGGTAGCGGGTGGCGGCGAACCCGGTGGCGAGGATGATCGTGTCGACCTCCCGTTCCCGGCCGTCCTCGGTGACGACGCCCGTCGGCGTGATCCGGGCGATGGGATCGGTGACGAGCTCGAGGTTCGGCTCGTTGAACGCCGGGTAGTAGACGTTCGACATGAGGGGGCGCTTGCAGCCGAAGGGGTGCTGCGGCCGCAGCTTCTCCCGCAGCACCGGGTCCGCCACCTTCTCGAGGTTCGCGGTGCCGACGGCGACGCTGAGGGCGAGCTTGTCCGGGTCGGCGAAGGTCATGCCCTTGTTCATCGAGTCCTCGATCTGGCGCCGGAACTCGAGGATCGGGGTGGGGTCGCGGCGGAACGCCTCGAGCTCCTCCTCCGTGTACGGCGTGTCGAGCTTGGGCGTGACCCAGTTGGCGGTGCGCTGGAACAGGTGGACCATGCCGCCTGCTTGCGGATCTCGGGCACGAACTGGACGGCGCTCGCCGCGCTGCCGATGACGGCCACCCGCTCGCCGGTCAGGTCGTGGTCCCAGTCCCACCGGCCGGAGTGGAACATCGTGCCGGTGAAGCCGTCCAGGCCCTCGATGTCGGGGTGGGCGAGCTCGTTGAACATCCCGATGGCGCTGACGACGACGTCGGCGGTGAGGGTCGAGCCGTCCTCGAGGGTGAGGGTCCAGGAGGCGGAGGCCTCGTCCCACACCGCCCGGGTGACCCCGTTGCCGAGCCGGACGTGGGGGAGCAGGCCGAAGCGCTCCGCCACCTCCTGCATGTAGGCGAGGATCTCGGACTGGGTGCCGTAGGGCTTGGACCAGTCGGGCTTGATCGCGAAGGAGAACGAGTACAGCGCCGACTGCACGTCGCACTCACAGCCCGGGTAGCGGTTCAGGTTCCAGGTGCCACCGACCCCGTCGCTCTTCTCGAGCAGGACGAAGTCGTCGATGCCCTCGTCGAGCAGGCGCTTCCCGGTGCACAGGCCACCCGGCCCGGCGCCGATGATCGCGACTCGGACGTCGCCGGCGGTCGGTGCGATCATGTCGGATCCCCCTTCCGGGCCGCCGAACCCCTCGGGACGGCCCACGGGTGTGACTGTAGTGGTCAAGCAGCCTTGACGATATGCCGCCTGCAGGAGGAGATGCCGCCGTGTGCCCCGACCGCCACCTGCGCAGCGCGGAGAACACGGTCCACGACCTCATCGCCGTCGCGAACGACCTCCGGCGGCACATCCGCGCCGACCTCGCCTCCCGGGGCTACTCGGAGCTGCGGCCCTCCTTCGCCCCGCTGCTGACCAGGATCTGGCAGGGGCCCGTGCCCCAGGGCCGGTTGGCGGACGCGCTCGGCGTGAGCCCGCAGGCCGCCAGCCAGACCGTCGGGTCGGCCGAGCAGGCCGGCTACGTGAGCCGGGAGCCGAACCCCGAGGACCGTCGGTCGAAGCTGGTGGTGCTGACGCCGCTCGGGCGCGCCTTCGTCGCCGACGGGCGTGCCGCCATCGGCGCCCGAGCCGTCGACTACGCGGCCTATCTCGGCGCCCGCCGCTTCGCCCGCTTCGACGGCGCACTGGCACGGCTCCGGGTCGGGCTCGGCATCGACGAGGGCGGGGCCACCGCGTCCCTGGCGCCGGGCACGTCGGTCATGGCGGTCGCCTCGATCGCGTCACATGCGATGGCCTCGCTGAGGGCCGGGATGGACGAGGGCGGGCATCGCGGGATCGGCGGCACCCAGAACCTCGTCCTCGTGCACATCGGTCCGCACGGGGCGCGCTCGAGCGAGCTGGCGCGGGCGCAGCGCATCAGCCGGCAGGCGGTGAGCGCCACCCTGCACGAGCTCGAGACGCTCGGGTACGTGACCCGTCACGACGACCCCTCCGACGCCCGCGGCGTGGTCTTCCGTCCCACGCGGCGCGGACGCAGCGCGCTCGGCACGTATGTGGCGGGGATCGATGCCCTCGAGGCCCGCTACACGGCGGTCCTCGGCGCGGCCCGCTACGCCGCGCTCGCCGCCTCCGCGCACGAGCTCTGCGCCCGGATCCGGTTGGGCCTCGCCCTCGACGATGCGAAGGGCGACGGCGGCGACGGGCGTGTCGGCACCGGCCGTTCCGCGTCGGAGCTCGGCGACCTTGCGAGCGAGCTCGTGGGGTCGCTCGGTCCTGCCGACGCCCTGCGGTTGTCGGAGCTGCTCGGTCAGGCCGCCGTGGAGCGCGCCCGCGGTGAGGCGACCGGGTCGGAGCGCGGCACCGCCTGAGACGGGCCCGGGGCCGTGCCCGGCGTCCCGGTCTCAGGACCCCGGCAACGGCAGTCGGTACAGGCGGGCGGCGTTGTCGCTCATGACGCGCCGCCGGCTGATCTCCGGCAGCGACCGCACCGCCGCGCTCGCGATCCCGAGGCCGTCCGGGTAGAGGCAGGTGGGGTGCGGGAAGTCGGTCTCGAACATCACGTTGGTGTCACCCAGCGCCGCCACCGCCTCCGGCACGCCCGCCTCCTCGAACCAGAAGCAGGCGTGCATCTGGCGCTTGAAGTACTCCGTCGGCGTGAGCGAGAGCTTCGTGCCGTACACGCCGGGGGTGCTCTGCTCGAGCTGGTAGTCGAGCGACTGGAGGAAGAACGGGATCCACCCGATGCCGCTCTCCACCGAGACGAACTGCACGGTCGGGTGCCGTTCGAGCACGCCGCCGAAGATCAGGTTCGCCATGACCGACGCGTTGGAGAGGTACATCATCGCCGAGCCGATGGCGAGCTTGGTGTTCATGTCGTGGGACGGCCACGGCGACGAGCCGAACCAGCCC